>SLLL01000049.1 GCA_007134085.1 Balneolaceae bacterium
ATATCTATAATAGGTGACGCTTTATCCGTAGAAAATAATTGGTATGGTTTTTTCGTAAATATTCTATAATGGTTATTAGATCTGATTACATGATAGTGGGGACAGGCCCATCAGCACTTTTACATTATTTGAATTTAAAAAAATTAGGTAGGGATGTTTTATTAGTTGGAACCGAATTGTATGGACAATTAAAACCAATGGTTTATTCCGAAATTCGAAAACCTGTAAACCTATTGCCAATATTTCCAGTTTACGAATCGGAATTGTGGAAAAAACTCAATACAGAGCATATAGATAAAGGGCCATTAACTCTTAAAAAATTGAATTTATATGGAGCACAAAGACAGTATCCAAAAAATCAAAATTGTTACTATAATTACCTGCTTCAACATCAACAAAAATCAAACGTCCCATACATTCTGAGCTATAAACAATTTGGAGGCCTTATTTTTGAACACCAGCTAACTGAGCTTCAGAAAAAAGTTAATAGAAATTATAGTTCAGGAAGGCAAAAATTTCAAAAAGCTGGTTTTGTAAATGGACTGTCACCTTACTATTTGCATTTAAAAAGTTATGAACCGTACCCGGTTATTCAAGAACAGGTTCAATTTATTGACTACTCGGAAAAAACTCTTCACACATCAAATAACACAATTCATTATAATCATTTGATTTACACTATACCTTTGTATGATTTATTCGGTGTAACCAACCTTCAAAAATCATTTGAGTTGGTTTCAGGTGATGCAAAGTTTTTAATATTCTTTTCAAACAAAACCCTTCCTGAAAACCATTTATGGTATTGTTGCAATATTCAATCAAACATATATAGAGCTTTTGTACCCCATGAAAATATCATTGTGGTACAGTTGTCCAGAAAGAGCTGGAATGTAGAACCCAAAGAAATTGGAAATGAATTACGAAATTTATTAAACATTGAGCGAGAACTGTTCCACATAGATACTAAAACATATTCTGGATGTTATCCTCTGGAAGTTTACGGTGATGATAAGAAAGAAGAACTAACAGATTTTATGAGAGGCTTTAATTTCTATTTTTCTGGTAGGTTTGCAGAATGGCGATATATTGATCTGCATGAAGTGGATTTTGAACCGTCTACCAAAATAATGGAAGTAGTATCAAATGTCGGTTATGATTAAAAATCAAAAATATTTCCAAATTCTAAGTTAAAGTTATAAATGCAATAGGTTTAATGAACTCTGAGAACTGCCCATCGGGATCTTCGGATTCCAAAACAATTGCTGGCCGCCACTGTTGAAGTGGTCGTGTGGAGTTTTTTCACCTATTGTATATAAATACATCTTCCAGTGGTTTTTCAAAAACAGCGGCAATTTTGAATGCCAGTTCAAGTGAAGGAGAATATTTTGCTGCCTCAATTGCATTGATTGTTTGGCGGGTAACCCCAACAAGATCTGCAAGCTCCTGTTGTGTCATTTCTCCATGATGAAACCGAAGAACACGTATGTTATTTGTGATGCTGCTCTCTTCCATTACCATGCTCTTTTGTAGTGATAAACCATCACACCACGTTTAATGGCGTTAGAAAGAAGCAAAGAGATAAAGAGAACATGTATGGTACTTGTTGAAATGCTTAAAAAGGCATATTGATCTGCTGTTTCAATAAAAAAGGGTGTTATAAAAAGATGGCCAATAAATATTAGAAATACAGTTACCAGGAAATTATAAGCATACCGAAAACCGTGTGCTTCTATCATAAAATCGCGCTCGTCTTTATCTACAGATTTTTTTGACGTAACACTATTAACAATAATTTCTACAACTACGGCAATTATAAACAGGTTAAAAAAGATTTTTGCCATATTGCCTGAAAAATCAGGAAGAAATGCAGGCCAGCCAATAGTAAAAAGCAGATAGAAAAAAAGTACAGAGAGTGTTGTGGCGATTGAGGTCCAGGATAAAATTTCTTGTTTCGACATAAAAGAGTGATTTAATTGTAGGTATAGTTTTTTTTACGTGATGTAAAAAATATGTTACACATAAAGTGAATTTTTTTTCCGCTCTTTCTTTAATGCTCTATATCCTGGCTCTTGGATTTCATACATTCAGGATTAATAAGGATGAGCTGGTACACCATCAGATGCGGCATAGTAAAGGAAATAATTTTCATTTAAAGAGAGAAGAGGAACATAAATAGCCGTTGTTGTTCAAAAACGTAAACATCATCAAAAACCATTTTAAATAAGAACAATATGAAAAACAGTAATCATTTTGGCTTTGCCGTTGTAGGAATCTGTCTGTTAGCAGGTTTGATCGTTCTGGGCTTTTTCATTAACAACTCGGTTAAAACGTTTAAAGATTATGAAAGAACCGTAACGGTGAGGGGGCTTGCCGAACAAGAGCACATGGCGGATGTTGTAATTTGGCCATTGCAGTTTACACTCGCCAGCAACAACCGGGATGAAATTTTTACCCAGCTTGAAGAGAATGCTAAAATAACAAGGCAGTTTCTCATGGAGAACGGTATCAGTGAGGATGAAATATCCACAGATGTACCCATTGTTACCGACAGGCAGGCACAGCGCTGGGGTGGCGACAGTGGGGCGCAGTTTCGGTATATAGCATCGCAGGCTATAACAGTCTATTCTAACAATGTGGAGCATGTGCGGGATGTAATGAGAAAAGTTGGTGAACTTGGCCAGAGAGGTGTAATCATCTCTGGGGACGATTACCAGTTTCGCACAGAATATATGTTCACCAGGCTGAATGAAATAAAGCCGGAAATGATAGAAGAAGCCACAATAGAAGCCCGGAAAGTAGCTGAAAAATTCGCTGAGGATTCAGACAGTAAACTTGGAAAAATCAAAACGGCAAGCCAGGGGCAGTTTACTATATCCGACCGCGATAATAACAATCCACACATAAAAAATGTGAGGGTGGTTTCAACCATTGTTTATTATCTGACCGACTGAGTAAATAATTATTTTCAGATTTTTCTTTTGCCTTTTGCTCTCTGCCTTTCCATCTTTCCAAAAAAAATCATGAAAAGAGTACATCTTCTAAAAATAGCACATGGCCGAAGCGGCGATAAAGGAAATGGAAGTAATGTTGGTATCATTGCCCGCCACCCAAAAATTTATCCTTTCTTGCGAGAAAAACTCACAGTTACCCGTGTAAAAGAACACATGAAACACATCTGCAAAGGTGAGGTTGAGCGCTATGAACTGCCCAACATTGGTGCCCTCAATTTTATACTGAATGAAAGCCTTGGCGGCGGCGGAACTGTATCGCTTAAAATTGATGCGCAGGGAAAAACCCATGCCTCTTCCCTGCTCAGAATGGAAATTGATGTACCCGAAGAGCTGCTCGAACTGGTAGATTAAACCATGGAGAATACAGGCACTCAAAACAGAACCATTGGTTTAACCGGGGCTACAGGTATAGGTGTTGGGGCAATGGTTGGCGGGGGGATTCTTGCACTTGCCGGTGTGGCATTTTCTGTTTCGGGGCCATCTGCTATACTCGCTTTTCTGCTGAATGGGGTAATTGCCCTAATTATCGCCCTCAGCTTTGCAGAGATGGCTGCAGCTCATCCGCAGTCGGGCGGAACGTACACATTTGCCAAAAAAGCCCTCTCTTTGAATGTAGCATTTGGCGTTGGCTGGGTGGTTTGGTTTGCCTCAATTGTAGCGGCGGTACTGTATGCACTTGGTTTTGGGGCTTTTGCTGTTTTTTCTCTGCAGCAGGTTATACCGGCACTTTCAGGGAGCAGTAACCTTGCCTGGTTATCCACCATTTTGGCACTTGGTGCTCTTGGATTTTATGTAGTGCAGTTAACCCGAACATCGGGAGGTGGTGGTTCCTTTATAAATATTGGCAAGATTGTGGTTTTTGCTGTACTGATTGCAGGTGGGTTAGCAGCATTTTTTACCACGCCAGTATCACATGTGCGCGAAAGTTTAGGGCCTTTTTTTACGGGCGGATTTTCCGGATTGATCGCCGCGATGGGATACACATTTATTGCCCTGCAGGGGTTTGACCTGATTGCGGCAGCATCAGGTGAGATCAAATCACCCGAAAAAACCATACCAAAAGCGATGATGGCAACTCTTGCCATAGGCCTTACTATCTACATTCCGTTACTGTTTGTGGTATCAACCGTAGGGATGAACCCCGGCGAATCTATTGCTGAAGTAAGTGCACTTTACCCCGAAACGGTTGTAGCTGTTGCAGCGCAAAACTTTCTTGGATCGTTCGGGTTTTGGCTGGTGATGGTAGCCGGTATTTTTTCAATGCTCTCTGCGCTGCAGGCAAATATTTTTGCCGCTTCAAGAATTGCGCTGGCAATGTCGAGAGACAGAACCCTTTCGCACCAGCTATCTGTGATTGATGAAAAACATGGTACGCCCGTGATTGCTATTTATGTAACAGGAGCAATTGTTGGTGTACTTGTGTTAGCCCTGCCCGATGTTGCCGCTGCCGGCGCTGCATCCAGCCTTATCTTTTTAATTACTTTTGCGCTGGCGCAGGGAATTAACATGCTGATGAGAAAGCGAAGTTTTAAGCAGTCGTTCACATTTCGCGTGCCGATGTACCCGGCGCTTCCCATAATTGGAATTTCAGCGTGTGTTGGGCTGGCTCTCTTTCAGGCAGTAGCCGTTCCGGCTGCAGGCATTATTTCCATAATCTGGCTGGTATTGGGAAGCTTTCTCTTCGTTTTCTTTTTTGTGCAGAGGGCAAAGGTTATTGATGCATCCGAAGAAGCCCTCAATCCGGATATTATTCGCCTGAGGGGATTGAGCCCGTTGGTTTTGGTACCAATTGCAAACCCTGCCAATGCCGATTCAATGGTGTTTGTAGCCAACTCTCTGGCACCTCCACAGGTTGGGCGTGTGCTGCTGCTATCAATTGTTACCCCTGGTGAAAAAAGGGATGAAACCGAGCATAAATTGGAAAACTCGCAAGATGCACTTCGAAAAGCCCTATCAGCCTCGTTCGATTCAGGCCTACGCCCCGATGCACTCGCTACCATTGCCGATGAGCGCTGGGGTGAAATTGCCCGTGTTGCAAAAGTTCACCGGTGCCGAAGTTTACTGCTTGGCCTCAGTTATTTAAGTGACACTCAAACAGCAGATAATCTCGAGAAGCTGGTTTCCGAAGTACAATGCGATGTGGTTGTTTTCCGAACACCCTACAGCGGATGGAACATTAAGGATGCCGGTAAAATACTTGTACCCGTTCGCGGCACGGGCGAGCACGATGCCCTGAGAGCACGTGTGCTTGGAAGCTTATGGAGAACCACCCAGCCCGATATTACTTTTGTACAGATGGTGCCCGAAAATACACCGTCTAAAAAACTGGCTTCCATTGAAAACAGCCTTAAGCAGTTTGCCGGCCGCATCATCCCCGGTAATCCTCAAACTCTGGTGATACCGGAAAACAATGTGGAGAAAAAACTTACCAAACTAACCCACGAATATGACCTACTTGTAATGGGGCTCGGAAAACCAGGGCCAAACAGAAGGGCATTTGGAGAGCTTCCCCAAAAACTGGCTCGCGAAACTGGCACGGCTCTTATATTGATAAGTCACTCAAAGTAGAAGAGTTTACAGCCTCAGGTTTGAAATAGGAATTGTTAATCATCAACTCAAAACAATGTTAATAAAGTACAGTTTTGCTTGGTTCGGGATGATGGTTATTGCAATAATCAACGGTACAATTCGTGATTTTGGCTATGCCAGATTGGTTAGTGAACTGGCAGCACACCAAATATCCACAATCACCCTGATTCTCTTTTTTGCAGCATGGTACAGGTTTCTAACATTGAATTGGCCTATTGAATCATCAAAACAGGCATGGAAAATAGGCACCATTTGGCTGATGTTAACACTCATTTTCGAAACGATAATAGGCCTTACTCTCTCCGAGCAAAGTATTGCTGAAATTATTCAACACTACAATATATTTTCAGGGAATTTGTGGGTGCTTATTCCCTTGTGGACATTTACCGGCCCGAGGATATTTTACACATTTCAGAAAAAATAACGGCTCCAAAGTTTTGTGAAGAGAGCGCAGTTGAGTTATACTCATAGCATACCGAAACATTTTTCGTGAACTGAGTAGTATTTTACAGCATTTTTAAACTACTTCGATCATATCCACCTTTTTTAACCAATATTGACATGAAACAGATATCATCTTCAGCTAAAAATTTAATAACTGTATTTTTAATCTCTGCGGTTTCACTATTTCTGATTTTCTCAACTAACTCCGACGAACCGATACAGATTGGGGCAACCATGTCGCAATCCGGTTCTTTGGCCACGCAGGGAATTGCGGCGAAAAACGGGTATCTGCTTTGCGAGCAGCACATTAATGAGCAAGGCGGCTTGCTGGGCAGAAATGTTGAATTTATCATTTATGATGATGAATCAAACAGCGAAACAGCCATAAACCTGTATGAGAAACTGATTACAGATTATCGTGTTGATGCAATTATGGGCCCTTACGGCTCAACGCTAACCGAAGCTGTTGCGCCGGTTACGGAACGCCATAAAATGGTTCACATCTCTCCACTTGCAGCAACTACTTCTATTTGGGAACAGGGGCGCGAGTATCTGTTTATGGTGCTGCCACCGGCAGAGCTCTTTCTGGCAGGGCTGATTGATATTGCCGACAGAAACGGGCTATCTTCTGTAGCTGTAATCCAGGAAAATGCACTTTTTCCAAAAGCTGCCGGATTCGGCGCTTCGGATATGGCACGCAGCAGAGGAATGGATGTAAAAGTGATCTATACGTACAGATCGGGTAATCCGGATTTTGGTCCGATATTAAACATGATCGAACATGCAGAAGTTGATGTGATTGCAATGGCCGCATCATCACTAGGCGATTTTGTTACGTTTGTACAGCAAATGAAAGAGAACAATGTGAACGTGAAAATGTTTGGTACATCGGGAGCTGTGGTGCAGTTCAGAGACGATCTGGGAGAGCTTGCCGAATATGTTTACGGCCTTTCTGCTTGGGAGCCAACACTGGAAAATCCCGGCATATCTGAATTTACTGAAGCTTTCAGGTTGCGTTTCGGCACCGACCCAAGCTTCCATGCTGCGGGTGCTTATGGCAGCTGCAAACTATTTGCCAAAGCAGTAGAAGAAGCCGGTTCTCTCGATTCAGATGCACTTCGAGATGTACTTCTTGCCATGGAAACACAAACCATTTTTGGTGATTATGCTGTAGATGAGAGAGGATATCAAACCGCCAACAAAGGGCTTTTCATACAATGGCAGGATGGCGAAAAAGTGATCGTTTGGCCGGATGATGTTGCCACACATCAGCCCCGGTTTCCCACCCCGGGCTGGGATGAGCGATAGTTTACAGTTGGCTCTTCTTAAAAACGGAATGGCACTAAATAATATATTAAGATATTTTAATCTTAATAGTGTTATATTCCCTTTATACGTATGGCAACAACTATGCTCAACATCATACGAGAGAAAAAGATGAACTATTTACAAAAAGAACTATATGAGTTGGTTCGGGGCGGCGATAAAATCCTGAACTTCTTCCAGAATGTATCACTTGATGGGGTGTGGTACTGGGATCTTGAAAATCCTGAAAATGAGTGGATGAGTGAGAGCTTTTGGGCCACACTGGGATACGACCCCGAAAAAATGCCCCATAAAATGTCGGCATGGAAAGACATTGTAAACAAGGAAGACCTTGCCAGGGTGGAAAAGGCAATTCATGAACACTTAGCTAACCCGGATACCCGATTCGATGAAATAATCCGCTATAAACACAATGCAGGCCATACCGTTTGGATTCGTTGCGCGGGTATGGCAATCAGAGATGATGGTGGAAAACCTGTTCGAATGCTGGGAACCCATATTGATATCAGTGAACAGGTGCGTAAAGAGAAATTTCTCGAAAAATGTAATGCAGGTGCCAACATAGGGTATTGGGAAGTAGAAGTTGAGAGCAGAAAATTATATTGGAGTGAAACCACAAAAAAAATTCATGAAGTAGGGAATGATTATCAACCAGACATATCAACGGCAATCAATTTTTATGCAGAAGACAACAGCCGTGATAAAGTTGCAGAAGCCGTAAAAAAAGCATTCAAAGACGGTACTCCTTATGATCTTGAACTGAAGTTGGTTACTGCAAAAGGCAGGGAGATTTGGGTACGATCCATTGGTAATGCGGAGCTTTTTAATGGTACTTGTGTTAGGCTGTATGGATCAATACAGGATATAGACAACCAAAAAAAAGCAGAATTAGAACTACAAGAGAGCCGAAACAGGTTTGAAATGCTTGTGGAAAATATTCCGGGAGCTACATATCAGTACACAATTACAACATCGGGTAAAGAAAAGATATTTTCACTTGATTATATCTCATCTCACATTCTTGAAATCACCGGTTATTCTCCTGATAGATTTCTGAATGATGACGAAATTAGCATAAAGCAATTGCTTCATAAAGATGATTTTGAACGTGTCATCTCAAAAGTTCATAACGCTAATGATAAAAATAATTCCTGGCAAATCGAGTACAGGCTTAGCCATAAAGATGGCTCAACCAGGTGGATAAGGGAGAAAGGAAACGTCTTTACAAAAACTGAAAACGGAAGTACAAAGCTAATTGGCGCAATTTTCGATGTAACCAATGAAGTTGAGGCGAATAGAAAACGAGCGGAAGAGAGAAACCTGCTTCGCACCATTATTGATAACGTACCGGTGAACATCTACATGAAGGATAAACATCGCAGAAAGATATTGGCGAATCCAGCTGAAGTTAAATATTCCGGATATGAAAAAGAGGAAGAGGTTTTAGGCAAAACGGATGAAGAGCTGTACGACTTGGAAATTGTAAACAATTATCTGCTTGAAGACCTGAAAGTTCTGAATGAAGGAGTAAGCCTGCGGGAACTCGAAAACGATATGGGCAATGGACGCTGGGCACTCGTATCAAAAATTCCTCTTAAAAACGAAGAAGGCGAGGTTGAGGCAATTGTAGGTATCACAGTTGATATTACTGAACGTAAAGAGAGCGAAATTAAGCTGAAAAAGAGCGAAGAACAGTTCAGAAAAACATTTGAATATTCAGCGAATGGAATGGCTATCATTTCGATGGAGGGAAAATACATTCAAGTAAATAAAGCGTATGAAGAGATACTTGGCTATTCCAATGAAGAACTAAAAAACAAGAATTTCAGGGATATATCTCATCCTGATGACCTGAAAGGGAATGAGCCGTTGATAAAGGAGCTGGCTGAAGGCAAACGCGATTACTACATAATGGATAAACGCTATATCCATAAAGATGGATCGTATGTTTGGGCACACCTTGCAGCCTCTTTAATTAAAGATGAAATTGGAGGAAAACCCTACTTTATTTCACAGATTACAGACATTACCCGGGAAAAAGCGGCACAGCAGGAATTAAGTGAAACCCTGGATAAACTAAAAAGCATTCTGGATGCAAGCACCCGGGTGGCAATTGTAGGTACAGATGTAAACGGGTTGATAACCTCATTTAACAAAGGCGCAGAAAACCTGTTGGGTTACACGGCTCAAGAAATAGTAGGGAAAAAGACACCTGTAAAATTCCATCTTAATGAAGAGTTACAACAACGAAAAAATGAGCTGTTTAATGATGAAAGTATTGACGTAAATGGTTTCGACATATTAAAACACTTTGCAAGTAAACAGAAGTTTACAACGAAAGAGTGGGTATTTGTAAGAAAAAATGGGTCGAAGTTCCCGGTTCAGCTTACCATAACAGAAATTAAAGGAGTAGATGGCCAGCTAAACGGTTACCTGGGAATTGCAAGTGATATCACAGAGCTGAAACGAAGAGAGAATGAGTTAGAACATTTGCTTGACATTAACAAAGATCAAAATGAACGCCTGCTGAACTTTGCCCACATCGTTTCGCATAACTTAAAAGGCCATGCCGGTAATTATTCCATGATTATGGAGCTTTTAAAAGATGAGGAGAGCCCCGAAGAAATAAAACAGTTTATTGATATGCTTTTAACTGCAACAAAAAATCTCAATGATACAGTTGAAAATCTTAATGACATTGTGGAAGCGAACACAAAAACAAGCGAAACGAAAAAACAGGTGAACATCAAAGAAACCCTTCAAATGGCAGTTGGGAATTTAAATGCAATAGTTAATGAGGCCGGAGCCAAACTTAACTTTAATGTAGAAGATGATGAAACTGTAAATGCAGTACCTGCCTACTTAGACAGCATATTTCACAACTTCATTAGTAATGCGATAAAGTATCGCTCACCGGAAAGAAAGCCGGTAATTCATATTTCAACCGGTGAAACTGAGAATTATAAAGTTATTTCTTTCGAGGATAATGGCTTAGGTATTGATCTTGAAAAGACTGGTGGTAAACTGTTTGAAATGTTTAAAACTTTCCACGGCAATAGTGATGCACGGGGTGTAGGACTATTTATCACGAAAAATCAGATAGAATCTATGGGCGGGCGTGTTGAGGTGGAGAGTGAAGTAAACAAAGGCTCAATCTTTAAGGTATACCTTCCAAAATAAAAAGATGGCGCAACATTGCTCTATGCTGCGCCATCATTGTGTTTGTTCTCCGAAAATGGCTCAATCCGATACGTAGAGTAATATCAGATCCTGCAGGACTGTACTAAAATAGTTCCTTGATATCTTCCATCCATTCATTAAATGTGGATGATATAGCATCGTACGCGTCTTCAGCTCCGGATTTTACAGATGCCCATGTATCCTCGGATGCCCGCTGAACATCATCAATAGCACGATCAAGTTCTGACCTCTCCCCACGAAGTTCATCATATGCGTTGGTAAGGCTTTCGTCAGCTTCATCCCCTGCTGCGTCAATTCGTGATCCCA
>SLLL01000138.1 GCA_007134085.1 Balneolaceae bacterium
ACTCTAATCGATTCAACCTCTACAGAGCGGCCTTCCAGCCAGTGCCCAAATTGGTTGATGTAACTTTTTTTGAAGCTTTCGAAAATATCTTCACCATCTGATACATCGATGTCAATACTATTATCCTGCCCAAAAAAGCGTAATGACACTATTTTCCTGTTGATGGCTACGTCACCATCATAGCCGGGAAATGACTCCTTCAGCCGCTCTTTCGCGAGTTTTGATAATTCCAAAATCCAACCGTCAATGTGAGCCTTACACTCTTCAAGCGGCTGTAAGATCTGTTTTGATGAAAACTCTTCCGGTTGAGCCATTCCAAGGCCATAGGCGCTGAGTAAGCCGGCATATGGAGGAATCAGTACTTTTTTTAGGCCCAGAATGGATGCGATGGCACAAGCATGCTGGCCGCCTGCACCACCAAAAGCCGTGAGTGTATAATTGTTGATGTCATATCCTTTCTTAACAGAAATTTTCCGGATCGCCTCTGCCATTTTTTCGTTCGCAATCGTCAGGAAACCGTTCAGTATCTGCTCTCTGTCCTGTTTCTTATAAAGTGCTTTTTCAATCTGCTGTATGATCTCCGCAAGCTTTTCCTCAGCCGCTGCTATGTTGATGGGAATCTGAAAGTTATCAAGGCTTAACCGGTTCAGAAGAACATTTACATCGGTTATGGTTAACGGCCCACCAGCCCCATAGCAAGCCGGACCGGGGTATGAACCGGCACTTTCGGGGCCAACGCAGAGTTTATGCCCATCAAAGTAGCACACCGATCCACCTCCTGCAGCTACTGTTTCAACATTTACGGCCGGCGAAACTAAGTGTGCATCGCCAACTTTATGCTCAAATACATAATCATATCTTCCTGAATAGCGGGCTACATCCGTGCTTGTGCCGCCCATATCAAAAGAAATAATTTCATTAAAACCCTCTTTTTTTGATGCGGATACTGCCCCAACCACACCACCCGCAGGGCCGCTCAGCAGGCTATCTATTGGCTGAAAATTACTAATTGAGCTAAGCCCACCGGAACTGGTCATTACATGAATGGCTCCGGATGGAACAGCCTCGCTGATGGAATTGAGATAGCTGTTTAAAACCGGCGACAGATACGCATTCACAACGGTTGTTTCAGCACGTGGCAGAATGCGGATCGCATCAGACAGCTCCGTAGAAACAGATATATGATTGAAACCACTCTGAGCTAAGATTTCTTTCAGCCTGATTTCATGTGAGCTGTTTTTCGGGCTGTTCATCAATACAATCGCGGCAGTATCAGCTCCGTTGTTCAGGGAATTGTTTGCGATTTTTGCAGCCTCATCTTTTTCCAGCTCATGGATCACATTACCCTCTGCATCCATCCGCTCCGGCACTCCAACTACCTGATCATATAGCACGGGTGATTTTATTACTTCAAGTGCAAAGAGATCCCTTCGTTGTTGATTGCCAATGATGAGCAAATCTTCAAACCCTTCTGTAATGAATAAAACCGGCGGGGTGCCTTTTCTCTCCAACAGTGCATTAGTGCCAAGCGTGGTTGCAAGGCGCAGGTTTGTAGCCGGTAGTGGGTGGTTTGGCAATGTTTTTGTGAGCAGCCTGGCAGCGAGAATGGGAGCTTCCTCATCAGATCGAACTTCAAAAGATGCCGGAAAATTTCTCGTAGCAATTTCATCCTGCAATTCAATGATATTCTCTTTAGCATCATAAGAGAGAACAACCGTTGATTTACTTTCACCGAGCAGAAAAAAGTTCAACCCTTTTATAAAATTATCCGGGGCATTCCATTGGCAATCAATTCGGAAACGCCTCTCGCCCAGCCGGGCGGCCAGTTCTCCGCGAAGTGAACTATTACTAAGAACTTTAGCTGAGTGAAGCTTGCCATCGGGATCGGCACCTATGCAATCCGTGAAGGTACCTCCGGTATCAACCCAAATGTTCCAGGGTTTTCCGAAAGCCCTCATTCCGGGAAAGAAATGAGGGCGTTATAATCTGCACGGATTGCTTGGTATATCATGAAGCTTCGGCTGCAAGAGTCTCTTCAATTACCCGTTTTTGAATATCGTGTGGCACAGGCCCGTAGTCATAAAACGTTCGGGAGTAGTTGGCGCTTCCCTGCGTCATCGATTTGAGCCGGGTGGTGTATTGGTCAAGCTCCTGCAGAGGCACAATTGCTTTGATTTTCTGAATAGACCCTTCCGAATCCATACCAAGAATCTGCCCTCGCCGGGAGCTCAAATCACTCATCACATCACCCATATAAACGGACGGCAGAGTAACTTCGATCTCATAGAGTGGCTCCATCAGCTGCGGTGATGCTTTCAGAAAACCGTCTTTGAATGCCATTAAACCGGCTGTTTTAAACGCGGCTTCGTTCGAATCAACCGAGTGCATGCTGCCATCATAAACCGATACTCGAATATCTCGTGCACGGCAGCCGCTAAGCGGGCCATTTGCCATTTTATCCATCACGCCTTTGAGAATGGCCGGCATAAACCGGTTATCAATCACTCCGCCAACAATGCAGTTCTGAAATACCAGCTTGCCGCCCCACTCCAGGTCTATCTCTTGTACCTCCCGCACGTTCAGGTCATCACGCTGTGGCATGCCCTCTTCCCATGGCTCTATGGAGATGTAAACCTCGGCATACTGCCCTGCGCCACCACTCTGCTTCTTGTGCTTGTACTGAGAATCCACGCGTTTTGTGATAGTTTCTCTGTACGGAATTCTTGGTTTGATAAACTCAACATCCAGCTTGAACCTCTCTTTCAACAAGTGCAAAATAACGCCAAGATGTTCTTCACCAAGGCCGTGTATGATGGTTTGCTGCAGTTCCTGGCTGTGCTCAATTCTGGCGGATGGATCCTCTTTTTGAATCTGATTCAGTGCACCGCCAAGTTTATCTTCCTCTCCCTCCTTCTTAAGTTTAACAGCAACTCGCATGGTGGTTGTGGGATAGGTAATTTCGGAGAACTCAATGTTCTTGTTCTTCTCAGTAACCGTATCACCCGGCAGCATATCTTTAAGTTTTACCGCTACAGCCAGGTCACCTGTTTTCACTTCGGGTACTTCAATTCTTTTTCCTCCCTGGTTGATGTAGAGGGAACCCATCCGAAGGCTGTCGGAAGTTCTGCGGCTTTCCAGGTCCATGCCTGGTTTGATTGAACCACCCGTAACCTTAAAGTAGGTAAGATCGCCAACATGGGGTTCGGAGCTTGTTCTGAATACAAAAAATGATGGCGGTTGATCTGCACTTGGCTTGTAAGGATCACCGTTTTTCAAAACCAATTCTCGATCAATCGGTGAGGGAGCCACATTGCCAAGAAACCCAAGAATCCGTCCGGTACCCATATTTTTTGATGCGCATGCACAGAAGAGCGGGAAAATATCGCGGTTTAGTAGGCTGGTCTGCAGGCCGTCAATCATTTGATATTCATCCAGCTCACCATTTTCAAAATAGAGGTCGAGCAAGGTTTCATCATTTTCGGCGATAGTCTCAACCAGTTCGTTGTGCAACAGTTCTGCCTGTGCCCGCTGCGATTCGGGAATTGGGAGTTTATCCGGCCGGCCGCCATCCTCAGGAAACTCATACATGGTCATTTTCAACACATCAATAATGGCGTGAAAATCTTCCCCTTCACTGTAGGGATATTGCACCACAACCACACCGCGGCCAAAGCGCTCCTTGGCCATATCAACCGTATTTTGAAAGTTTGATTTATCACTGTCGAGCTTATTTACCACCAGCATGGAGGGAATCCCTTCGCGTTCGGCTGCTTTCCAAAAAGCCTCCGTGCCAACCTCAACCCCTGCCTCACTATTCAGTACAAACATGGCTGTGTCGGCCACATAAAACGATTCTGAAACCTGCCCCCAGAAATCGCTTGAGCCGGGGTTATCCAATAAATTTATTTTAGTACCTCTCCAGTCGAGATGAAGCAGTGCTCCAAAAATGGACTTTTGTTTCTCTTTTTCTATTTCCCAATGGTCTGAAAATGTGTTTTTTGCTTCAACACTCCCCCTTTTGTGCGATGTACCCGACTCAAAAATCATTGTTTCTGCGAGTGTTGTTTTACCTGAACCCGAGTGCCCTAAAAGAGCTACATTTCTAATTTTTCCTGATTCATATACTTTCATTTACTTCTCCAATCTTAGTTATTTCTATCGTTCCCGTTACAGTAGGACGTGCTTTTTTAGTTATCTATTTAAAATGAAAAACCATTAATTAAAATCATAAATTATTTTTAAAAATATCAGCTTTTACGAGCTTAATATTTAATTTTTACTATTCAACCCATGAAAAAAATTCTACTTCTTCAAACCGGTGGTACCATAGCCATGCAGCTGGATTCCGGCGGCGCTCAAATCAATACAGATAAATGGCTGAATGTTATATACAAGGAGATGCCAGAGCTACGCCGAATTGCCGATATCGAAGTTGAGAACCTTTTTTTTGAAGATAGTTCAGACCTGAACCATACGCACTGGAAACTGCTTGCCGAAGAGATTTTCAAAAAGCGTAAAAGCTTTGATGGAATAGTGGTGCTACACGGCACCGATACCATGGCGTATACAGCATCTGCTCTCTCTTTCGTACTGCAAAATCTTGATATTCCTGTAATTTTCACCGGCAGCCAGGTACCTATGAGTAACATCCGCAGTGATGCCCGCCGAAACCTGGTGAATGCCGTTGAAATGGCAACCCACCCCATCAGCGAAATTGCCATCTGTTTTAACGACCATCTGTTCAGAGGTAACAGAAGTACCAAAATGAGTATTGGTGATTTCGATGCATTTTCATCGCCAAACTTTCCGCCGCTTGCGCAGATAGGGATTAAGATTAATTTTTCGAAATATGTTAGAAAAGATGTAAACGTAGAAGCTACCTGCTCCCCCCTTTTTGATGATTCAGTTCATGTAATCAAAGTGTTCCCAAACCTGAATCCCGAAATGCTCGATTGTATAAACCTTGAGAGAACCAAAGCGGTTATTTTTGAAGCTTTTGGGATTGGGAATATTCCCATTAAAGGTAAATACAGCCTATTGCCGTTTGCGGAGAAATGCAGAGATTCGAATTGCCATGTGATTATCAATTCTCAGGCACCGTATGATGCTGTTGACCTTTCGCAATACAGCAGCGGACGAGAACTACTTAAACTTGGGGGGCTCAGTGGCGGGGAGATGACAATGGAAGCAACCATCACCAAAACCATGTATCTGCTTGGCCACAATGTTGATGAAGCCGGTTTTAGAGAGCAGTTCATGAAGAATACTGCGGGTGAACGATCCAAAAATTGATTTGCAGATATGGCTATCAAACCGCAACTTCTCATAAAACCGTGAACCAAAGAGAGTGATATGCTTTTTGTATTTGATGTAGAAACCATTCCTGATTTTGAATTTATCCGAAGCGTGCTTGCAGACAGCGAAAGCAATGAAGATGACCTTTTGCTGAAAGCAAGCGAAGAGCTGGCGAGAAATGCATCCGGTTTTTTACCGCCTATGTATCACAAAATGGTATCGTGGGTTGGGCTTTGGGTTGAAAATACCGGGAAACCGGTACAAAAAACGGGCTGGAACGGAGTTGATGAAAAAGAGGGGATTATAAAACTGTTCGATGCCCTGCTTACCTACAAAGACTTCGGCCTTATTCACCACAATGGCCGCGGGTTTGACCTTCCTCTTCTCACCTACAGGGCCATGAAGCATAATTTACAAATGCCGCTCCGCCTCAATCATTACGATATTCGTTACCGGTTCAGCAGAGTAAATACCGATTTGATGGACGAGTTCAGTAATTATGGAGCGAGCTCTTACCCAAAATTAAAGCATTTGGGTATTCTGATAGACATCCCCTTCAAACAAACAGCCGAGGGCAACGAAGTACTCGCCATGTTTCGCGAGGGCAAGCTTGCAGAGATAGAGCACTACTGCTACGAAGATGTGATGGCTACCTACATCATTTGGCTAAAATTGAAATATACAGTTGGCGATATTTCAGAAGAGATTTTCAAAAACCTGAATGAGCGGGCTGTAAATAAACTCAAAGAGATACAGGCATCTTCGCAATAGATTAACATAGACTTGCTATCTATTTGCCAAATGTGTCTAATTCATTGACCTTAATTTAAGATAAGTTTATCTTAATATATAAATTTAAAATATTGAAACGAGTCATTCACATATCGCTTGCTATACTCATGCTGTTGTCTGTATCAGAGATTAGCAAAGTTGCCATGCTTGGATATGTGCTTGTAACCGACTTTCAAAAAGCTTCCCATTTTTGTACTTGTATTGATTGCTGCTCAACTACATCAACAGAAGATGATGACCCAAACATGTGTATCGTTGATTTTGGTGATTCACAGAAAAACGCAACTACCAAACAAAAATCACAGCGCGATAAACCATCGGTTTGCAGCTGTAGTGCCGATACCGCAGCACAATCGCCGGTTGCTATGATCAATACCCTCGATAAAGCAGCGATGCTGAATCCGGCACTTTATCTTCTACCCAAGCGAACAGGTTCAGAAATTTTTGTTAAGAATAGTGATACCCTTGATCCTGATTTAGACGATATCTTCCACCCGCCCAAAGCGTAGTTCATCACTTCTAAATCCGCAGCTGCCGGAAACAGAGCAGCAAAATCTTTCCAAAAAATTTAACAGATGAACTATGTCAATTTTTCAAAAAATAGCCATGCTGTTCTCACTTTGTCTAGTGAGCACAGGAATGGTACAAACTGTATCTGCATACTCTGATGATGCAGAGATATTAATAGAAATCAGCGGAAAAATAGTGGCTGTTGATACTAATGAGCCAATAATTGGCGCACATGTACGGTTGCAAAACACAAACATGGTAACTATTACAGATGAAAACGGAAGCTTTCAATTTTTCACCGATTCTGACGAGGAGCAATTTTCTATTCGTGTAACTCACATCGGGTATCGCCCCGCTAATGAAATACTGAACAGATCAGGCCTCAACGAATTAATTGTTATTCCTATGAATCCAGCACCGGAAATGATGAGTCCAATCACAGTAATTTCTAACCGGCCGATGCAATCACCCTCATCACAAATGGATGCCGTTCAAGGCACATTTCTGCCTGTAGATTCCGGAGCATTTTTACGTAATGCGGGGAATGCGTCCGGAATTCGGAGAGGTGGTTTTGGGATTGATCCCGTATTACGGGGGTTAAGCGGAAGCCGTCTCAACATTCGTGTTGATGGATTAACAACCACGGCAGCAGCCTGTCCTAACAGGATGGATCCGCCTACATCGCACATTCGCCTGTCTGATATTGAAAGGGTAGAAATTCACAGGGGGCCACACGCTCTTCAATACGGGCCATCTTTTGGCGGTACCGTAAACTTCATTCGATTACAGCCTCAGGAATATACTTCATTTGGTTTAAATGGAGATTTCCGTGCCGGCTACGAAACCAATACCGGCCATCAAAAAACCGATATGCGAATCATGGGTGGCTCACCAAACTGGGATTTCCTGGTTACAGGTGGTTATTCCTCTACCGATGATTACACCAGTGGCAGTGGTGAAAGCATAAAAGCTGGCTTTCGTTCTTTCGATGCCGGTGCCGAATTGGGCTATAGGTTATCCCAATCCCAGCGTATTTACGGGGGGTGGTCTCAGTCGGTAATCAGAGATGCAGATTTTCCCGCACTCGGAATGGATATGGCCGTTGATGACACCTATAAAGCAAAAGCCGGTTATAAATGGACACCACTTAATCCAAACTCATTGCGGTCGGTAGAGGTTAATGGCTACTGGAGCCTGGTTGATCATGAAATGAACAATCACAACCGCGCTGAGATGTTTTCCATGCGGGATGCAGTAGCTCTCGCTGAAACGGTAACATTTGGGTTCCATTCAAAAATAAACGGCCTGTTCAATTCCGGCACATGGACTGTTGCCGCAGGTTTAGATCAGCAGGATGTATCAGGTACACGGTTTGTAACGGTGAAAATGGGCCCCCAAATGGGCAATCAAATGACCTATAATCTGTGGCAGGATGCATCAATCACTAATGCCGGATTGTTTGCAGGTACTGAGCATTTCATAGACAGCTACACACTTACTTTCGGTGCCAGAGCAGATTATAACGTTGCAACGGCCAACGATCCAGCACCGAGATTTGCAGGCAGCGATGTAGATTCAAATCACTTCAACATTAGTTTGAGTGGCGGTGTAACCAAAGTGATCAGCCGTTCGCAAACCTTAGGACTGTTTGTGGGCCGCGGAGTTCGCAGCCCTGATGTAACCGAGCGTTATATCAATTTCCTTACGATTGGCCGCGATGGATTTGAGTATGCAGGGAACCCGGCGCTTAAACCTGAAGCAAACAATCAGGCCGATTTAATTTGGCAGGCAGATACAGAAAGATTCAGGTTTAGTACGAATCTTTTTGTGTCGTACATCACAAACTACATCTCTGCTGAACTGCTTACTGATGCTGAACCCGTAAGTGCTGCGCCGGGGGTACGAATGTTCTCCAACCGGGGCAACGCTTTATTCACCGGGTTTGAATGGAGCGTCTCAACAAACCTATGGAACCGTTGGTTTGCGCAGTGGGATGCCTCATACACGCGGGCAGAATACCTGGATACCAATACACCGGTTGCCGAAATTCCGCCTCTGGAAACCTCTCTCACTATCGGTGGTAAGGCATTTTCTGATAACATCTCTCATGAGATATCAGTTAAACGAACATTCCCGCAAACCCGGTTTGATGAGCTGTTCGGTGAAAGCCGCACTCCCGGCTTCTGGCTTGTTGATGCCTCGCTAAGATCCGAAATCTTTAGCGGGCTCGTACTCTCAGGTGGTGTTAAAAATCTTCTGAATGAGTCATACTATGAGCATTTGAACCGAAGAACCAATCCATCATCGGGGGTTACAACTGAGTTTCTCCCGGAGCCAGGCAGAAGAGTTTTTCTGGAATTGACTGTTAACTTCTAAATCCTAAACTCATTGCGGGCCCGAAATCCGCAATGAGTTTTTTATCTCTTTTTGGTAAACAGCCCTACAATCACCACAAAAACCACAGAGCCGATGATAGACCAGATGATTGGAAAGGTATTCCCGCCAATCGATACATCAAAAAGCTCCGGTAATCCCAGCTGATTACTCATCCATGTGCCGAGAAGGGCACCGATAAATCCAACCACAATAGAAATCACGCAACCGCCACGGGAATATCCCGCAATGGCCTGGCCTATTGATCCACAAATTCCGGCGATTAAGAGCAACAATAGAAATTCAAAAAATGTCATGATATACAGGTTACGTTAGCAGGTTATTTTTCAACAAAATAGTAAATCTGATTTAATCTCCCATCACAACGCCTTCGCGCCGTGGGTCAGCTCCGCCAAAAAAACCATCTTCTGTTCTCTGAATGGCCTGGAGTCCGCTGGTGAGTGCGCGGACATTCACCTCATGCCCCATCGCTTCGAGCGCTTCAATAATACTATCCGTGAAATACCCCTCCTCAAGCACTGACGGGCCATTGAAGTTCGCAAAGTTTGGCAAATCGATAGCCTCCTGAGCATTCAACCCCCAATCGAGCATACCAATCAGCGCTTTTGCCGTGTAATGAATAATTGCTGCACCACCCGGCGATCCCAGCGAGGCTACAAATTCACCCGTTTCTTTGTCGAAAACAAGTGTTGGACTCATGCTCGACCGCGGCCTTTTTCCCGGTTCCACCCTGTTTGCGATTGGATTTCCGGCATCATCAAAAGGAGCCAGAGAAAAATCGGTAAGTTCATTATTGAGCAGAAAACCTCCGGGCAGGCCGGTTCCTCCATCACTCATAATACGGCTTCCAAATCCGCTTTCGATGGTTGTAGTCATTGATACAGCATTTCCATCCCGATCTACAATACTGATGTGGCTTGTACCCGATTCCGGCTGTTGAATCTGTACACCGTAGGATGAAAAGAAATCGGCAGGATTGCCGGGTTCTGCCACACCCATGCTTCGACCTGTGATAAGAGTAGCGCGATCAGCGAGATATGTTCCGCCCAACATAGACTGCCAGTCTCCAGCCGGTGCTTCCACGAAGAGCGGATCGGCTACAAATTGGTTACGGTCTGCAAACGCCAATTTTGAAGCTTCCATGAAATTGTGCAGCCACTCAGCTGTTGGAATGGAATCAACCAGGGTTTCCTCCACCGGATCAAGTTCATCAAGAATACCGAGAATCTGCATAATGGCTATATGGCCGGATGATGGTGGCGGGAAGCCACAAATTTCATATTCTCTCCAGTCATTACACATCACTTCGGTTCGCAGGTCAAGAGCCGGGTAAGCGGCAATATCAGCTTCTGTAATTACACCGGGACGTTCATGGGATATTACCCTCCTAACAATATCTTCAGCAACACTTCCCTCATAAAAGGCAGAGATTCCATGGCTTGCCACATTCCTTAAAATTTCGGCGTAGGCAGGGGTTTTCAAATTGGTTCCCGGTGCGAGTGCATTTCCATCTTCATCATAGAAGTAAGCACGGGCTACCGGATCATTTTTTAGTGCTTCATCATTTTGAAGCAGGCTGTGGAGCCTTGGGCTGATGTTAAAACCATTTTCAGCAAGCAATATAGCCGGGGTAAAAAGATCTTCCCAGGGGAGTACACCATGATTTTCATAAGCCGTTTGCAAAAGCGCCAAAGTACCGGGCACACCAACAGATAAGCCGCTTCTAACCGCACTCGCGTATGGTAGGGGTTCACCATTTTCATCGAGAAAGAGATTTTCATCAGCTGCTGCGGGTGCGGTTTCGCGTCCGTTGTAAGCATGAACCTCCTC
>SLLL01000167.1 GCA_007134085.1 Balneolaceae bacterium
TATATTGATTAGAATAACCAAACATAAACACAACAACGAAATACCTATTGAGTAGAATTTTATGCTGAATAAACTAAAAGACTTAGCTGAAAATGCACGAAACATTGGGAATGCAATGCAGTTTGACCCATCTAAATTTGACGACTCCCTCGCCATGCAAATACAGTGGAATCCAATAGGGCGGTCGAATTCAAATTTTAAAGTGAGAAACCTGAACGAGATATCACCCGGACGCTTAGAGTATAAAAGCACTGTAGGGGCTAAGGTTTTTAGCCTGATTTTTATAGTTATAGGGGCGATTATTCCTATTTGGTTTTTTATATCGTATTTCGAGTCGGCAGAGGGAGTTGTAGAACTACTTTTCCCTTTGTTATTTGGGGGCCTTTTTATGGGCGTGGGATACTTTTTACTGAAAAGTAAAACCAAGCCAATTGTTTTTGATAAAAATTCGGGCCACTTTTGGACAGGTAAAGAAGATCCCGGAACTGGAACGAACAGTAAAAATTCTGTAAGGCTTTCGGATGTTCATGCTGTACAGATGCTATCGCAGTTTGTAAGAGGAGATAAGCGATCGTACTATGTGTATGAAACCAACCTTGTGCTAAAAGATGCTAATCGCGTACAGGTTATTAGGCAGGGCGGCTCACGGCAGAGTAATGTACAGGATGCCCAACAGATAGCTGGCTTTATTGGTGTACCCCTATGGAGCACTGTTTAATTTGCACTTAGAAAGTGGTGAAAGTGTCCCGCTTATGGTTAAAGAATAGCGCAAGCATCTCGCTTGTGCTATTCTCTGTCAACTATTGAAGCGTTCCGATTCTGCTCAACCTGCACCCAGTAACCCAGTGCCATGCACCCTGAACCCTGCCCCCGATAACAAACTCGCCATTTTGATGAGAATCGGTGTATCTTTATCAGATAAATAAAAAACCTAAAACGATTAAAAGATCACTTAAATATTATGGCAGTAGAACGAACACTAACTATTCTTAAACCCGATTGTGTGCGAAAAAACCTAATCGGAGAGGTAACACGCCGTATCCAGGAAGCGGGCTTCAAAATTGTTGCTATGAAACTTACAAGGCTCACAAAAGATACCGCAGGTGGCTTTTATGCTGTTCACAAAGAGCGTCCCTTTTTTGGGGAACTAACTGATTTTATGAGCAGCGGGCCATGCGTACCGATGATTCTCGAAAAAGAGAACGCTGTTGCCGATTTTCGTACATTGATTGGTGCCACAAATCCCGCTGAAGCTGCTGAGGGAACCATTCGTGCTGATTTTGCAGACAGTGTAGGCGAAAACATTGTTCACGGATCAGATTCTGTTGAAAATGGCAAGCTTGAAGCAGCATATTTCTTTGCAGAGTCAGAGGTAGTGGCAAACAAAGCTTAAAACTTATCCAAAGCCTCTGATATTTTTCAGAGGCTTTTTTTCTTCATTTTATTGGAAATACATCAGTTAGCATCACTATATTCAGCTTCAACAAGTGTTAACCTATCCCAATATTATGCTAACTGCCAAAAAACATGTTCTGCTAATCACCTCACTTCTTCTTTTTAATGCATGTGCCGACCGGCCGGCTGAAACAGATTCCGCGCCATTAGCCGGCAGCCAGCCCGATTCAGAAGTACACCGGGTTACTGTTGGGGCTGAAATTCTCATCGAACGCCATCTGGATGAACTAACCGATAGGCGTGTAGGCCTTGTGATGAACCCAACCGCACGGATTGGCGATGTTCACGTACTTGATTCTCTTCTTGCACTTGATGTGAACATCACTGCCCTATTTGCACCTGAACACGGTTTTAGGGGGGAGGCAGGTGCAGGAGAGTTGATTGAGGATGGGATTGATCAGGATTCGGGGCTCCCGGTTTTTTCTCTTTACGGAGAAACCCGAAAACCAACTCCGCAGATGTTAGAGCATGTGGATGTGCTCATTTTTGACATGCAGGATGTTGGTGCCCGTTTTTACACCTACATCGCCACCTTAGGCCTTGTTCTTGAAGCTGCATCAGATGCAGGGGTGCCTGTTTGGGTGCTCGACCGGCCAAACCCCATTGGTGGTAACTATGTAAGCGGATGGATGATGGAGGATGAATTTCAGTCGTTCGTTGGCCCATTTCCTATACCCATTGCACATGGGCTCACAATGGGAGAGATTGCAAAAATGATGATTGGAGAGCGATGGATTGATTTTGAAAACGAGCCGGATTTACATGTTGTGGAAATGGAGGGCTGGAACCGTGACATGCGATGGTACCAAACCGGTTTGAATTGGGTGCCTCCATCACCAAATCTGCCAACCTTTAGCCATGCATTTCTCTATCTCGGCACTGTGTTTTTTGAAGGTACAACGCTCTCCGAAGGCCGTGGTACGGATAATCCATTTCTCACAATGGGTGACCCTACAACATCTCTGAGCGAGGCCGATATCGAAAGGCTTCAGGCATTATCTGAACAGATCAGGGTTGAGCCGGTAGAGTTTACACCGGTATCGATTCCCGGCGTGGCACCGGACCCAAAGCACGAGGGAGAAGTAAATTTCGGTATTCAGGTTGAGTTAACCGGATTTGATTTCGATCCTGTAATGGCCGGCCTCGAAATGTTTGTTACTGTGGTACGGGCAACCTCTGATTTCGAAATTCGTTCGTTTCTCTACAGATTAACCGGCACAACTGAAATTGATAAGCTGCTTAACGGAGAGATGGAAGTAAGTGATTTGAGTTTCGA
>SLLL01000207.1 GCA_007134085.1 Balneolaceae bacterium
CTGTTTGCGGCTTCTACTGCGTGTGATGCAAGCCGGCTGTGCGGAAATCCTGACAATGGAAAATACCGGTATTCAATCTCAACCATCTCTCCAAACTCCTCTTTAAGCATTTCCTGAAGGGGAATGTATACTTTACATGCCGGGCAGGAGTAGTCGCTGTACTTCAAAATTTGGACTTTTTGTGCGGTTCGCTCTCTTTCGAAATTAGATGAACCGGAATCTGAATTGCCAAAAACCCCACCAATATAGAGTGCTGCAACGGCAACAATCACAAAGAGAACTACTGCAAAAATTTGTATAGAAAGCTTATTCATTTTGGTGCTATTTATCGTTGATCTAAAGTGATATTAAAATTACCACTAATATTTGTGAAAAACGTATTTAGTTGCGTGATGGTGTGTTTTACTAAGCCTCGCTGCCAAGTTTACTTTTATACGCCATCGCATAGATCTTCATCTGCTTTACCATGGATGCAAGCCCGTTTGAGCGGGTTGGTGAGAGATGCTCTTGCATGCCGATTTTTTTGATAAAATCCGGGTTGGTGGATAGTATTTCATCGGGTGTTTCGCCTGAGTAGAAATTTACCATCATGGCAACAAGGCCTTTAGTAATAGCTGCATCGCTATCTGCTTTAAATACTACACGGCCATCTTCAAGCTCTGTGGTAAGCCAAACTTGCGACTGGCAGCCGCGAACGAGATTTTCTTCAACCTTATGCTCCTCGGGAAGAGGGTTAAGCTTTTGGCCAAGCTTTATAATGTATTTATAGCGTTCCGGCCAGTCTCCCAACAATTCAAACTGTCTTACTAACCGATCCTGTTTTTCCTGTAGTGTCATGGTTTCAAGTTACGAAAATGTACACCTGTTTTGATTCAGAAAATCAGGAAAGCTTAGTTTTTAGTTACTGTCTTGGCAGAGGAGATCTCTGTTGAGATCGAACCTTTTATCTCTTCCACATTTTCACGGTTATCATCCCATACCGGTTTGGCATAGTCAATAACTGAGATGAACTTTCCACCTTCGCCGCGAATTCTGAACTGTTCGGTGTTTGGCTTTCCGCTCAGAATAGTTTTGAGGTGGTTGGATAGTTTCTGCTGATCTTCATCATGAACCAGCTCTTTAAGTGTCATACTTTCAGCGTCCTCAGTAGATATACCGGTTATCGCAGTAAACGAATCTGACACATAGCTGAATTTGTAGCTTCCGTTCTCTTCTTTCAGTTTATATCTAAAATCTTTGGTGATGTCGAACATCTTATCGAAGCTTGAGCCACTCCTGTTCAGCATAGCCATGATGCGTTTTTGAAGTGATTTATTTTCAAACGCAGCACGCACTACTGTCTGATCATCAATCGTAAGGAGCCTGGTGTTAACTTTTACTTCAACGGGCAAACCCTTGTGCGTTGAAATTGTAAGATTGTGGCTCACTCCGTCAAAATCGCTCGGCTTAAACTTGTCGAATTTGTGTTTAAAGCTTTCAACCTGCTTATCAGCAAGCAGCTCCCACACTTTTTTCTTTTTCAGTTCTTCATCATCGTAGCCGATTAAATCACGAAAGGCTTTGTTTGATGTAATAATATTACCCTGCTCATCAATATCGATGAGGGTTTTTTTCGATTCTTCCGCAAGCCTGTCAAACTCAAGTTGGGTATCCACAACTTTCTTCTCAGACCGTTTACGTTCGGTAATATCATGCTGGTAAGATACCCAGTGTGTGATCTCGCCCTTATCATTTGTGAGCGGGTGTATGTCCCACTGGTTAATAAATTCTGAGCCATCTTTCCTATAATTGACAGTGTGGCCAAAGAATGCATGGCCATCTTTGAGGCGCTTTTTCAGTGTATCAAGTACAGCCCTGTCCGTTTTAGGGCCTTGAAGGATCCTGGGTGTTGCCCCAATCGCTTCTTCTCTCGAATAGCCCGTCATTTTTGTAAATCCATCATTTACGTAAACAATTTTTGGGCCAGGCTTTTCAAGCTCAAGCGTGGTGATTACTATAGAGTCGTAATCGCTCTTAATGGCTCTCTCTAAGAGGCCTAAATGATTTTTTACCTGTTCTCTCTGCTGAATCAGTTCATCAGCGAACTTGACTAATTTTTTATATGATTCTTCATCCTTGCTGCAGGATTTTAGGAATTCCTGGATATTATTCATTGCGATTGATAATGGGTTACAAAAATTAACATGCTAAATATGATAACAACACGAGAATAAAAAGAATTCATTCCCTAAAATCTTAAATAACAGATTTATTTTTATCCCTTTGGCAACTAACTATTCAGTATGATCTTAGATATGGTTTGAAGCTGCATATTTGAGGTGCCCTCATAGATTTTTCCAATTTTTGCATCTCTGTAATACTTCTCAACGGGGTACTCTTTCACATAACCGTAACCGCCAAACATGTCGATCGCCATTGAGCTCACTTTCTCTGCAACTTCAGAACTGTAGAACTTTGCCATTGCAGCTTCCTTCAAAAATGGCTGGCCTGCCTCTTTCAACCTCGCTGCATTATAAACCAGCAGGCGGGCCATCTCGAGCTGGGTTGCCATCTCTGCCAGCTGAAACTGTACACCCTGAAATTCAGCAATCGCTTTACCAAATTGTTTACGTTCTTTCGTGTAATCTATGGCTGCATCAAACGCACCTTGTGCAATACCAATCATCTGCGCTCCAATTCCAATCCGGCCTTCATTCAGAGTTTCAATCGCTACCTTGTAGCCTTTGCC
>SLLL01000116.1 GCA_007134085.1 Balneolaceae bacterium
AACGAATGGTTTGCCGAAAGCCTGCGAAAATCGCGGTAATTTATAAGTTCATCTTCCACATCCTCATCTGCATCAATCACAATAGTGCTTTTAGCAATACGAAGTGGGTCTCCTTCTGAAATCCGAAACGTAACCTGCTTTCTCCACGGTTTACTCATCTCTTCTACGTCAAAACTGACCTCAACAAGATGAAAACCGCGTCTTTGGTAGAAGCGCTCTATCCGAATTGCATCCCGCCGGACTTCATCCGTACTGAAAAAATAGTCGGCAGTTCGGCCAATCATTTTTTTCGTAACAGGCGGTGGAAGTGACGCAATTACATTCCGCAACTCTCTGTCTCGAAACGCTTCATTCCCTTCAAATGAAACTCTCCAGACTACAGGGTCTCTTTCGCTTTCTTGAGCATATACGTCTACAAAGATGAGTGTAAAGCAGAAAACAACCGTAATCAAAAACAACCGAAGTATAGTAGTATGTAATCTAAATTCGGTTTGTAGATCTGTTTTCATCAAAAAGCAGTATAAAGGTATAAATGCACGTGCAAGGTATAATTTTTATCAATACACAGTGCTTCAATAAAAAATTTTTTAAATGAGTTTTTTTAACTTATAATCTGTAACCTACAATTAAGCATATGAATTTATTTATTTTAAACCTTAAGTATCAGTATCATGAAAAGTATCGCATTTAAATGGATTGCAAAAATATGTATTACAGCACTCATTCTTCAGATTGCATCGCCTCTGGCAGATGCGTGTACACGGGTAATTTATAAGGGCGTAAACGATACTATCCTGACCGGAAGAAACATGGATTTTTCACTGCCAATTCCTGCCAATTTATGGGTTTTTCCCCGTGGCATGGAGCGGTCTACCGCTGTTGGGCCAAACTCTCTCAGCTGGACCTCAAAATATGGAAGCCTTGCCGTTAGTTCTTTCGATATTGCAACAACAGACGGCATGAATGAGGCTGGCCTTGTAGCCAATATGTTATGGTTGGTAGAATCGGAGTACCCCGATTTTGAAAGTGAAGAAGAGCGGCCGGGAGTGGCAATATCCGCATGGGCTCAATACGTGCTTGATAATTTTGCTACTGTTGCAGATGCCGTTGAAGAGCTTGAAAAAGAGGAGTTTGTAGTAGTTACCGATTTTATACCCGGCACCGATAAGTTTACCACCGTTCACCTTTCCATTTCTGATGCAACAGGAGATAGTGCCATTTTCGAATATATTGAGGGGAAACTGGTGATTCATCATGATCCGTCGTACATAGTAATGACGAACGACCCTCCATACAATGAACAACTCGCTCTTCTAAAATATTGGCAAAGCATTCCGGGAAATGTGTTTCTTCCGGGCACGGTTAAAGCTACCGACAGGTTTGTAAGAGCTCATTACTACATCAATCACGTACCTTTAACAGATGATCCTCAAATTTCGGTAGCCTCTACGTTTAGTGTATTAAGAAATACCTCTGTTCCCTATGGATATGAGATTGAAGGTTTCCCCAACCTTTCAACCACACAATGGCGTGTAGTGGCAGATCAAACAAACATGCGCTACTTTTTTGAAACAGCCTTAACTCCAAACACTTTTTGGGTTGATCTTGACAACTTAGATTTCAGTGAAACATCATCGGTTAAAGTTTTACGTACGGATGGTGGCCAGATCTACTCCGGGGAAACTTCTTCTGAGTTTATGGAAGCTGAACCATTCGTTTTCCAGGGTATTGAGTTTTAATCCCGTACCTATTCTCTATACGATGGCATGAAAAGAAACTTTCAACCCCTTGTGTAGTACGCAAAAGGGGGTTAAAGGCAGAAAGCAAGTCTACGATTTTTGCTTTTTATAAATCCAGATCTTTCTCAAAACCTGTTTCCACCCTGCCATTCTTTCACGATGTAATCACCCACCCAGTAGCCCAGCGCCATGATGGTGAGTACGGGATTGAATGACCCGTTCGTGACGTGCAGGCTTCCGTCGGCAATGAAAAGATTATCCACTTCGTGAACGCGGCCGAACTTATCTGTGACGGATGTTTGAGGGTCGTTGCCCATACGGCAGGTGCCTGACTGATGCTGGCTGCCGCTCACCCCGGTTCCGGGAATGCTTTTCCACACTTTGTAAGCGCCGGCGGCTTCGAGCCATTTTGCAGCTTTCTCGGCAACGAACTCTGCCGTTCGGATATCTTCATGATGTTTAAACCCGGAAATTTTGGCGACAGGCATTCCCCAGTGATCCAACACATCGGGTGCTATTTCCACTCGCGATTCAAAATTCGGCATCTCCTGCACCGGCCCTCTGATGCTCGCATTTCTTTTGTAATAATGCTTTTGAAATTCCTTATGATCGCGGCCCCACTGTGGGCTTCCGGGCGGGCGAAATCCCCGGCTGTAGGCGTACGGCAGTTTAATGAACTCATTCGTAAGTACTGCACCCCCAATCACACCGGGATTGTTATGAGCGAAATCACCAACGGCAACGCTGGCTCCCGGCCCAATATCATCATAGATCTCCTCTTCAAAAAGCCCGTCGGCACCTGCATAAGCGTGTCCCTGCAGGTTGCGGCCAACCCAGTCGTACCGGTTCCCGATGCCATTGGGATAGAGGGTGGTTGCAGAGTTAAGCAACAGACGTGGTGTTTCTGTAGCTGATGCAGACAGTATCACAATGTCTGCTGTTTGAACGTGCTTGTTATGATTCTCATCAT
>SLLL01000149.1 GCA_007134085.1 Balneolaceae bacterium
CCCTGAATGAACAGGGACACATCTGGCTGCGCGGCCCTCAGGTTTTTGATGGATATACCGATGAAGCACTCAACAGAAATGTAATAGATTCTGACGGCTGGTTTAACACCGGTGATTATGGCCACCTGAACAGAAACCGACAACTCTTTATCGAAAGCCGCCGAACGGATTTGATCATTACAGGTGGTGAAAATGTAAACCCCGCCGAGGTTGAAGACGCAATCAAAGAGTTAGAAGATGTGAACGATGCAGCAGTTTTTGGCGTGCCGGATAAGCTATGGGGCCAGCAGGTAACTGCTATCTATACCTCAGGGAACGAAGATATCAGCCCTTTACACCTGAAAGAGTGCCTTGCACAAACCATTCATAGCTATAAAATTCCAAAAGAGTTTCTGCGTGTGGATTCTATTCCCAGAAATTCTATGCAGAAGATTAAACGGGGAGAACTTTTGCAATTTTATCAAAAGCTGAAGCAATCCTGACATCCACTATATCAAGGTGTCCAAGTAGCCACCCCGATGCCGGAATCGCCCATACCGAAGTAGAGGTACCATGTATCACCCAGTTTTGATAGGCCTTCAATAAATACAACATTTGGTATCTGTCCGTCAACCTCCAGCTCTACATCCGGCTCAAGAAAAAAATCATCCGATCTCTTAAGTAATTTTGTGGGATCGTTGATATCAAAAAGTGCCTGGCCGGTACGATATACCAGATTATCATCAGCAGAGTTATAAAGCATCAAAATGCCATGCTCGGTTATTAGCGGAGTTGGCCCGGGCTCCACCAGGCCGCTATCGAACATGCCGGGGCGCGGCCTCATAACCGGCTCTTCGATGGGTGTCCAGTTTATAAGATCTTCTGAATGTGCCAACCAAATGTTGGTATCACCAAAGTACATCCAATATTTGCCGTTGATCTTCTCTGGTACTATTGCTCCGGCTTTGGTCCAGCCCAACTCAGGAAATATGAGGCCGTGCCTCTCCCATTCAAACATATCTTTCGATGAAGCCAGTGCCTGCCTTGCAGTTTCACCATCATAGGCAGTATAGGTGAGCCAAAATGTATCATCTATTTTTGCAATCCTGGGGTCTTCGGCTCCACCGGGAAGTTCCCATTTTTCCACTGCGCGAAAAATTGGTTCAGGATGCCTTTCAAAGTTTAAACCATCCCTGCTTGTTGCCAGGCCTACAACAGATTCTCCGTTCCAGATTCCAATACCGGTAGAATCTTCAGCTCTGTAAAACATATAGATCATTTCTCCATCTGACCACGATGCCGGATTAAATACATCTTTCGCTTCCCAGGTATCGCCCTGTGGAGTTAAAATGGGGTTACCGTCATATTTCACAAATGGCCCCATTTGCCAGTCAACAGGCTCTAATTCCGTAGCACATGAAAACAAGAAGATTGACATTGAAAGTACAATTAGCGCAGAAATTAGTTTTACGGTATGTCTCATCACTCATTCTATATTTTAATTTTTATCTATTGCTTCTTCAGTAATTATATGTAAAAACTATCGAATATTTTAAGTTAATCCTTAATACGAAATTACACTATTTGTGAGCTATAATTTTATATGAAAGGCATTCATATTAAATATCACCGTTTGCATCGATATCTCTCTACTTCCCTGAGTATCATTTTTTTATTAATCATTGCCTGGCTGGCTCTTTCCGGAGGAATCGATCAGCTTTCCCGCTCTCTTACCGCAAGCCAGCTTATACAAACAATTATTCAAATCATTTGCGGAGTTCTGAGCATTACAGTTCTTCTCTCAATTTTCATTGGTAAATCTTGGGTTAAATCTATTCAACACGCATGGTCGGCTTCACTTGTATTAACGGCAGCAATGTCTGCACTTGTATGGGGGCCACCAATGCCCATTATTGCAATGGTGTTTGGTATTGCTGCATTCTTGGTGGCAAAAGGGATCGTGTGGTTGATGAATATCTCGAGACAAAAAGAACGTGATTAAAATTTCTTTCTAAGCGCGCAATTACCTGACAGGGATGGGAGGCTTCCAAAGTCATTCATATTCTAATGACCGATTTATGCCGTTAGAATGAAATTCCCATCGTGGCATAGATCCCGTTCTGCTTTGCTTCGAATCTGCCGCTTGGCCCAATTTCATCGTCTTCAACAAGAATATTTGATATTCCAAAGTGATAGCGCAATTCGAAGCAAAATAACCCTGCCTGAAGCCCAGCCCCTGCTATTGCACCATAGTGGAATGTTTCAAGCTCATTTTTGATATTCTCGGCCACATCTCCAACCCGAGCTTCAGCTTTCTGGGGAAATCCTCCAAAACCACCACCCAATGCATAGATTGCCGTACGTTCTCTAAGTGGAAAGTTCACACGTAGTAATACGGGTACCTGAATGGATTGATAGCGTACTTCTGCCTGAGGCAGAAACTGGCTATTTTGCTCATTGTTGATGAACATGTAGTGAACCTCAGGCTGAAAAGAGATATACCGCCCAAGTTTATACTCTGCATAAATACCCACTCCGTAACCGATTACTGCATCTGTAGTATAATTGGCAGGATTGGCTTGGCCTTGGCCCTGACTAAAAGTTACATTAGTTCCCATGTAAGTTATACCGCCTTTTATCCCGAAAATGTCATTTTGAGCAGTTGCATTACCGGTATAAAAGAACAGAAGAACAACGTAAATCAATGATAGATTAAAACATTTATATACTTTCATGGCAGTAGTTTTTAAGTATTAATCATTGATACAAACAGTAGCTACCGGAGTCATCAATAAAAGACAAAAAAATATTTTATTCTCTCTTCCTAACTCTAATTTAATGGCAAACCGGGCTTGATACAAGATTTTGTTGGGATTCAATCAAATCCGAATGTTAATACATCTGATAGAAATTAGGCTGCTTACACGCTATGCTTTTACTCGATTATTGCTTCAATGAACAGGGTTTCAAAAGGCTTAAGGGTGATGCTATCCAGCTCCCAGTTGCTTAGCCTGTTTCCGTTCACATCATTTTCGAAAAATGAGACATGCTGAACGGTGTTGAATTCAGGCACAAAACGAACATCTTTGCCATCAGTCTCCCGAATATGCAACATTAGACTATTCTGATAGTTATGTGGTGAAATATCTACTACATAAAGATTTTCCGGAAATTCCCCGATCAACTCTTTGGCCATCAGTTTATATTCAGAATGCGGAGAAGCAGGGAGTAATCTCGGAAGCAATGGCTTTCGGTTATTCAAAGCAAATGCCATTGCACTGCTGTTATAGGTTTTACTGCCAGAGGTGATATTGTACGTCCACTCAAATTCACCTTTTTGATCTGCATTAAAATTTGTAACCCAATAATTATTCATCGGCCAGCCATAAATATGGGTATTCTCAGGCCCTGCGCCTGCCTCAAACCTCCCGGTATTCATATTGCCAAACTGCATCAACGGTGCTTCGTGGCTGCTCATGGTAACCTGAATATCATCATTTCGGATTAGTGCAACATTCTGTACCATATTCCAGTCATTGGAGGAGCCGGGAATTTGATCCACCCCCGCTTCTACCATACCTCCGGGCACATCAAAGAAAATCTTTCCATCCTCTACATTAAAAGGAAATGCCACGTAGATACCTTCCGGATCAACAATCGGTTTTTTTCTTATGAGATAGGTAAAATCGATCTGTTTTTTTGCATGGTACATTTTTATATCAAGGGTAAAACCATCATCTCCTATGGCAGCATCGGTGCTTCCGATAAAGCGAATCGTGTTCCAAATATCTCCTTCCTGCATTCCAATAAAACGTACTTCATTTAGCGGATAGCGGTTATAGGTTTCCAAATAATATTGATCCAGCTCAACACGGTTTCCCAATCTTTCGTAAATAAACTGCCCGAACCCCCACTCTGCATTTAGGTCAACCAGCTCATGTTCCAGCTCTTTATCATAAAGACTTGTTACGATGCCTTTTTCAGCATCAACCTTTAGCCGGTACCACTGATTCTCAAACGTTTTTTCTGAAGCTGAATAATGCCCGGCTGGCCGGCTGTCACGTTTTTCAAGTACAAACTGGCGATATCCAAATGATGGAATATCATCAACAGCTAAAGCCCAATACGACCCTCCATGTATTACCTCGAGCAATTGAGCAGGATGTACATTCCCGTTTTCATCACGCAGCTGAAAGTGTGTACCCTGCGGCACAGTATCGTGATCTATAAAAATTCGTGCTACACCTGCCCTGTTTCTCGGTGTGGTGTTATACACAACTATGCTGATCTCATCGAGGTTAGAAACATGCGATTGCAGCAAACCAAAGGCATCTTCCTGAACAAGTTTTGTACGGCGTGACGCTTCCCACGCAAACGACTCTTTTAAGCGCCTCATCTCTTTTGTGCCTTTGCCAAACGGATCACTTACACTTGCGTGTGAACCAAATGTGTGTTCACCGTAAAAGAGCAATGCTTCATTAGAAAGCGCTCTTTGTGCTTCTGAATGTTCCGGCAGCTTGTGCCCTAAAAGCTGTGCCATGCCAAGAAGCCCCTGCCCGGCAATAATATCCATATGTGCCTGGCGTGTGGCTGCCATCTCCCTCGCACCAGATCCAAACCCATCGATCCACCAGTCGGGCCAGGCTGTGCGATACACAGGCAGTTCATCGGCGTGCAGCTCTTCAATTTCCTCAAAGAAATCGCTGATTAGGGAGAGCCGCAATTTTGGCCACTCATACTTTTCGTTCCATTGGCGAATCATCTCCGCAGGGCGAATGGAGGGAGGTGAGTTATCCGTGAGATGCCCGGAGTGCTGAATCATCATTACATCATGCGGATAGCCCTTCTCTGCAAGTTCGTTCAGATAAACCAGTAACTCTTTTTCAAAATAATCGAAATCACCACGGCTAATGTGGAACCGTGTGTTACCTGTATGGTAGTGCTCTGCCCTGAATGCCAGCATACGATTGCCGGAAGGCGACTCCCACCAGAAAGCTGTGGGATAGTCAAACGCAATGAGTGCTTTATGCCCATGTGTGCCCATATTCAAATATCTCACACCCAGTGAGTTAAAATAGTCGTTAAATGCCCAGGCTATGCCATTCACATCGTTTTGCATTGCTGCCCGAATGTTAAAGCCTCTGTTTCGGATTCGTTCAATTGGTTCAAGAGACCTTGCCAATGATTGTTCATCCGGCAGTTCATCAAAGTTCAGGTACATTCCGGTTAGTTCAATGCGCCCTTCCTCCACGCGCTTCCTCAGGCGTTCAATTTGTTCCTCCGTTCTGTTTTTAAGGAATTGATCAACCGCCCAGGTATTTTCAGCGGTCCAGCGAAATTGGGAAGCTTTAGGGTAATCATCAGTAAGATCAGCATAATCCAGGGCGAGGTCGAGATGCCTTATAAGATCGCTCATGATTTCAGTCTGCGGCCTTGTGTAGCCTATATCGGTGTGAGTATTCTGCACAAAATGCATTTTCCATTTTCTTACAGGCGTAACAACCGCTTGTGTTTGAATTCGATGGCCCGAAACCGTCAACACAGCTTCAGTGGGCGTGACCTGATTTACTTCCGGTACATGCGCTGTAAACCGGTTATAGCCAAACCTTAAATAAACCTCTTTTTCTACATTTGGGGCGATACTCAGGGTTCCGGGGCCGGGGTTACCAAGATAAATCACATCAACTGAGAGAGGTTGATAGTTCTCTCCATTCTCTTCGAATAGGGCCGGGTTGGAGTGTACCGTCATTGTTTCTCTAACCTCTTTTTTAACGGTCATATACCACGCGTTTGAGTTCGCTTTTCCTCCAGTAACGTTTAACCTTAATGGCTCACCGGGAGCAAGATTTTTTGCCGGCACCCGCAGCACCATAAAGCCGTAGTAGTCTTGGTTAGGGTCTGTAATATTTTCAGTGAAGCAGAGGGTTAAACCTGCCTCATTTTCTACTTTCCAATCTTTTCTGTCGGTAAGATAAAAGCGAATCGTGTCCTGGCCATTAACTGTTAAAGCCATAGGTACTGGCCTGTCTGTTGCATCGAGGTTTGCAGCCCAAACAAAAGAGACATATTGTGCTTCAATATTTGCAGGTACTGCTTCTGTCTCCCACTCCATTGCCCAATTTCCATCCGTAGCCCGAACAATCATGGTTTCTTCAAATCCAGGAATGGCTGTTCGGTAGAAAAAATCAGTACCGCTAACCTTTTTGCTGTAACCGGCGAGCAGTATCTCGTCAGAGTTATTGAATAATTCAGATTTCAAGCCCGGTTTAGTGTCTGTCCCAGCTTCCGCATAGATTAGGCCGGAGCTTAGCAACAGAATAAAAAGTGGTAGCGTAATTCTTGAAATATTCATTTAACAGATTTTAGATTTAACAGTTACCAATACTTTTTCCTTACCCGCCTTCAAAAAAAACCTGCCTCTTAGTACATCAACTAAAAAGATAGATAAACCAAGCTCCACTGATGCTGATAAGGGTATTATAGAATAATATAGCTCTTCAGGTTCAATATTGAATGCTAACTCTTCTCTTTAATTATCTGTTTGAGGTACTAAGATGGTGAGGGATTTCCATATAACGCTTGTTACAATGGTTAATAACCCCTTTTATAATCATGCTCAGTTTGATGAATTTCATCTATTGGAAAAACTTTATAAAAGCTTAAAAACACATAATGAAATGCAAAATTATTTTCCTGAGAGGCATCTTTAATCTTCATAAAAACATAAACCGGAAATGCGCTGTCCGCATCGGTGTAACTAATTGACCGTTTGGGGTTATTATTTTCCATGGTATATTGATTTTATAGAGAGCTAATGAAACCAGGGGAAAGATCTATGCAAAGTATTCAATCCGATCAAGTAATTGGGAATCAGTATTCACCAGATGACGGTTTTAAAACGGCTGCAAGGCTACATCAGTCTAAATATAGAGCCGAAATACTCAACGTTGATTATGTTGATTACGGTAACCGGCTTACAGTAGCCGATGGACGCAAGTTACTGAATTACTACGAAGGCCTAAATGTTCATGAAATTCTTCGGCAGAGATACCCGAAATATTCAAATAAGCGTGATGCGGATATGCTGAGAAGTGAACATATCCCATTTAATTTTTTTGCCCCATTGGTAAATAGGCCTGCGCTCGCTGAACAGGTGCTTAACAATATCATTTCAAAAAGATTTTATTCACCTTTACGGCTTGAGTTTGAATGGGCTCCCAAACCAGCTGAAAACTATCTAGACGATAACACTTCATTCGATACATATATAGAAGCAAGAGATGAGCATGGAAAGCTTACGGGAATTGGAATAGAGGTAAAATATACAGAGCGGGGTTACCCGATTGGGCGTACTGAAAAAAAACGGGTTAATGATTCGAATTCTCTGTACTGGAAAGTAACCCGAAACTCAAAAGCTTTCAATAATAACGATACCGAAGTACTTGCTCAGAATAACCTTCGGCAGATATGGCGGAACCACTTACTTGGACTTTCAATGATACAGGCAGGAAAAATCGATCAATTCGTTTTGATTACGATCTATCCTTCCGGAAACCGATACATTGCAGAATCAATTTCCCGCTACCAAGATTTACTCACTAATGAAGCCAAAATCGGTTGCCTTGGAGTTACTTTTGAAGATTATTTCGCAGGAATAGAAGGCGACTCAGACATTTTGAAATGGAAGGAATATCTTGAAAATAGATATATTGTAAAGCCTTAAATTCAGCCCATAGCTCCGAATAGAAATTGCTAAAAAGAAACGATAATCATCTCTCTAAACTTCAGGTGACACCTCTTTGCGAATCGATTTCAGAATCCTCAGTATCGTGCCATCTTCGAACGCTGAAGCCAGAACTCCATCGCAAAACCTGTTGTTTCGTACAAAAGCTGTGATAAGTTTACACTTTGTAGGGATGTCGATGGAATCATAATCCGTGGAAGGGTCACCTGCAAGCTTCCTGCCTTCATCCCAGGCACTCCAATGAAAATCGATGATGATTGGTATTTGATAAACCACTTCCAGAAATGTGGAGATTACCGGAGCTTCATTAGGCGGCCTGTACTGAATGATATTACCTTCAGTGTATGAAACAGCTTCAGCTTCGGTAAACGTATCAGTCTCTTCAATCAACGGGATCAGTTCCAGCAGCGGTTTCCACTCCTCCGCTGTCATTGTTTTGATTTTAGACTTGTAATTTTCTTCTGTGAGTGGCTTCATGAGTTCTATATTGAATCATCTGGTTAATTATATCTGTCAAAATGCAATTATATAGCAGGCAGCAGTACAATCTCACTGTGGGTCAACAGATTGCAACAAAATTGTCCGCGCCTGCTTTTGCTCTCTTGATGAAAGCAACCAAATACCATCATGGTTCTATCTATAGTATAAGTAAGCAGGGTGACAGGGTATTGGCACGGTAAATTACAGAACTCCAACTTTTATTGGGTTGAAGACTGTTTCAACTTCTATGATTAAAGAATTGATTGTTTGCAGATTTTGATTAGCTGAGAAAAGTGCAATCTATTCATTATTCACTACTCAAAATTATAGGGATTCAATTATGTTCATCATCCAGCCCCTTGATGAAGAGCAGGCAGTTAAGCTGTTCGATGACGGTGAGCGGGTTGGAGATCCCCGCTGTCCAGAGTGTCTCCCAGATTTTATCGACTTTGTTTTTTAGTTCGCCTGTGAGCATGGTTTTGAGTTTGGAATAGATGAATATTGATTAAAATTACAGGCTCAAACTTACTAAATGAGAATCTATCAGCCTAATGATGAAGAAGAAATTTCGCTTTAGGTTATCATGATAATGCTGATTTTAGACAAAAAAATCTTCCCAAGATTGAGCCATAGTGAACTCTGCCAATTGACATCAAATGTTATCAAATAAATTACCTCATTTCCCCTTTGAACAAGTAACCCCGATTGTTGTATCTTTCAATTCTTATCCAAAATGCCTGGGTGGCGGAATTGGTAGACGCGCCGGACTCAAAATTCATCTAATTGACCTTAACACGCTTTAAACAGCGATATTTACCCGGTTTTGTCACTAAAATCGTTAACTACCCCCCTTCATGAACGTACTTTGGATATAAGCAATCTCTTAATATCCAAACCAGGCACCTCAGACTTTCAGACATTGGTTTCCCATTCAATCTAACCAATGGTGAAACTCATGAATTATCGTATCTATCTTTTTAAGCGTGAAAAAAAGAATCGTTTCTATGTCCAGTTTAACGACGAAACCGGACGATTACGCTCCCTCTCAACAGGGGTTACACTGCCTCTGAAATACACCAACAAACAGCGAGATGAAGCAGAACATCAAGCGAAAATTGCGGCAAAGAAAAAGGTTCTGAAAGCCCTTGGCATGGATCATCCGACAACCAAGAAAAATATCGACAAACTTTCTGTTTATCTGGATCGCTATTACTACCCACATATTCGAACCAACCGCGCTGAGCGAACCCTGGAGACGTATCAGCGATCCTTGGATCATTTCATTCGTGTTTGTGGAGATAAACCACTACAAGCCTATTCGCGATCTCATATTCATGACTATAAAATTATCCGGTTTGATACAGATGGTATTCAAAAAACGACCATCAATATTGAGCTTCGATCCATCAAAGCAGCATTTTCATGGGCATACAAAAACGACTTCCTGGATAAATTTCAATTTAAAGGACAGGAGTTCCTATTTGATGCACCAACGAGCAAAAGGGAGTTCAAAACGTATGAGATTAATAAACTTTTTGAGGCTACAGAGGGTACAATGATTGGTCTGGCTATACGCTTGGCTTATTATACGGGAATGCGACAGGGAGAACTATCTAATATTACCTGGCGAATGGTTCATGAGAAGGAGCGCTTTGTCCATCTGCCTGCATCGATTACTAAATCCGGCAAACCACGACGTGTTCCTCTAAGCAATGGGGCCTTCAACGTTATCAAGGTTCTGGAAAACGTGTTAAAAACCAAGCGCAGAAACCACCCAAAATGGTATAAAAACACACCTTTTCTTGAATGCTATATTCTTCAGAAGGATCGCGGGTTTGGCCAATATCAATCCAGAAGCCTCCAAGATATGTTTCGCAAGTACATGAATAAAGCTGGTTTACCAAAGGAATTAACCTTTCATTGTCTGCGGCACTCCTTTGCTACTCATGTGCTGGAACGTGGCGCAGACCTGTACGGAGTAAGTAAAATCATGGGGCACTCCTCTCCTGCCGTGACCGCTGCATTTTACGATCATACCACAGCGCTGAATTATCGGGGAATATCAGATTTACTGTGTTAAGATGGATCGCTGTGCAAAGAAGTGCAGATCATGGGTTCGGCAAAAATGCTGATGCCATCAAATCTATCTCTTTACGAGAAATCTTCAACGATTCAGCTTTTGTTTTCCAGCCGGATATGACTTGTTTCATTTCACGTATGATCCCAGTGGCCTTTGAATCTGACAGCCTGAATAACGGAGCGACACTTCGGGCAATTTCCGTGTGAAGGCGGTTGTCGTTTTCATCAATATTCAGGTTCAAACCATATCCTTTTGGGTTTGGATTGATATCGTAAGCCGGACTAAGTGTTATACCATGATTCTTGAGAAAAAAGCCGTGGTTACGTAAGTGATCATCCGTGTTTGAAACCATTATGTTAAA
>SLLL01000201.1 GCA_007134085.1 Balneolaceae bacterium
TGAGCGGATTGAGAAGCAAACCTTCCGCTATCTGGAATTTGAGGATTTCAGAAAAGCGTACCCGGAGGCTTACAGGAAGATTAAACAGGCGGAGGAGATGATTTGGGCCGCGGATAAAGAAGAGCAGTTTACCATCATCGGCCATCTGTGCAGAGAGTCGGTGCAGGATTTTGCCGATGATTTGTATACTAAGGTGACGGGCACAGCGTATGACGGACCCAAAACACAAACCCACAACCGCATTGAAGCACTAATAACCGAAAAATGCGACAGTAAAAAAGTACGCAAATACCTGCGCGCACTGTTTGACTACTGGAAAGCGGTTGGCGGCCTCATCCAGAAACAGGAACACCGTGCAGAAAAAGAGAAAGAACAGCTTACATGGGAAGATTCTCGCCGGCTGGTGTTCCAAACGGTGAATGTGATGGCAGAACTGCATAAAACGTTTAATGATACAAAATGATAGAAACAGAAGTAAATACCGAGAATAAAGCCGGCTACAAAAAAACCAAGTTAGGGTGGATTCCCAAGGACTGGGAACTCAGAAATCTGGGTAATTTATTCGAATTCAAAAATGGAATTAATGCAGGCAAGGATGCTTATGGGAAAGGAGTGAAATTTGTAAACGTGATGGATGTATTTGGTAACACCTTCATCATTCATGATAATATTATTGGTTCAGTAAGTATCTCTGAAAAACAATTAGAGAAGAATTTATTGCAACGAGGTGATGTGCTGTTCAATAGAACGTCTGAGATACGAGACGAGATAGGAATGACTGCACTTTATAGTGATGATGAAAAAGCCGTATTTGGGGGGTTCGTCATAAGAGGCAGACCAAAGAACAATAAATTGTTACCTGAGTTTAGTGCTTATGGCTTACAGATGGAGCCGGTTAGAAGACAGATAATAAGTAGGGGTCAAGGTGCAGTACGCGTAAATATCGGCCAGTCAGATTTAGAGCAAGTTTATTTCCCTATTCCTCCCAAAAAGGAGCAAAGTGATATAGTTAAAATTATTGCATCTTGGGACGAAGCCATCTCCAAAATAGAAAAGCTCATCCAGGCCAAGAAGCGATATAAGAAAGGCCTTATGCAGCGGCTGTTTTCGGCTAAAGTGAGGTTTCCAGAGTTTGTCAAAAGTGAAGAAGTTAGAAAAACAAGGTTTGGTATTTACCCAAAAGATTGGGAGTATATGAAAATACAAGAGATTGCCACCCAAATTAAAAACAAAGTAGGTGATGAAACGAAGTTCTATACAGTCATGTCCTGTACGAAACATGATGGATTAGTGAGTTCATTAGAGTACTTTGACAGACAAGTATTTAGCAAAGACATTTCCAACTATAAAGCCGTTGAAAAAGGCGAATTTGCTTATGCTACAAATCACGTTGAGGAAGGATCAATTGGTTACAACAATTGGTGTGATAAAGGAGCCATAAGCCCGATGTATACAGTTTTTAAAGCTGACAGGAAAAAAATAAATGATGATTATCTGTATGCCGTATTAAAGACAGAAAATTATCGGCGGATATTTGAAATATTCACAAATGGCACGGTAAACCGTCGTGGTAGTTTAAGGTGGAAGGATTTCAAAAAAATAAAAGTACCAGTGCCAACATTAGGAGAGCAGATAGCTATATCTAAAGTCCTGAAATGCGCTGATATAGAGATTTTGATTCTGGAAAAGCAACTTAAGAGTTATCAAAAACAAAAAAAGGGTTTGATGCAGCAGTTGTTGACAGGGAAAGTGAGGGTGAATTAACCAGTTAGAATAATGCAAAAAGGAGACTATATCGTATATGTAGATGAATCAGGCGATCATGGTATTGCAACCATAGATACGGATTATCCCATATTTGTACTCTCCTTCTGTTGCTTTCATATTGAGGATTATATTGGTATTGCTGTTCCGGAGCTTCAGCGCTTTAAGTTTAACTATTTTGGCCACGATCAAGCCATTCTCCATGAGCATGATATCCGTAAACAGAACGGAACATTTTCTTTTCTGCGTATGGATCGCCATTTGCGGGAACAATTTTTAAATGATGTTGCCAGGCTTGTTGTAAATACTCCATTTGATATTGTATCGGTGGTAGTAGATAAAGAAGAGCTAAAAAAACAGTATCAAGAACCTTTTAACCCTTATAATCTTGGATTGAGATTCGGTTTGGAGCGATTGCTTGCTTTCTTCCTCTCAAGAGACCAAGAGGGAAAGCAGATACACATTGTTTTTGAACAACGAGGTAAGAAGGAAGACATCGAACTGGAGCTGGAGTTTCGTAGAATTTGTAACGGGAACCACCAGTTTGGCTATAAAAGAATGGATTTCAGTAAAATCAGGTTCCGCTCCATTTTTGTGGATAAAAGAACCAACTCTTGCGGGCTTCAGCTTGCAGATTTAACCGCAAGGCCAATAGGATTGAGTTATTTGCGACCGGGACAAAAGAACCGGGCATTCGAAGTGATTAGCAAAAAGATTTTTCAACACAAAGTATTTCCATAAAAACAAAAAGCCCCGGATAAGTCCAGAGCTTTTTGCCGACCGGGAGAAGCCCAGTCCATAATTACATTGTATTATTATAATACCTTTTTGAACATCTTTTGTCAATAAAGAGTAAAAATTCCTTGCAAATTATGAATTCTAACACAAGTATAGATAATTCACTACCCGAA
>SLLL01000067.1 GCA_007134085.1 Balneolaceae bacterium
CTCAACATTCTCTGCTGTTAGCAACACCTACAGAAGCAATTGGTTTACGCCTTCCGGGCCCGATGCATTTACTCTTAGTACAGGAATTCGCTACCTGAGCCTGAAAGAGACGCTTACCTATACAGGCTTAAATCGAAATTTACTCTATGCAGGTGCAGAGTGGATTCGTTATTCCGGTGATGACGAAACCATAGAGCCCTTCAACCAACAGTCAGTTGTTGAATTCAGAAGCGTTGGAAATGATACCGGCCGGGAAATAGCTTTTTTTGTGGGGAATGAGATAGAGCTGACTGATCAACTACTTATTCAGGGCGGAGTCAGGTATTCATTGTACCATCAGCTTGGCCCGGGCGATGAGTACACCTACATGGAAGGCCAGCCAAGATCTGTGGCTGCTATTACCGACACATCTGCATTTTCTGCCGGTGAAAGATTAGTGAATTACAGCGGATTTGAACCCAGAATTTCGGCTCGGCTCGCACTTACGGATAACAACTCGGTAAAGCTAAGTTACAACCGAACCAGGCAGTATATTCATCAAATCTCGAACAGTGCATCACCAACTCCCGCTGATATCTGGCAGATGAGCACCCGTTACCTTCCGCCTCAAAAAGCACACAACTATTCAGTGGGGTATTATCAAAATTTTGCCTCAAACAGCTTGGAAACATCTATAGAGCTGTATTACCGGGATATCGATAATCTTGTTGAGTATATTGATTTCGCCGGCCTGTTTCTAAACACTCATTTAGAAACAGAACTCTTATCGAGCCGGGGGCGAAGTTATGGTGGCGAACTGACTGTACGCGCAACCGGCGGCAGATGGACCGGGTGGCTCTCCTACTCATACAGCCGGTCGTTTGTGCGGGCGGGAGGTAATTTTCCCGAATTGCAAATCAACAATGGCGAGTGGTACCCTGCCAATCACGATCAGCCCCATCACATCAACCTGATTGCCGTTCGAAATCTTGGTGACAACAGTGCATTCTCGTTCAATTTTACCTGGAACTCAGGCAGGCCCTTTACAGCCATTAGTTCAAACTACCTCGACGGCAATACAACGGTACCTGTTTTTTCAGACAGAAACGAGCTCCGCATACCGGATTATATCCGCCTCGATATATCATTTACAATTGCCGACAACATCTGGAAATACAGAACTGTAAACCCTGAAAGGCGTATTTCTGACAGCGCTAACTTTACACTTTACAACATTCTTGGTAGAGAGAATGCGTTCTCCGTGTTTTATCAAAGAAGGCCAGGGGCATCTGTTCCTGCATCCTACAAACTTTCGGTATTGGGTGCGGTAATACCATCATTCACCTATAATTTCAATTTTTAGCTGCAGGAATGAACCTCAGAAGTGTTTTTATCACTTTAATCGCGCTGTTCGTTCTTTCCGGGTGTGTGAATGAGATTGAATTTGATCCGCCACGCGCCGATGGCCAAATTGTAGTAAGTGGAAGCATCTACGACCGCCCGGGGCCGTACCGGCTGCAATTGGGAATCACCACGCTCAACTCAACGATTCCCAGCCCTTTAAACGGTGCTGAGATCACCCTCTTTTCGGGCGATGGCAACTCGGAAACATACGTTGATCTTGGCAATGGATTATATGAGCTGCCGGGCACTGCTATTACCGGAAAGCGCGGGGAAACATATCATATAGAGATCTTACTGCCCAACGGTGAAATCTATCAATCCCTACCGGAAACCATACCTATTGTACATAGCCGCGATTCAGTAATTCTTGAAGCGGAAATTATCCAGGAGCCAACTGCAACAGGCAGAATAAGGGACGTTCCCGTGATTTCTGTGTATGCAAATACTGAAATACCGGATGCGGCCGGACCACTATACCTTCAATGGAGTGTTTACAGCATATACAGTTTTGTTGAAAGAACTCCGACTCACCCTTTGGCTCCTCCACCGGAAACTTGTTATGTAACTACCATCCCCGATCCACAGGCTATAAAGATTTTTTCAACCACCAGCCCAGAAAATCAGAACATTGAGAGGCAGTTTATGGCTCAAAAGAATATCGTTCAGCACGAATTTTTCATCAGGCATTATTTCAATGTGGTCTCCAAATCAATATCCCAACGCAGGTATCAATATTGGCAGCAAGTAGATGAAATGATAAACCAAACAGGCACCATTTTTGATGCACCTCCCGCAACTCCTCCCGGAAACATCGTTAACATAAACAACGATCAAGTGCAGGCTTTGGGATATTTTGAAGCTGTTGCCATCGACACATCCCGGGCATTTGTTACGAGGGCTGATATTCCTGTATCCATATTCAACCCTTGTTCTGGCTTCAACCAGCATCCCGCCTGCGATCAGTGCCTGTTGCTTGAAAACAGCACACTTGATAGGCCATTTTATTTTTGACCAATATTGATTTGAGCTTTTCTTAATTTAAGATTAATAAAAAAAATTATGTGCTAAACACGCTCATTATATGACACTAACTCAACTCTCTTACATTGTTGCGGTAGATAAATACCGGCACTTTGCCACCGCCGCCGAAAAAAGTTTTGTTACCCAGCCAACGCTCAGTATGCAGATCCATAAACTGGAAGATGAGCTGGAGGTGATGATTTTCGACCGCACAAAAACACCGGTTATTCCTACACCTATCGGCGAAAAAATAATCGCGCAAGC
>SLLL01000050.1 GCA_007134085.1 Balneolaceae bacterium
CGGGAGCCCTGCTGATTGCGCAGCTGCTTTTGCAACCGCCATAGATACACCAAGTATCGCGTTGGCACCCAGTTTTGATTTGTTAGCTGTACCGTCAAGCTGAATCATCATCTGGTCTATCTCAGTTTGCATATAAGCAGGATAGCCAACCAACTCTTCAGCTATGGCTTCATTAACATTCTCTACTGCTTTCTTTACACTTTTACCGAGAAAATAATCGGCTTCGCCGTCTCTTAGTTCAACCGCTTCATGTTCGCCGGTTGATGCACCTGAAGGGACAGCAGCACGTCCTACTATGCCGTTTGTTAATGCCACATCTACCTCTATAGTAGGATTGCCTCTTGAATCTAAAATTTGTCGTGCGTGAATATCTTCTATTAAACTCATAATGTTATTTTTTTGTTGATTATTTACATCCCTGTAATTTACTGCTAAATACTGTTACCATAAAGTAAAACCGATGAAACCTATACTTCTTTTTGATATCGACGGCACACTGATGCACGTAAAACGGGCTTTTACCCGAAATTTGATCGCTGAAATACTACACGACTTCGGCATTGAATCAAATCCGCTTGAAAATGGGAGTTATTCATTTGCTGGCCGAACCGATAAAGAGATATTCACACATTTAACGAGAGGCAGTGAAAACAGCAGCAAAATGTATGATGAGGTGAAAAAAAAGTATCTTTACTATATGAAGCAAAATTTCTCTCCTAATGATACAGAACGTATTGATGGTGCAACCGAGCTTGTAGAATATGGAAAAAAAGAAAAGCTCAAAATGGGGCTTTGTACCGGAAACTACAGAGAATCAGCTTTTTATAAAGTTGATGCAGCAGGTTACAAAGACACTTTCCACTTTGGTGGATTTGGCTGCAACCATGCAGACAGAAAATATATTCCCGGCGAGGCACTAAACGATTTCGAAAAATTGAATGGGCATTCCCCGCCACCAGAGCGTTTTGTTGTGATTGGAGACACTCCCAATGATGTTCGATGTGCAAAACATTTTGGGGCAATCTCTGTAGCTGTAACAACAGGAAGTTTTGATGCTGAGCAGCTTCGTGAGAGCAACCCCGACTTCCTGCTATCCGATCTGAGGCAATTAATAGATTATCTGCCGAATTTATAGATAAGATATCAATCTACCAGAACCACCCAAAAGTGAATGTAATCTGAGGGGATCCAAAAAAGCTTTGTGGTTCAAAAAACGGCTCAAAAAGAATTTCTCCCTGTGGTGTTGTTTGTACCACATTATTATTGGGAAGATCGGTACGAAACACCGGCTGGCTTGGCATCATTAACTGAACGGCATCGGGGAAATAATAGAAAAAGTAGCCAAATTCAATACTGTTCAGCCGCGCAAAATTGCTGCCTATATCAAGCCCAATCTTAAATTCACCTGCACCTCCAAAAAGCCATTCTCCATTGCTCCAGCCTGAAAAAATATCGTTCACCTGTGTTGGCTGCAGCCTAAAAAGCTCTTCTCCTATAAGAATCAGTTCGTTGCCGGTAAATCTGTAGCCAAAATTATCGGGGTCATCGAAATAGGGAAATGTAAATGCCGCTGCCGGGCCTATTGATGCACTCAAGAATAACCGATAGTCCTCCTGTATGGTGCTCGCAAACAGCCTTTGCCTAATACCAAGCATCAATGGGAAAGCAAATGCCCGGTTAAATTTATTTGGTACAATTTGCTGCCCAAAAAAGAAATCTGTGAAAGTTTGCTCGCTTGGGTCTCTTAGTGCAGTAACTCTTAATGATGCGGTCAGTTCTGTTTGTGGTGCAACAACTGCGCGAAACTCTGTACCGGCGCCAAAACCAAAGTTATTCATTACAATGTTGAACCCAAATCCGGCTCTGTACTCGTCCTGCAATACAGAAACATTTCTCGGGGTTTGAATTACTTCCGGCTCTAAAGTTTGTGCGCCGGCATTTTTAAGTGCCGGCAGCAAAAAAATTGTCATTGATAGTATTAGGGCAATAGCTAATCGAATCATGTAGGGAATTTTATAGTCTGATTTGCATTACAAACGAAATTTTTAACCGTGGCATTGCATTGATTGAAAATAAAATACAGCATTTATCAATCAGGGTTTAAATTCTTTACAATACATATTTGATTATTGTTACAAATTGGCTTTTATTCATGCAGAAAAATTGCCCTACTATTTAATTTATACTTTCCATACGGGTCTAATAAATTATGAATACAATTACAAAATACCTGGTTTACGGGCCTAACAGCACACTTCGAAGCCTGCCTGCCAAGTTGTTTGAAAAGTTTGAGCCAAAATATCTTTACAAATACAACTCTTCTGACTCAACAGATCAGATTTACGTGGCTGTCTTTGAACAGTTCGAAAAACAGATCAACGCCACTATAACACTAACCTGTGTAGTTGAATGCACACCCGCTCATAATCGTGTTGAGCTTAAAAAGTCAGGTGGCAGGATGGGTTTTCGCGGTAGTTCACTTTCAGAGGATAAGAATGTAGAATCGGATGTTGTGGATTTTATCGTGGATTACTCAAAACGGTTCGGCCTATCACTTCAGGAAGAAGTAGAAAAAGAAGAACAAGAAAATTCAGGTGAAATCTGATTTTTCCCTTCATTTCACATGAGTAAAATTCCCAAAATCTGGACGGTACTCTCCATGTTGGAGTGGGCCACCGGTTATTTTGATTCAAGAAGTATTCCTGATCCCCGGCTTAGTATTGAATGGATTCTCGCCGAAACACTCGGTTGTAAACGGCTTGACCTATATCTGCAATTCGACAGGCCTCTCTCCAGTGATGAGCTTGATGCCATCCGGCCCATGGTGAAGCGCCGCGCTGCGTTTGAACCATTACAATACATTACCGGTTCTGTCCAGTTTTTTAATTCCGAGATTAAAGTCACCCGGGATGTTCTCATTCCCCGCATTGAAACCGAGCAGCTGGTAGATATTATTCTATCTGATTTTGCCACAAAAAAAGATCAACCACTTCGCATGCTCGATATTGGCACGGGAAGCGGTTGTATCCCCATCGCTATTAGTAAAGAGTTTTCCGCATGGAACTGCTTTGGGCTTGATGTTTCTCAGCCGGCAATTGGCCTGGCTAAAAGTAATGCTGAGTTAAACTCTGTTGATGTATCTTTTTTTATAGCTGATTTGAACCACCTCGATCAATCAGATCAGTTAAAAGAAATGAAATTTGACCTGATCGTTTCCAATCCACCCTACATCAAACCGGAAGAGAAGAGTGAGCTGAATGCCCAGGTACTTAACTACGAACCTGAACTTGCACTCTTTCATGATAACCCCCTCCAAATCTATGAGCGTATCATTGAATATGCCTCAGATATGAATGCACCCCTCTACCTGGAATGCAACGATAAAACAGCAGCTGATGTAGCAAAAATTGCTGCAACATTCTATAATCAAACTGTACTAATAAAAGACCTCGACGGCAACAATAGATTTGTAGTTGCAAAAACGCCGTAACGACCCGCAGGGCATGGGTTTTAGAGCGTCATCTGCACATTTTCAAAAATGGGGCTCAATGACGCAACATTTATTGTTGATAACTTGTGGAAAAGTTTTTTTCTGCCGATTGAAATTTTACAATCAGTGTTAAATCAGTGTTAATGAATTGTTATGGGCTGTCAAGTAGATTATTACAATTCAACAAGAAAAGTTATAATTCATTGCGCATCAATCAATTAAATGGTTTAAACGAATGTGGATAACTTTGGCTAATCCCTGAAATATTTTTTTGATTTGTGCTTCAGAAATTCCCATTTTTGACGGAGAAAGAACAATTAGCCACTATCTATTTGTGGATAACTAAGGGATACTACTAACTTTTTTTAATGTTTAGGGAGGCATCGCAACGTTGAATTTATCAACAGCCGAGTCTGCATGGAATGAATGCTTGGAAATCATTCAGGATAACATCAGCTATCAAAAATATAAGTCGTGGTTTGAGCCGATTAAACCGGTAAAACTCGAAGGGGAAACATTAACCATACAAGTACCAAGCCAGTTCTGGTATGAGTGGCTCGAAGAGCACTACTACAATATGCTTCGCACCACCATTGCAAAAGTATTGGGAAACGAAGGTAAACTCGAATATTCCGTTCTTGTAGAACGGTCTGATCGATTAGAAGACAACCGCTCAATCCGCCTGCCCCAAAGGCCCATGCCTCCCCAGAAACCACAGGAGATGAACACCTTCACGGATTATCATCCAGGAAAAATTGAGAATCCATTTGTTATTCCGGGCATCCGCAAAACCAACATCGACTCAAACCTCAACAGCAACTATGTGTTTGAGCGTTACATTGAGGGCGATTGCAACCGGCTTGCCCGTTCAGCCGCGATGGCAATTGCCGATAATCCCGGCAGTAACTCCTTCAACCCACTTTTTGTTTATGGAGGAACCGGTTTGGGCAAAACCCACCTTGTTCAAAGTATTGGCAACAAAATTAAGCAGCAGTTTGGTGATGAAAAGGCTGTGCTTTACGTCTCTTCAGAAACATTTACCAACGAATTTGTACAAGCCATCCGTAATAACCGGGCAAGCGAGTTCTCCATCTTCTACAGAAATATTGATGTACTTATTGTTGATGATATCCAGTTCTTCAGTGGAAAGGAGAAAACACAGGAAGAGTTCTTCCACATATTTAACGCCCTCCATCAGGATGGCAAACAGATTATTCTAAGCAGCGACAGGCCGCCAAAAGATATTCCCGATATTGAAGAGCGCCTTATTTCACGATTCAGCTGGGGATTAAGCGCCGACCTCCAAATCCCCGAGTACGAAACCCGTTATGCTATCCTCGAAAGAAAAGCTGGGGACAACGGCATTTCACTGAATCCTGAAATTATTGAGTTTATTGCGTACAACTTTAAATCGAACGTGCGTGACCTTGAAGGCGCTATCATTAAACTGCTCGCAACCGCATCGCTCAAACATGTGGATGAAATTGACCTGCAGATGGCTAAATCCGTGCTTAAAGACATGGTTAAGAGTTCGAACACACAGATCTCTATTGAATTTATTCAAAATTATGTGTGTGACTATTTTGGTATAGACCCAAACAAAGTCCGGGAAAAAACCCGCAAGCAGGAAATTGTTGAAGCGCGGCAAATTGCCATGTATCTCGCCAAAAAATACACCAAATCGAGCCTTAAAACCATTGGTTTGCAGTTTGGTGGAAGAGACCACTCCACGGTAATTCATGCCATTTCCACCGTAGATGAACGCCTTTCTACCAGTGCCAAACACAAGCGAATGCTGAAAGAATTGGAACAGAAGATTGAAGTAGCCACACTATAAGTTTCAGCCTGTTTCTTTCGATTTTGCGTTGTGGTTCTGATTGGATTAATTCAAGTATGTGAACATTGTTCTCCTTATTTTTAGGGCATCAATAAAAGCACACATACTCTTTGGACAAGATTACCATTAAGGCATTAAAATTCAGGGGCAAACACGGCTACTACGAGAATGAGCGGCTTGAGGGCAATGATTTTGAGCTCGATGTATCTGCCTGGGGAAATTTCAGGGAGGCAGCAGAAAGCAGAGATCTAACCGCTACATTTAATTATGAGCATGTAGAAACTGTGGCAAAAAGCGTGCTGCATGGAGATTCTGAGAAGCTTATTGAAACACTTTGTATAAAGATTGGTGATCAGCTTTTCGAAAAATCACCCCGCATAAATAAATTAACCGTTGCCCTGCGGAAATTAAATCCCCCCATAAATGTACCAGCCGGCTACGCAGAAATAACCATGACATGGAAAAGGTGATTATAGCCGTTGGCAGTAATCTGGGAGATCGCCTCGAAATGCTTCGGGAAGCCGGCGCGTTCCTTGAAGAGTTATCAAAATCTGTAGTACAAAAAGCTTCTGTATGGGAATCCGAACCAGTTGGTGGCGCTAAATTTTCGTTCTATAATAGCGTGGCTCAGATAGAAACCTCACTAGAGCCACTCAATCTGCTCAATCGGCTTAAAGCTTTTGAACAGGAGTGCGGCAGGGAAAAAAACCCTGAACGATGGGCACCACGAATTCTTGATATGGACATTATTCTCTACGGCAACTTGGTGATTCATTACGATACCCTTATCATTCCACATCAGGAATACAAAAACAGACAGTTTGTTCTTTGCCCGCTTCAGGAGATTATACCGGATTTACGAGATCCCAAAACCAACACACCCATCGCTGAAATGATGGAACATGCACCTGAAATTGAAATAGCTAAAACAGATTTAATCTGGTAGCAAGTTAAGGCAACACATAAAACAGATCATGCAAAATCAGTTTGATTTTATAGCTATTGAAGGGGTAATTGGGGCAGGAAAAACTACCCTTGCATCGCTTCTTGCAGAACGCAGCCGGGCAAGGCTGGTGCTTGAGCAATTTGAGGAAAACCCATTTTTACCCAAGTTTTATGAAGACCGCAAACGATATGCATTTCAAACGCAGCTTGCTTTTCTTGCAAGCCGGTTTAAACAGCAGCAGGTAATGACTACCCGCGACCTGTTCGATGATTTTGTGATCTCTGACTATATATTTGAAAAAGACCGCATCTTCGCGCGCCTCAATCTGGATGAAGATGAACTTGCCCTTTATGATAACATTTATGGAATAATGACCGGGATTTCTGCCAAGCCTGATCTTGTTATTTATCTGCAAAGCACAGTTGACCGGCTTATGAGCAACATCGACAGTCGCGGGCGGGATTATGAACGCCACATCACACCGGATTACCTGCAAGAGCTGAGCGATGCTTACAACCAATTTTTTTACCACTACAATAAAGCCCCGTTAATGATCATTAACTCAACGGAGATTGACTTTGTAAATAATCCCAATCACCTTGCCTATATTGAAGAGCAGGTTTTTGATCAACCCATTCGAAGTAACACACATATACACATTATACCCGATTAAATGATACGCTGGCTGATTATAGCACTTTTTATTTTCGTAATAATACGCCTGATTCGCGGGCCTAAAAGAAGAAACAGGCCTGCATTCCGGTTTCACTTTGGAAATATGCCTAGAAGCAACAACAGGGGTTCATCTGCCGGTAAACCCAGGCTGGATGAAATTGAAGAAGCAGAATTTGAAGATATAACTGAAAAAGCAAATAAAGAGAAAAAGCAATGAGCTTTGAAGAAACACATAAAGAAGGATATGAACTGCTGCATGAAAAAGATCTCGACAGCAGCCTTGATATAGCCCGAAAACTACAAAAAATGAAACCCGACGCGCCGGAGGGTTACACACTTGAAGCCGAGGTAATGCAAAAGCTTAACCAGTGGGATGCAAGCATCAAGTCGCTCAATGAAGCTATTGAAATTGATGCAGAATCGGGCAGGCTCTATAACCTGCGTGGCTATGCTTTTCTAAACAAAGATGAGCTTGAAAAAGCCAAAGAAGATTTCGGCCGTGCCATTTCGCTTGATAACCTTCCATCAGCCCATAGAAACCTTGTACTGTATAAATTGATGACCGGCAAAGGACATGAAGCCATTACCTACCTTCTCGACAGAATCCGCACTGAACCAAGAGATGTTGAAAACTGGATTTTGATGGGCGATCTCATGAAAAAGGGAGGGCATGATGAAAAAGCCAAAACCTACTACGAGCAAGCCCTGAAAATGGATCCAGGAAATGAGTACGTAAAGGAGTTGCTGGGGTAGTTCTTTCAGATAACTAATTTTGTTTTGACTCCAAAACAAAAAGACAGTTCAATTGTTTTGAGCTCAAAACAATTTATTCCCTTAACTGTATTCCTGAATTATTTGTCTTAAATAACGTTCTGGGACAATCAATTACGATAAAGTACCCTCCAGATAGTCCTTCCTCCGTTCTGCAGGCAGGTGCTCAATGGCATAGCGCAGCATAGTACGAGGCATGCTTTTGTAATGGTGAGTAAGAAACCGTTCCATCGCCTCACGGTCCTTTTTCCCAGTTTCGCGGATCATCCAGCCAGTGGCTTTGTGCATAAGGTCATGCTGGTCATTCAGAAGCAGCTCGGCCAATTTAAACGTCTCTTCAATATCTCCCATGCTAATGAAATACCCCGTTGCAATGATTGCCACCCTTCGCTTCCAGAGATTATCGGACTGAACAAGTTCGTAAAGCAGGCTTCGGTCTTTATCAAACAGGTAGTGGCCGGCAATTTTGCTTGCCGTGGAATCTACCAAATCCCAGTTGTTTACCCTATCGAGGTTTTCAATATAAAAGTAGAATATGCGCTTTTTTTGTGGCTGATCTGCTTTTTGATACTGCTCAACAAGTACAAAAAGTGCCGTAAGCCGAACTTCATGCCACTCTGATTGCAACAGCCCTCTAATCTCATCAAGGGTTAGGTGCCTGAATTTTTTAGCAGTTTTTCGCTGAACCGGCACACGGATTCCCAAAAAGCGGTCACCTTCACCATACTGTCCCGGGCCGGTCTTAAAAAATCGCTGCGAATGTTCTGCGATCTCTGGATCAGCAAGTTGCTTCAGAGCTTCAATTAGTGCTGGCATGAACTCTAATTTAATTAAGAACAATTATACACGGCTACCATTTAGCTATTTTCAGATTGTCAACTCTGCGAAAATCGTTCAGATTTCGGGTAACAAGAGTACCGTTATGCGATAAAACCATTGCAGCAATTAGCAAGTCATTTGGGCCAACAGGGATACCTTTTTTCCGCACACCAAACAGCAGTTCCGAATGCACAATTACAGGAATCTTTATTTCTTTCGGAGGCGTTGCAAGCAGTTTTTCTCGAATAGAAAGATGCTCTCCCTGCAAAAACTGGATACAAATATTTGTATCAAGGAAAATCATCAGAACTATTCTCTTCTGGCATCACTATCAAAATGCTCGCGCTCCGGTATCTGAAACGATTCATCCCTGATAGCTCCAAACAATCTTTCAAAATCTCGGGGGTACTCTGTTCGCAGAGATCTTTTTAGCCGTTTGCCTACCCATTTTGAGATTGATGTTTTTTCAGCAGCAGCGGCTTTCTCGATACTTTCGAGAGTTTCCTTATCGATATAAAGGGAGATTTGCGGCATAACTTATCTTTCTTGACTAACGCTTATGCATACAAACAAGTATGTTTACAAGTATACATAGTTCAGTGGCTATTTCTAATCAATTAAAAGAATAACACTCAATTCAAGGCTATATCTCAATAACAACTTCCCTTCAGAAAGTGATAACCGGGAGAATAGTTACTTCTTCCCCTTCTCCTCAATTAACCTCACGGCATCTCCCATGGTTACTTTTTCGGGGTCGGTGCCCTTGGGCAGAGAGATATTTTTACGCCCATATTTAATGTAAGGGCCGTACCGGCCATCCATTACTTTTACAGGCTCGTCTGTTTCCGGGTGTTTGCCAAGATCCTGAATAGCCGATGAGCCTCCGCGGCCTTTGGCTTTCTCTTTTAAAAGCTCCACTGCGCGGTCAATGCCTACTTCAAGAACGTTGTCCTCTTTTTTCAATGATTTAAACGTGCCATCGTGCAGCACAAACGGGCCATAACGGCCAACCCCCGCCTTCACCACTTTGCCAGTTTCAGGGTGTTCACCCAGAGTTCTCGGAAGCTCAAGTAATTTCAGCGCTGTATCAAAATCCACATCGGCGGGCTGCATTCCTTTAAGCAGCGAAACGCGCTTCGGTTTTTTATTCTCTTCGGTTACCTCACCCAGCTGCACATACGGCCCGTAGCGGCCGCTAAGAACATATATCGGCTGATTTTTCTCAGGATGCATTCCAAGTGATACCGGTCCTTCTTTTTCTGCCGCCAGAAGCTCCTCAATTTTTTTAGCTGAAAGTTCTCCGGGATCAAGGTCAACAGGGAGCGAGGTAGTAATCTCTTCGCCGTTTGAGCTGGTTTTTACATATGGCCCAAAACGGCCAACATGCACCTGCATGCCGTTCAGGTCATCAATCGGCAGGTTCAGAATCTTCGCTTTCTGTGGGTCAATGTGCTCCTCCTGCTGCTCTACCTGGGTTTTCAGGCCTTTATCACCTTTGTAATAGTCATCCAAATATTTTACGGGGTCAAATTCCCCCTTGGCAATCTGATCGAGCTTGTTCTCGAGCTCTGATGTAAAATCACTGTCAACAAGATGAGGAATGTGCTCCTCGAGCAGCTCCGTAACAGCAAACGCCGTGTAACTTGGAATAAGGGTTTTTCCGTCGGATTTTGCATAGCCGCGATCCTGTATTGTACTGATAATTGACGCATAGGTACTGGGCCGGCCAACTCCGCGTTTTTCGAGCTCTTTTACCAGCGTTGCTTCGGTGTAGCGCGCCGGTGGTTTTGTTTCATGTGATATGGATTCAAGCTCGTGCATATCAACAGCTTCGCCCTCTTTCATTTCAGGAAGGAAAATTTCCTGCGTTTCGAGTGCAGCTTCGGGATCGTCGCTCCCCTCAACATACGCCCTGAAGAAGCCGGGGAAAAGAATTTTCTTGCCGCTGGTTTTAAAATCGGCACG
>SLLL01000156.1 GCA_007134085.1 Balneolaceae bacterium
AAATTGCTGGAAGACTCATGCACATCAAGCATCGAGAGAAGTTCTTCTTTCATGGCAGGGTCTTCACAATTCTCATCTGCAAAGAGTACCTGCTCAGCCGGAGTTAGCTTGTAGGCCTCTTCGTAGAGATCACTCAATAATTTCCAGTAGTGGTTACTGTCTGAACCCATGATGATGCCTGTATTGGCTTTGAACTTTTGATTTAATGTCTAAACCGATCTCAAAAAAATGAGAAAAGTTGTAATCTTCAACCAATAGTTATGATTTCTGAATCTCTTTGTACAGCCAGGAGCGTGCCATATTCCAGTCCCGCTTAACAGTTGCAGGGGAGAGGGATAAAATATTTGCGGTTTCTTCAATTGTAAAACCACAGAAAAACCGCAATTCAATTACTTTGCTTTGCCGCTGGGACAATTTTTCGAGCCTGCTAAGGGCATCATCAAGGCCAATTACCTCGTTAGCTTGTTTGTTATCACGAATAAGCTGCTCTTTGAAGGGTACCGGTTTCTCATCACCACCGCGCTTCTGAGCTTTGTGCATTTTTGCATGGTCAACAAGTATGCAACGCATGGCTTTTGCAGCTACAGAGTAGAAGTGGCTGCGTGTTTCCCAATTTTGATGCGAATGATCCACCATTTTTATGTAGGCCTCGTGCACAAGGGCTGTGGTGTTTAGCGTCTCTGCCGAGCTGAATTTTCTTCTCTGAATTTTTGCGAGTACGTGTAACTCATCATAAATAAAGGGTATCAAATCCTCAGATTGAACCTTCCCCTCAGAAAATTCCTGTAAGACGCGGGTAAAATTTTCTTCTACATCCATATACGGGGCAATAATTTAGAAACCAGATATTTTTTTTTATACTTGTATGAGCTATTACTACGATTAAATTCGTGATAATAGTGTCTCATCAAAATAATATGATGTGAGTCTACAAATCGGTTCAAACAACAATAATATAAAACTGAAGCATAATAATTAAGTAATTAAGGAAGATTTATGAAAAAATTATCACTCTTAATCGTAACAACATTTTTTCTATTTACAGTTGGTTTAAGTCAAAGCGCAAATGCGCAAAATTTTCAGGAAGGAGATTTTGTTCTTAATGCCGGAATCGGGGTTGGTTCTGTGTATGGCTGGGCCGGTGGTTTAGGAATGCCATTAGGTGCTAACTTAGAATATGCTATAACTGCTCTTGATGCAGGCGTTATTGGCGTAGGTGGTGATTTTGGATTTGTATCCGGAAGCGGCCTTACTATTACAACTTTTGGAGCAAGGGGTTCATTTTATTTTACTGAACTATTTGGAATGGATAACCCTGATTTAGACATCTATGGAGGAATTGGAATTTACTACAGAAACTGGAGCTGGTCAGGTACCTCGCTTTCCGGTTTTGGTGGAACAACAGCAGCTTTCCATGCCGGTGCAAGATATTACTTCACTGATAACATTGGTGGTTTCGTAGAACTTGGTAATAACTGGGGATGGCTGAATATCGGTGCTGCATTTAAGTTCTGATTATTGAGCACGAGTCCTCAGACATTAGATTTTTAGAATCCTCTTGATGAACTGAATTGACAGTTATCTGTTTTCTCAATAACTATAGCCGAAGAGCAAAAACTCTTCGGCTTTTTTGTTATAAACACAAGTGCCTAATACGTTTACATTTGTTATATTCAATTAAATTCAATAATCAATACTTAACAAATTGAGCCATGACAACACAACATACATTTTTATCTGTATTGATTCTGTTAATTGTCTTTACAATGCAAGCCTGCTCAGATGATTCTACATCTGCAGGCCCCGATGGCGACCCGCCAAGCTTGCCAACTAATATTGCCCCCGTAGTAATTGATACCCAATATTTTAATACCAACAGTGTTCCCAACGATCTGGAGCACAGCAATTACAAAAGTGTTGAGGGTATGGCGATATTCGGCAATACTCTGTTTCAGGCAGATGCCACCGTTGGCCTTGTGAACTCTTTTCTTTCCCTTGCGCCTATGCTCAATATTCAGCCGGAGTTTGATAACGGCTCATGGACATGGAATTTTAATGTAACCGGCTTCTTTAAAGATGCAGGGTTCTTTGAAAATGAAGTAGTGGAAACCATTATACAGATAATCGCGACACCAACTTCAGGGGGTGTGGAATGGGTAGTTCAATACACAGGCAATTTCCTGGATACAAGAGTTGAGAACTTCCGTTTTATTACCGGATTTACTTCAACAGATGGCTCAAACGGAGAGTGGAGATTTTTTGATCCTGATGGAGGCAATACACCTGCTGCAGTATACAGCTGGAATATTGAGAGTGATACCATTAAAACAGCCTCTATTGATATTAACAGTTATGCAGATTTCAGCAACATGGTTATCACCTATGAAAGAGACGGCGCAGAAAATTGGTTATCTGTAGAACCGGCGAATGGCCAATATAGCAGGGTTTACTGGAATGCTGAAACACACAGCGGCTGGTACGAAGATTTCCAGACGGAAAGAGTGTGCTATACAAATTTTGTGAATTCGGGTTGTTCGTAAGGATGTGATCATAACTTAAAAATGCAAACTATTATATAATAATCTGCCTTTTGAAGCACATCGGGCAGAATTCCTCTAAAAGATTCGCAATGGAGAACCAGTGTCCGCCTGATGCGGATTACAGCTCCCGATGAATCGGGAAATTGCCATAAAAAAAGGCAAGCCACAATAAAGTAACTTGCCTTTTGAAGCTCCCCGGGCTGGATTCGAACCAGCGACCGATCGGTTAACAGCCGATTGCTCTGCCACTGAGCTACCGAGGAATCACTATGTTTTATCTACCTAATCGTTTTCAGCAGAAGTTTTAAATATATGGCTTCTGCACTTCCTATGTCAAGTGCGAAACACAAAAAAATAAGCCATACTGTAAAAAGTATGGCCTGTTATCTTGTTAAGCCGAAATAAATTAAACTTTGCCTGAATTTTTGAAATCCTGTATTTCAAGACGAATTTCCTGGCTTAAATTTTTTAGCTCTTGTAATGCTTTTCGGGCTCTTGTGCCTGCGGCTTTATTGCCTTTGTTGTAAAACTTGTCGAGTTCTGGTTCGAGGTCTGCAAGCAATGCTTTTAGTTGATCGTTTCTGCTCATAAAATTACACCATTTGGTTAGTTTATATGATAATTAAAAGAAATCCCAAACTATAGAACAACGAGCTAACTGGCAAATAAAAATGGCGTTTTTTATGTCACTGATGCTGTTTTTCAGTATAAAAGTTAATTGCTCAAAAAGTAGAAGGGACGGTCAACTCAATTCGGTTGTCAAATTGCCGAAATTCATCAGGTATCTGTAGCACGATAGATTCGTTAACGGGTGCCTCGGGTTCTACTATAATCGGATAATTTTTAACCATCATATCAGCTCCATCTTTTGTGCTGAATAGGGTAATATGTTTCAGCTCAAAAGCGGTAAGCAGTGCACCGGCTAAATCGGGTAATGGCAACGGAATTAAGCGGTTCTCTCCATTGATAACAAGGTTTGACAGCAGGATTACAGTTTCTCCGGGCAGGCTTTCAATCTGCTGCTTGTCAACTTGAACACCGTTTTCAGTGTCTGTAATCATCGATTTTTGATATCCGTTTAACGCGATAGCAGGGATGCCTTCATCAGCAAAGAGTGCTACAAGCCTGTGGTTAAGGTCTTTTGTGGCCCGAATGGTTGCTTCATCTCGCATTACACCGGTTTGGATGATCCGGTTGGTGTATTCACTGTCTCCGTGAATAACGATGCCACGCCCTTTTTTCTTAGCAAGCGCCCTGGCAAAAGATGTTAAGAACATACCATTATCAAGATGTTCATAGTCAAGCACTGCGAGATAATTCATAATACTATCGGTTTTTTAAAGCTCCTGAGGTAAACCCATTGGGTAATAGGTGCTCAACAAAATGTTTTGTGAGGGAATTCTTGTTGTGATGTAAATAGATGATCGATTTTGGCATTAATTCGTTTAGAACTTGCCGGCAAGCGCCGCAGGGGCTGCAAAATTCACTTTTTGGTGCTGCAACATGTATGTGGGAGAATTGCCTTATACCGGCAGCAATAGCCCGCGATAGCGCAACCCTTTCGGCACATAGGCCTAAACTCCAGGCACCAACCTCTACATTTACTCCATGTATGCACCCTTTTTCCGTGTATAGAAGTGCCGATACCGGAAAATCAGAATGAATAGTAACTGCCTGTTTGCAAAGCTTTTCTAACTCTTTTTCAGGATGTTCAGGAAAAGGATATAGTGGGTTATAGATTTGTGTTAGTTCAGGAATTTCCTCTATGAGCTCAAGATCAAATTCAGAAATCCAATATTCCAACAATTCCGATCTGTTTCCAGTTTGATAGATTGCTTTAGGCTGATCACCATTTGCAAGGCAACTACACACAGCTGCCTGTACCGCCGAAATGGATAACGGAAATGAGATGTTTTCTACCCGCACTCCGGGATAAACAACGCCAGATTTGCCTTCAACATAGCAATATTCATCCCTTTTTGAGTAAGGGTTATAACTTAGTTCTGATATTGAGCTCTTTTCCTTCACCTCGCTATGCTGTTCATTACTGCATCTGCAATTTCTGCACGAATGAATCGGATAGTTGATCCGTAACTCCTGTTAGGGTATGTGCGGTTTGTGAGTAAGATAATTGCAATATCTTCATCCGGGTCAATCCACAAACTGGTTCCTGTAAAACCTAAGTGGCCGAATGTGTTTTCCCCGGTAAGCGTGCCAGCACTGCTGAAGCCATCACTTTTACGGTCAAAGCCGAGCCCGCGGTGATTAATTGGCGATCTGTGTCCGGTGAAGTAGTCAATCGTTTCAGCAGTTAAAAACTGTTCTCCACCATATATGCCACCATTTAGCATCATAAACGCAAACTTCGAAATATCCTGTACCGATGAAAACAAGCCGGCATGCCCCGCAATTCCATCCATGAAATAAGCGCGCTCATCATGAACTCGACGCTGTACCGTACCTCTGTTGTAAACGGTATCGATCTCGGTAGGGGGGATTCTGTTGCTCACACTTGGCCCGGCCTGTTCTGGGTTGTACCATGTTGAGTGAAGGCCCATAGGTTCAAAAATTTCATCGCGCACAAATTGATCAATTCGCTTGCCGCTTACAGCTTCTACAATTTCTCCAAGCAGAATGTAGCCGAGGTCGCTGTAAACGTAACGCTCTCCCGGCCGGTTTTCGAGAGGCTCATTTCTTACTGCATGTAAGATTTCTGCCCTGGTTCGCAATACATCAACGTAAATTTTGTAAGCCGGCAAACCAGATGTGTGCAGCAGAAAGTGGCGTATGGTTATATCCCTCTTATCGTCTGTGTCGAACTCATCAATATACTTTGCAACGGGGTCATCAATTGATAGCCGCCCATCATCAGCAAGCTTCATAATTGCCGTGGTTGTACTCATTATTTTTGTGATGGATGCAAGATCGAACACATCATTTGCACGCACCCTCCGTGTTTTTGTATAGTCATGATATCCGTAGCCCTGTTGCCATACCAGTGCTCCATTTCTCATCACACCAACAACACCTCCGGGGAAAACGGAATCATTAATTGCACGTTGCATAATCATATCAATATGCAGAAGGGAATCAGTTATCATTCCTGATGATTCCGGCCTGTCGAACCGAACGGTTGTATGAGGGATATCGAGCCCATCACCAATTTCGTAGAGGCCGGGAACTTCACCGGGAAACCGTCCGCCAACCGTCGATGCTCCAAAAAGAGAGGGGATAGCCTGGCGAACCTGATCAGCTGTAGAAGCCCATGCAAGAACGTGCACATCGGTTTCAGGAAGGTCGCCAACCACGTATGGGTTGCCAAATGCCGTTAATATCTTTGGTTGATCCATAGCCATGATTTCCTGAAGTACGCCCAGCTGCTTTTCAGGAATTTGCATGGGGTGATAGGAACGTACCATGATAAAGGAACCGATCATTACAAGGTCGGCTCGCTGTGCATCCCGAAGAAGCCGGTTGATCTCTTCTGGTGTAGTGCGGTTATTGAGTGCATGGAAACGAATACCATGGTGATACCTGCGCATTTCCTGCTGAAGTACGCTTTCTGATGAGTGGCCGTCTCCATCAGACACGGCTATTACAACTACATTCCCAAAATTTTTTTCACGGATAGGGAGTACATCACCCTCATTTTTTAAAACTGTGATCGATTCCCTCGCTATACGATGTGCGATTGCCTGGTATTCCGGTGTATTAATTTTTTGACTGAGGGTTTCAACTTCTACGAAACGATTTTCAAAAAGCCCCTGCTCTTTTTTGAGGGTTAAAATCTTTCGAACGGAGTGGTCAATTCGCTCTTCTGTTATTCTGCCGGATTCAACTGCACGATAGAGCTCATTGATTGCCGTCATCTCATCCGGGCTCAGAAGCATTACATCAGCTCCGGCTTGCAGGGCCATTATTACAGCCTCACCGGGTGAATAGTGATTGGCAATACCCAGCATTTCGAGGCCATCGGTAACAATCAGGCCGTTGAAACCAAGAGAATCAACAAGTATTCTGTTAAGGATCGACTCATCAAGCGTTCCCGGAAGGCCAACATTTGTGCTGATGTTGGGGAAAGAGATGTGGGCGCTCATAATGCTTCGCATACCGCCATCAACCGCTCTTCTGAAAGGAACCAATTCTATCTCTTCGAGCCGATCGAACGTGTGATTAATGGTTGGAAGTGCAAGATGAGAATCAGTATCGGTATCGCCATGGCCGGGAAAATGCTTTCCTGTAGCTAAAAGGCCGGCATTTTCTACACCGTTCATAAATTGAAGTGCAAAATCGGATACCATGTGTGGATCAGCGCCGTAGGAGCGCACATTGATAACCGGATTTTCCGGATTGTTGTTTACATCAAGAACGGGAGCATAAACCTGATGAACGCCAACTGCTTTAGCCTCTCTTGCCGTGATTTTACCTTTCAGGTAAGCATTTTCAGGATTACCGGTAGCAGCAATACCCATAGCCGGGATAAACCGCGTGGTGCCATCAACACGCATAGCGGCACCAAACTCCATATCCTGCGAAATCCACAATGGAAGTTCTGCAATACTTTGCAGGCGGTTATTCAGCATAGTTTGGGCATATACATCGCCTCTGAAAAATATCACTCCGCCAATATGAAAGTCTGTAATAAGCCGTTCAAGCCGCTGTACAACCGGGTCTCTGTGATTTGTGAAAGTTCCATTTGCACGTATAGAGAAGAGCTGCCCTATTTTTTCCTCCAGGCTCATGTTTGCCAGTATTTCCTCAACATCAACTTCATTGTAGGATGAATCTTCATACTCTTCAGTATAAGTTTCTGTAACTACGGGTTCCTCAGGTACTTCTGTAACCGGTTCATGGGTAGTTTCTGCTGGTTGTTCGGTAGTCTTACAAGCGTAGAATATGATACTGATGGATAATAATAGTGGCAGTAAATACTTCATAACAATGGTATTTTATCGGTTCTTTAGATGGTTAACTATTGAGGAGATAACCTCATAGTTTGGTAACTGGTTTGCTGAAAAAAGGTACTGTCCTGATAAATATAGCGATAGCGCCCCTCAAGCCACAAATTTGTCTGATCGCCATAATTAGCGGAAAGAGGATTGCCTGATTGCCCGGTTGGCAGTACAGATAGGGCACGTTCAGGCGTTGAAAAATCAACAATACGCCGGATTGATGCACCGAGATCCATCTCGAAGGGCCTGTGCCAGCTATATTGCCCTTTGTTAATGGTCATGCCGTGGCCGCGTACGCCAAAAGGCCCTTTACTGAAGAGGTTATTTACAATGGTTCGAAAAATGACTGGAGCATTAGGGCCCTCGCTTGCTTCTCCGAGGAGAGGTGGTTTTAGCGTGAGGGAGTGAACATTTTCCCAACGCCACTCAACGGACTCAGTTCCATATGCCTCTTCCAGTTGCTGAATGGTTTGATCCATAGCCCGCCTAACAATATCAGTTCTCGACTCAATTTCATCTGTATTTATTACATTGAAAAAAGAACTGTCGTCCCGTAGCATACGGCTGATTACCATTACCGGAAGATGTTCAAGGCGAATAAAATTTCTGTATGCTTCTTCTCCCATTTCATCAAGCAGAACAAGTTCAGACAGATTCATAAAAAAGATGTCAAAAATTGTGGCTGCGGTTGATGATGGCTCATATTCATGGTTCCAATTTTCGAGGTAGGAGAGAGCTACCATGAATCTTTCCGGATTGGGCCCGCCACGTAATATAGGTAGTATCAGATCGGTTATATCGGCAGCATGTTGCGAGAAAACATCGTACTGCATGGCTTGCATGTACTCAACAGAAAGTGTGTCTTGAGATTGAATCAGCTGCTCAATCCTCTGGATTCGCGATGGTGGTTCCCAAAATGTAGCTATGTAATAAGGGTATGAATCGGTTACCATTTTGTTATTGGCGTGTGCAACAAAGCCGATTTCAGGGTTAACTACGTGGGGTAATTCATCGAAAGGAATAGTACCGCTCCATTGATAGGAGGGATCCCAGCCATGCCTGAATGTAAGCGGGTTGTGTTTTCTGATGGGGATGGACGCCCCGGTAAAAATCGCAATGTTGTCATCTCTGTCGGCATAGGTAAAATTCATTCCCGGTGAATGGAACTGCGAAACGGCATTTCGGAAGTCGTTTATGGATTGTGAGCGGTTCATTTGATACAGAGCCCACATCTCGTGGCTTATATCATGCCCTTTCCATTTTAGCGTAACAACTTTATCTCCCAACATTTCTTGATTTGGGTGAATATCACTTATAACAGGCCCGTTTTGCGTACTCCGGACGATGTGCAGTTTATCACTGGCATTTTGTACATGGATAATTTCCCTGCGCTCTTCAAATGGGAGGGTAGAAACTGGAACTGTGAGGCTGTCAGTAACATATTCATTGGAATTTTCTTCATGAACAGCTTCAAGAAAAAAATCGGTATCATCCGCCATGATATTGGTCATTGACCAGGCAAAATGGGCATTTTGGCCGAGTACAAAAAAGGGAGTTCCGGGAATGGTTGCACCTGCCATTTTCAGCTCCGGTGTATCCACAAACATTTCGAACCAAAATCCAGGGATGCTTAGGCCCATGTGCGGGTCGCCCGCGAGTATCGGCAATCCTGATTCGGTTCTACTGCCATTTACTGCCCATGCGTTACTCCCAAATGGTGAGCCGTTTTTAGATAAAAATGATCGTAAAGTACGTTCAGTTTCAAGAAATGCCAGAGAGCGTTCAGCGGCTCCGATGCTCTGCTTTTGGCTGAACATTACCGGGTTAGAATCATCATAAATTGGTATTAACTGTCTTAATAATACCGGATCAAGCTTTTCTGCAAGATAAGCGTAGGTAAGCTCGCTCATCCAGTGCATGTTTTGATCCCAAGACATCAGGCGCGCCACTGCAATGGAATGGGTAGGAGTCCATTCTATTGGCTCAACTCCAAGTAATGAAAATTCTACGGGTAAATTTCGCCGGTTTTTTTCTGTGAAGTGATTGATTCCATCCGCATATCGTTGCAACAGATGTAACAGCTCTTCCGAGGCATCCTGTTCAATTTGTTGTGATGTATGCCAAAAGCCTATGGTTCGCTGATGGATGTCGAAAGGGATTAAATCCTCACCCAAAAATTCAGCAAAGCGTCCCTCAGCTGCAAGTTGAGAGAGTGTAAGCTGCCAAAGGCGCTCCTGTGCGTGTATGTACCCTATTGTGTAATATAGATCATCCTCAGAGTTGGCATAGATATAGGGGATGCCGTAGGGATCCCAGTGCACATCAACAGTTTGCTCTAAGCCGGGAAGGGATAATTCAGCGTTGTAAGACGGGAGTGGTTTATAAAAAGTCCAGTAAATGGCTAATCCTGCAACTCCGATAAACAAAAGAGTTAAAAAAAGGATAAGTTTGAAGATAAATCTCATGCGGCTAATTTGGCAGTCAGTAAAAGATTTGGGCGGTTTGTAATTGAAAATTCTGCCCAAAATACATACTCTCAAACCCGAAAGGTATAGTAAATCTCAAATTAACAGAAAGTATTGGTAGTTCTATGAGTGAAATAAAAAAAGTAGCAGTGATTGGAGGTGGTACAATGGGCAATGGTATTGCTCATGTTTTTGCGTTGAATGGATTTGATGTAAAACTGGTGGAAACCCAGCAGGAATTTGTGGATCGAGCGATAAATACTATCGACAAGAACCTTTCAAGAATGGTGGCTAAGGAGAAAATTTCTGAGGCAGACAAGGAAGCTGCTTTAGACAGAATTCAACCCCATCTAACCATTCCCGGAGCAGTACTTGATGTTGATTTAATTATTGAAGCGGTACCCGAAATTTTTGAGCTAAAGAAGAAGATTCTTGCTGAAGCCGACCTCCATGCACCCGAGCATGCCATTCTGGCGAGTAATACATCATCCATTTCCATCACAAAACTGGCATCCGTAACAAAACGCCCGGACAAATTTAT
>SLLL01000137.1 GCA_007134085.1 Balneolaceae bacterium
TTCAACTTCTCTGGTTTCAAGTGGCACTTCTGCAACTAACCGAAAGGCAACAACTGCCGCTTTACCATAGATGGAAATTTGAACATCTTCGGCATAGTAGCGGGAATTTTCTTCATCGCTTGAAAAAGATTCTCCCGGTGTAAGCCCGGCCAAGATTTCAGCTTTTCCAAAACGCTCGCCTGAAGAGCTGGTATAGATAAGATCTTCAGCCCAAAAGCGGTTGTGTGTTTCATAACTGTTTACGGACGCTCCCGCCAGAAAATCATTCAAAAGATTTTCCAACACTTCTTTGTGGCTGTTTTCAGCCTGTTGTGCTTGTACTATGGTGAAACTGATAAGAAAAAGTAATAATGAAAAAGCCAGCGTTTTTATCATAGTAAATGTATATACAAATGTTTTGTTTTATGCCAGGATATTTTCATTGCCGGAATCGGCTACGAACACACAAGCAGATCTTGTATGCTCAACGTACGACCGGAACTCATCAAGATTTGGATCTTCAGGGAGCCCAAAAAAGTCAACATCTGCCTGTGGGGCATTCTTCATGGCCTCTTTAAAGCTGCCGATTTCAACATGAGGTGTTGCATCGTTTAGCCTCGCTACACCCAACAGATTTTCAAGATATGCATAGGCATTGCTCACCTCTTCTTCTTTCACAACGGTTATCACCCGGAGCTCAGCATTCCAGTTCATTTTCAGTTTATATGCAGATAGCAGGGCCAGATCAACATTACCCAGATCCATGCTGATATCCCAATGCGGGCTTTTCTCGCGAATCCAAACATTAATGGATGCACTGCGTCCAAGATTGGCAACACTATCCTCCACATAAAGCTGGATGCCCATTTTGTTTCCGCGGGCTTTGTTAATAATTGAGTGAATCTCTTCATCGAATGTTCTATGTGCAGGCAGGCGCAGAAAGAGAATATTTGGACGGAAGAAGGTGCCCTGTAGTGTTTGAAGAGAGTTCAAAACCGTATCAGCGTAACTGTCGGAATCTACTACCGACCAGCGTGTATAGATATTTTCTCTGAGAAAAGATGCCGACAGATTAATGAGAGATTCCCGAAGTTGTTCTTTATTGGCCTCTGAAGCAACACCTACCAGTTTCACAGAACCTCGCGGGAATACAAGGCTGCGAATCAGGCTGAAACTTCCACGTAGTTCACGGGCGCTGCGAACTGGCACCAGAAGGTTAGCTTTCCAAGCACGCTCGTTATTTTCAGGAAGGAGGGATACTCTTTTCGCGGCCCACTCCGCCAGTGATACAAACAGGCCACTGCGCATATCGCCGTATGGCACTTTTAACTTTCGGTTTGTTAGATAGAGATACGCTGCAATAACCAACCCAATGGCAATCAGGCCCAACGTAGCATTGATGATAAACATGGTAAACAAACACCCAAGCGTACCGATAGCAGGTACAAACTTTGGGATCTTAAATGTTGGCCTAAAACTGATCATATCCATGCGCTGCTCGATGAATACCACGAGGTTAATCATCAGATAGGTTATCAAAAAGAACATGGTAATGAGCGGGGCGATGGTGTTAAGGTCCCGTAGCATCAGAGTTCCTAAAACAATACCACCTGTGAGCAGAATGGCATTTCTCGGTTCTCCGTTTTTTGCAAGCTTAGAGAAAATGTCACCTCCGGGGAAAATCTTATGATCACCCAGCGCTTGTAAAATTCTCGGCGCACCCACAATTGACGCCAGTGCCGATGAAAACGTAGCACCGAGCAGCCCTGCCAAAACAGCCGGCGCCCACAAAGCTTTATCAATCATCACATTGTAATTTGTGAGAAGTTCTTCAGGCGTTGCTACTCTTGCCAGCCAGTAGGCCGCACCCAGGTAAACACCAAGGCTGATTAATACCGCTGACATGGTTCCCAATGGAATGCTGCGCCGGGGGTTTTTTAGTTCGCCCGACATATTTGCACCAGCCATAATCCCTGTAGCTGCAGGAAAGAACACTGCAAAAATTACCCAAAAGCTTACACCGGGAAAATCATCTTCCGGCGCACCCGGAAACTCTCCCCACCACTGTATATCATATTGAAGAGCTCCTGTAAATACAGAACCTACTACCGAGAGGATGGCCGCAATGATCACTGCGAGAATTAAATACTGAATTCTAAATGCCAGCTTTGCGCTTACAAAAGCTATGATAAATAGAATAGTAAATACACCAAGGTCTACAAGCAGCGTGGAATGATCGGGGAAGATGTAAATCCAGCCCTCCCTAAAGCCAAAAATGTAGAGTGTAATGGCAAATGTTTGAGCCAGATAGAGCGGAATACCAACACTGCCGCCAACCTCAAGGCCAAGAGATTGCGAAATAATAGAGTAAGCCCCACCCGCTCGAATCCTGATGTTGGTTGTAATGCACGACATGGAGAGTGCTGTAAAAGAAACAATAACAAAAGCCAGCAAAACAATACCAATACCGCCAAGTAGCCCTGCATTTCCAATTACCCAGCCCTGCCTCAGGAAAAGAATAACACCCAGTATTGTAAGCAGTGTAGGAACAAACACACCGGCGAACGTCCCGTATTTTTTCCTTCCGCCCTGTTCAGGGTTTTCTATCTCTTTATTTGATGGTGTACCTGTACTTAATTCTCTTTCCATAAGAACTTTTCTGTAGAAGTTTTTTGACCTCTTTTATATCACTAATTTTACTCTTTAAAACAACAGAAAAGCGGGTAAAACTCAAATTAAAAAGCCCTTTGATATCACTATCAAAGAGCTCTGTAAGGTGATTCACTTATCTTATCTGTTTGTTGAAGCACCATGAATGGTATTTCCAAAGAAGAGGGCGTTCGCAAAGAGTTTGTTTTTGCCATACCAAAAAGCTCTGAAATTTGGATTATCTACAAAACTAATAATTCGTCCGCTGCCATAACCACTCACAAATGCGGATGGTGTATCAGCAACCATTTCGAGATTTTCTGCCGAAATATAGCCGCTGGCAAGGGGATCACTTGTGATGTACAGCGGATTAGAATAAGGATTCTCGGGCTTTTCCAGAAAGTTTGTGCTGTTTCTGAAAATATGGATGTCACTTCGCCGATACCCGTAACCAAGAGGATGGGTTACATCAATCTTCCCGTTAAATATAGAGCCCCCCAATACCTGCGCGCCTCGCGTTGCCTGCATATCGATATAGGGGATATGCTGCGGCTGATCAGCTTCCGGCCTTGTTTTGGTCTCGATAGAGATCATATCCTGATTTCTTGCCCAGTTTACTGCACTTCGCTGAACAATCAGCACACCGCCGCTTCGAACCCATCGTTTAAGCTCATTCACTGCGCCATCAGAAAGATCGTTATAGTTGCCTTGCGTCATGATAATGCGATTATATCGATCCAGATTCACGTTGCCAAGACGGTGCTTATCAATAATTGTAAGCGGAATTCGGTAACGCTGATCAAGCTGATGCCAGATTTCCCCAACCTCAAGGTTGCTTACTCCCGGGCCTGCCAGTATGGCGACACTCGGTTTTTCAAGGTTGTTCATGCTTGGGCTTCCCAAATCAATCCCGGCAGTAGCCAATCCCCGATAGACATTGTAAATAGTTACACCATCTTCCTTTGCCGCAGTTTTTAATGTTTCGTAGATCATATCTTCATCAACATCCTGAATGCCCAATGAAACGAGAATTGTGCCATAACTAAATTCTTTCGGGCCATCAGCGGTTAAAACGGTAGTTGGCCGTGATGCAACTTTAGTGCGAACTCCCAAATTCTGAAGCCGATAGAGTGTTCTCGGGGCGTAATACTCATCCCATGCAAACAGATAGGCATAGCTGCTCTGCCCACCAACTACTTCGCCCTCCGGAAGCTGTGGATTTGTAATTCGATCACCCAGCATATTTTGATTGAACTGCCTCGATGTTAACTCCGCATACGGAAGGTTGAACGCAAAGGGAAGGGTCCATGTAGAAATATCATAGAAAAGGCTGTCGGGGAATTCGGTGCGAGTTTCGAACATCGCTTCGATAAATTTATACTCGGCCTGCTCCATTGGGATAACCAACGCGCGGCCCTCTTTGAACTGTTTACCGTCCACTTCAACATCGCGTGCGAGGCCGTACATCTCTACGTTGTGATGGATCAAAAGATCAGCAAGGTGGAAGTTTCGCCCGTTATCATGGTAATCTCCCACAACGATTGCTCTTGTTTGGGCGGCGGCAGCTTCTTCCCGCATATCCCGGTAAAAACTTCTGCGATATTCATGCAAATCTGTACGCAGTGCAACGGATGCATCAACCGTAGAGAGTGATGTTAAAAACTGGTTGCGGATGGTTACCGGAAATTCCAGTACACCGTGTACACTCTCCTGTGCATGACCCCGCGAACTTGCCTGTTCGAAAAGAATACCAATGGTGCCAAAAATATCGGGGTATGTGGATCCTTTACCGTAATAAAAATCATCAAACACCTCTTTGGTGTAGTAAAGCGCCTGCACATCATCGAGGGCGTCTGCATGAAATTCTGCAATGGCAGCTGTTAAATCCTGGTTGATTTGTGGTGTGAGCGGGTGTGTTCTCTCAGGAATACCGGGCTGGAAGAAATAGGTGGCATTGGTACCCATTTCGTGATGGTCAGTCAATACATTTGGCCGCCATTTGTGAAACATATTCATACGCCCCCGGCTTTCGGGATGTACAACAGGCATCCAGTCTCGGTTCAGGTCGAACCAGTAGTGGTTGGTGCGCCCGTTCGGCCATACTTCGTTGAATTCTCTGGATGCGGGGTCAGTAACCGTGGTTACACTTTTATGCATGTTCACCCAGGTAGCAAAACGGTTCAAACCGTCCGGATTCAGCGACGGATCAATCAGAATAACTGCATTTTCCAGAATGGCATCTATTTTTTCTCCCTCTGCCGCAGTGTAGTAGTATGCCGATAGCATGGATGCGTTCGATCCGCTCGGCTCGTTTCCATGAACGCTATACCCAAGGTTTACAACCACAGGCATTGAGTCTATATCGAGATTTGGTGAACGATCGGGATCGGTAAGAGCATGATGATTTTCCATGATCTGATCCAAATTCGCGTGATTTTCAGGCGTGGTAATACTAAGTAGCAACAGCGGACGATTTTCGTAGGTTCGCGCATACTCCTGAATGGTGGCCCTATCCGAAGCTTCTGCAACGGCATACATGTACTGTACAAGTTTATCATGCGTGATGTGCCACTCACCAACTTCATGGCCGATAATTTCAGCGGGCGTGGGAATGGCTTCGTTGTAGGTTACATCACCCGGAAGGTAGTCGATCAGGTGCTGTGCGATAGAAGAGGTTGCTACAATCAGTAAAAGTAGAAGAGTGGAGAGAATACGTTTCATAGAGAACAGGTTTGTGATGTTTTAGCTGAGATGTGCCATAGTAGCAATTTCGATCAAAACAGACCAATGCAATCACATATAAAATGAAGGCTTTGCATTTTTTAACTATAGATTGCGAGATGTTTTAATGTTTTCTTGGTATCGATATTGGCAACAGATTTAGATTTGTTTAACTACTTATCAGTGAGTAGATAATTATTGACAATAGGCCAACGCCCACTTTGGGGCTTTTTGGGCCTGCACTTCTTTTAATCATCGCGCTCTGCACGATGTTATTGCCGGTGCTCTGTTGGAGCTGATTTCTATTTTCTATTCATGGTAAGCAGCAGGAAAACAATCCGTTCGCAGATCAAAGTTCCTATATTAGCCTGCTCTATAAATATGCTCCTCCTGCCCCAACGGGGCAATGGCATTAACACAGTGCGGAGCGCTGTGCAATGAAAGGCATCTGAAGAGTCAGCCCTGAAAGGGCGCTGTCCTGCATGGGATATGGGTATAGTAAAAAAGTAGATATCGAAAAAGCCCTGTTATTCCACTGAGAGTACCAGCTCCCACAAATCACTCCAAACCCTTTCCCTGATGGTATCGGCAAACTCCTCAAACTCTTGCTGGTCTAGCTCGGGGTGTATTTCGTCCATCACCTCCGGTGTTATTCCAAACTCAATCTGTTCAAGCTTGCTGTAATAATCCGCGGTAATGAAGTTGTACTGAACTGCTGATCCCGTGGGGAAAATCAAACGGTAAAAATTCCACCCTTCCATCTTTCCGGAATCGGCCAAATGCTGGTGAAGTGGCGCAGCTATTTGGCTTTCAAGCCTGTGGTAATCGTCCAGCCGGCCGGGCTGTACCGTCATAAAATTTGTGTTTTTATACCTGGCCGGTGGCTCTGCTTTCAAGCCAACTACTTTCCCCCGGGCTCCCCATATTTCTGAGTGCACTTTTGCGATGGGCGTCCTTTTGCCCGTAATTTTTGATCTAACAGTTTCAGCAAGGTTTGATTCACTCTCAAAATCATTCAATGATTTTGCCGTTTCCACGGTAACAAAGCGGTATCGGCGTGCGGCGTTACTGCTGAACAATACATGATACATTCGCCATGAAACAATGATATCCTGATCAACCCTATCCTGGTATTTTGCCGTAATCTGATCCGAATTGCTCAGAATTAACTCACCGGTTTCAGTATCATAGTAGGTTATTCTTACATAGTGTTCAGGCTCGGTTTGTGCAAAGATTGCTGTGTGGGTAAATACCAAAAGAAAGGAAAAGAGAAAAAAATGGCGCATGATCATTTCGGTGTTAGTTAAACAGATGAGGCCAAATATAACGATTTCTACTTCATATAGAGCGGGTGCATAGCGAATCTGATATTCGGTTTTTACTATTCAGCCGACAGAAAATCATAAATCATCCTGGAGACTTCGGCGCCGGCTTCCCTGCCAATGGAAGCATCGGGTAGGTCTCTTGAGAGAAATATGAGAACATACGATTGGCTATCGGGCAGATAAATAATCCCCGAATCGTGAATAAACCCGGTTATAAAACCCGATTTGGTTGCCGTAACCACATCATCAGGGAGTTTAGCGGGAATTACATCACGGTAAAACTGGTCTTTCAAAACCTCAACCATCAGGCTGTCCATTTCAGGGCTCACGGCTGTGCCATTGGCTATATGCCTGAACATGATACCAAGATCCCTCGCTGTTGTTCTATTGCTTAAGCCACGGTTAAACGCCTCCATATCATACAAGCCGCGGATTACCTCTATATTTTCTGCTCCAAGATTGCGCATGGTTTGTGTAGTTTGCTCCGCACCAACTAATTGAAGAATCAGGTTTGTTGTGATGTTGCTACTGTAGGTAATCATGGCGTGGTTCAGATCAAAAAGTGTAGCCATTTCGCCAACTTTACGCTCAAAAGGGTCATTGCCCTCGGGGTTAAGTTCAAGCTGAAATACTGAGCCATCAACAATGCTATAAAACCGGTTTTCAACTTTGATGGAATCTGAGAGGTTAAAATCTCCCAGCTCAGCCCGCCGAAACAGCTCTACCATAACCGGGGTTTTCATGGTACTTGCTGCATGAAATAATTCATCAGCATTCATTGAAAAGTACACATCTTCCTTTTGCAGATGCTGAAACCATACAGCGTACCTGCCTTCTTTATCGTTTAGATAATTGATCACTTCGATTGCGAGGCCGTCAACAGGCTTTTGGGCGTAAACAGCAGAATTGCCAATCCAGATAATTAATAAAAGAAGAAGCGTTCTTTTTATCATAGCAGCAAGTTTAGTGATTATCAGTTCCCAAAAATAGAAAAAGCCCTGAAAATAATTCAGGGCTTTCAACAATGTTAATCTATGATCAGTTTGTGGGATAACCGGGGTTTTGCTCCAGATTTGATTGAATCTGAAGTTCATCCCTGGGTATCGGGAATGCTTTACGGAAATCTTCTCTGCCAAACAATTCTCCAAGCTTGTCGAATCGAACGATGTCGAAGAAACGGTGGCCTTCGTAGTTGAACTCAGCTCTGCGTTCCTGAAGCAGTATGTTAACATACTCATCCATACTATCAATAGATGCAATTTCGCCAAGACCGGCACGTGTACGTATCACATTCAGATCTTCTAAGCCGGCATTGGGGTTGTTATCCCTCATCGTGGCTGCTTCCGATCTTATCAAATACATTTCTGCCAGCCTTAAAACTCTGACGTTGTCTGCATTGTCCGAATCCGACCATTTCAACGGCCTATCACTGCCTCTTTCGAAAATGAACAAATCTGCTCTTTCATCGCCCTCCTCAAAAGACTCGAGTAATGAGGGATTCACATTGTATTCATCACGCTGAAATGTAAATGTGAAAAGTGAACTACCATCCTGATCGGTAAACACCAGATCGAAAATGGACTCTGAAGTTGTGCCGGTAGTTTCGTAGAGGTCTGCTACACTTCCAACCAGTGAAAATGGCCCGCCTTCTATCACTTCGTTCGCGTCATTGAATGCTGCTTCATAGTTTTGTGCGTAAAGGTTTACCCTTGCGCGCAATGCCAGTGCAGCCCAATAGTTCATTGCTGTATTTGTGCTGTACCCTGCCATTAAAGATGTAGCTGTGTTAAGGTCACTCAAAATTTGCTGATAGGTATCAGCAACGCTACTTCTTGCAAGATCAGGAATGAGGTTGAAATCATTATTTTCGATCGGTTCCAGCAAGAGCGGCAAACCGTAAGGTGAGGATGTATCGAAATGATACCCGAAAACCCTCAGCAGATCGAAATATGCCAATGCACGAACCGCATGTGCTTCACCAAGCACACGGTCTCTTGTTGCGAAGGCATCATCTTCAATCCCCGGAACCTCAGCAATGAGCAGGTTTGCTATATTTACAACTCTATAAATATTAACCCAAGCTGTTGAAATCCAAAGATTACTAATGGGTACATTACCTGAGTTTACTTCGAGTTGTGAATCGAAAAATCCCTGATAACGGGCATTATCTGTTGCCAGATCTGGGCTTAGTGTAAAATGCACTCCATAGTAGGGAGCTACCTGCATTCGCGAGTAAGCGCCAAGTAGTACCGCCTCAGCGGCTGCACCATCCACAAGAACGGTTTCAGCATCGAGCGAGGCTTGCGGTTCGGTATCCAGAACATCGCAGGACATCAGGAACACCGTCAAAAAAGTAAGTAAGAGTATTGATCGTTTTTTCATGATTCCCGGATTTAAAATTCAATATTTACGCCGAACGAGATGGTTCGAACTTGTGGATGAGTACCAAAATCTGAACCAGCTACAAGCGGATTTCTCGCGTTTTGGTTTACTTCCGGATCGAGGCCGGTGTAACTGGTAAATGTGAGGAGATTTTGTCCCTGCATGTAAAGGCGGAGATTTCTCATTCCAAGGCGTTGTGTAAGATCAGGCGAAAAGTTGTACCCAAGGGTTAATGTTTTCAACCTCAGATAAGATCCATCTTCAAGCCATCTGCTGGAGTACTCTCTCCAGTTTACGTTAGTAAGTGACGCACGCGGAATGTCAGTAACATCTCCTGGCTCCATCCATCTCTCGTCTGCAAGCCTGTGATTGTTTCCATCTGGCAGCGGGAAAATACCAGGTATGCCAATTCGGCTCCAACCAAGATTTTCATACGAAGCACGGCTGTGATTGAAAATTTCGTTACCGTAAGTAAATTGGAAGAGCATGTTCAGATCAAAACCGCGGAAGGTAAATGAGTTGCCCCATCCGCCAAAGAAGTCTGGCTGAGCATTTCCAACAATCATTCTGTCGCCTGAATCAATTACACCATCGCCATTTGCATCAATCCAGAGCATATTTCCGGTTTGCGGATCTACACCTTCATGATCAATTAAATAGAAAGTACCAATTGGGTGGCCTTCAGCAAGAATGTGAGAATCGCTCAACACTTGTCGGTCAACTTCAAGCTCAAGCACTTCGTTTGTAATAAATGAGATATTGAAGCTTGAGCTCCATGTAAAGTTTCTACCTGAAACAATTGCACCGCGAATATCGAATTCAAAGCCTTTGTTTTCAACTTTACCGATGTTTTCCGTTACACTTGAAAAACCGGAGATACCGGGAATTAATCTATTTAACAGCAGGTCTTCTGTGGTTTTCACAAAATAGTCGGCACTCAGGTTTACTCGATCATCAAAAAGGCCAATGTCAATACCTATATCCAGCTGGCGGGTGCTCTCCCAGGTAAGATCTGCGTTGCTTAACTGTGTGGGCACCAAAGTTGGCGTTGCACGATAATCGGATACACCAAATAACCCGCGGGATGCAAAGTTACCGATCCCTTCCTGATTACCGGTGATGCCGAAGCTAACACGTGGCTTCAACTCAGAAAATAACCGCTGATTTTCCATGAAGCTTTCATTGGTAATTCTCCAAGCAACCGAAGCTGATGGGAAAAATCCATAGCGGAAGTTATCACCAAAACGTGAGGAACCATCAAGGCGGCCGGTTGCAGTGAAGAGATACCTGTCATCAAACGAGTAGTTTGTTCTGAAGAAGTAGGATGCAAGGCCCCAGCTTGTACCGGAGGTAGAAGCAGATGTAACCTGGGCTGCTACACTGAGCTTCGTGAATTGATCACTTGGGAAGCCCTGGGCATTAATCGAAGAA
>SLLL01000228.1 GCA_007134085.1 Balneolaceae bacterium
GGGTAAATTGGGTATTTTGGGAGTATAACCTTCCATATAATCTGCCTGAAATGAAAAAATACAAGGTTACACTGACCAAAGAGGAGGTCGATCAATTGAAGTCAATGACCCAAAAAGGCAAGCGCAGCGCTCGTATGCTGAAGAATGCCTTGATTCTGTTGAATGTGGACGAGGGCGAGTATGGCCCCGGCAAAACCGACCAGCAGGTAGCCGAGGTATTGCAGGTCACCACTCGCACCCTGGAAAACATCCGCAAGCGATTTGTTGAAGAAGGTTTTGAGGCCGCCTTGGGAGGCGTCCCGCGGCGGCGTCACTACGATCGCAAGATGGATGGGGAGACCGAAGCACATCTGATTGCCCTGAGTTGTAGCAAGCCTCCTGAGGGTTATAACCGCTGGTCGTTGCGGCTGCTCTCGGAGAAGATGGTCGAACTTCGTTATGTGGATTCACTGTCTCATGAAACTGTTCGTCGGACTCTAAAAAAAACGAATTGAAACCCTGGAAGAGCCAGTGCTGGGTGATTCCACCGGAACAAAACGGGGCGTTTGTGGCTGCCATGGAGCGGGTGCTGGATCTCTACAAACGTCCCTATGATCCGGCGTTTCCAGTTGTGTGCATGGACGAGTCTCCCCGGCAATTGATCGGCGAGACTCGCCAGCCGATTCCGGGTGCACCCGGCCGGGTGCAGCGCTACGATTATGAATATGTCCGCAAAGGGGTATACAATGTGTTTTTGGCCTGTGAACCTTTGCGGGGGAAACGATACATCACGATCCGCCCGCGTCGAACCAAGCAAGAATGGGCGGAGTTTATTTGGCAACTGGCCACGGAGCATTACCCGCATGCTCAACGCATCACATTGGTTATGGACAATTTGGCCACGCATACACCGGGGGCGCTTTATGAGGTTTTCCCTGCCGATCAAGCCAAGCGCCTATGGGAGCGATTCGAGTTTGTCTATACGCCGAAACATGGTAGTTGGTTGAATATGGCTGAGATTGAGCTGAACGTGTTAAGCCGCCAATGTTTGGACAGGCGAATGGAAGAGACAGAGGTTGTGATACGAGAAGTCCAGGCGTGGCAGATGCACGTATCAAGCTAAAAAGATTATACCCGAAACTTTAGATGTGACATGACACTAGGTTATTGGTGCCCCAATGCGGTAGTCAGGAGTATAAATTCAATAAATTAAAACGGATTCAAACAAGAGCTTTTCATTACCGCCAAGGGTGTCAAGACACGCAAAGATTATCTATGGCAAGGCGCCTAAATACTTATTTAAAGTATTGATTTTATTAAGAGAAGAAATCTAAATCTTAATCTCGAATGCAGAGCTTTCTGATTTAAACCGGAATGGATCGAGCTGGCTTGCCATTGCGTAGAACGATTTTGCTTCACCCTGTTCATCGCTGTTTTTGTACAGTTCACCTGCAAGGTGGAACAGGTCCGGATTTGTCGGGTACATCTCGAGCAGTTTATTCAGTAACGGTATGGCATCATCAAACTCCTTCTCAGCCACCTTAATTTTCAGCTTAAACATCTCGAAAATAGCGTGCGGTTTATCTGCCTTATCGATGTAGAATTTGCACCGGGAAAAGATATTTTTTCTGAAGTAGTAGTTCACAAACAAGATAAGCAGAGAGATATCCGGTGTAATTTCTTCGATACGATCTTCAAGTGTTCTCAGTAGTTCCCGTTCATCTGCAAAAAGAAGTGTGAGTACAATAGTGGCCATCTCATCGTCTGTCCAGCTGCCCCGTAATATCTCTGTGCGCACTTCGCTTGTGAGGTAGTTTCGAACAACATCCAGCCACTCCTTATCGGGCTGCATGGGATTATCAGGTGCACCAAGGCTGCGGAATTTTTCGGGATGTGATCCCTGAACCGGCATTTGCAACTCTCGTCCGTTGTTCCATTTTTCATAAAATCTTGCTCTGTTTGCCCACTTCAACTCCGGATTAAGGTCTAGCCCCATCATTCTTGTGGTGCTGCCGCGCTCATGCTCAACAGTTGTATGATGTGTTACCACAATCTTATGCCCATTCTCCTGAACCTGTCGGCAAAAATCTTCCATATCGTAAAAGCAAAGGCGATACCCTTCATCGAACTTTAGCCCTTGTTCTGCTTTAAGCATAAAGCAGCAACTATCCACACTGCCAGCCTGTACTACTTTCTCACCGCTGCTTTCACTCTCATTTTGAGTTTTTCGCTGTGCCTGTATATGAGTTGCAGAAAGTAACGGCGCAGTAACCGCGGTATCATCAGAAAAATCAAATGCCCGTATAAGCGCATCTACGCTATCAGGCGACACACTCACGTCGTTGTGTATCACAAGAATATATTCACCTCTTGCTGCATCAATCCCCTGATTAACCGACGCCGAAAATCCTCTGTTCGCCGGGTTTGTAATGATGTTGATATTCAGAAAACCGCTCTCTTTCAACTGGCCCAGATAATCGAATGTATCGTCAATGCTGGCGTTATCTACAATAATTAGTTCCGTTTTGTGTGCATCCACTGCCTGCTCAAGATGTATAAGAGCTGCTTCAAGCATACCTTTTCCATGCCCCGTTGTGGGAATTACCACAGATATTACCGGTGACGCATCTAATGGCATCTGCTTCTCTGTTTTTTCATCTTCCGAAGCAATTTCTTCCTCAGTTTCTACTACAATTTGTTGAGTATCTTCACCTTTCTCAGCAATAGTCTCTGCTACCGGTTGCTCAACCGCTTTTTCTTCCGGCTGAATGGTTGTCTCTTCCTGTGGCTGCTCACTCTGCTTTTGAAGCATGTGCTTCAGCTCAATAGCTTCTACATGCCTGCGAAGTTTCTCAAGTGCAGTAACTTTTATGCGGATCCCCTCATTGTGATTCGGGTTTCGCTTCAAAAACTTATTGATCAGATCCAGAGATTTGTTCGCATCACCACCCTGTAATTCCCTTCTCGCCTGAAACAGCAGTTCATCATCCGTTACACGGCTATTGATTCTTGTTGTACTCTCAGAAAGTTCATGTATGATCTTCTTCCGGCCATCTTCACTCTCAGTAGTTCGAAGCGCGGTAACATAAAATTCCTGCAGATCGGGCAGGTTGGCGTGCCTCGTCTGATCATCGCCAATCACAAAAAAGGAATCAGTTTTGTACCACACATTCTCCGCAGCCAGACGTAAAGCCAATTCAGCTCCATGCAGCTGATCCATAAATGGGTTGAAAAAAAACTGCTCGGGCTTTATCACATGCCTGTTCCAGATCAGGCAGCTATCATCAGGAAGATCGCCTTCCTCGGCAGCATGAACCCAATCCATCGGCTCTCTCGGCAAATCGTAATCAAGCACCCAAAATGCGGCGGGATCTGCCTTAAATTTTCGTATTGCTTCTGAAAGCAATGATTCATTCAGTCTGTCAGCCCGAAGCGGCGCCCACACAAGCATTCCGTTTGCGTGTATCAGTGCCTCATTGAGAGAGACACCCCTGCCAAGCGGAGCTTCATGCTCGTAGAGATATACATGATCGTTGTTACTCTTCTCAATTTCCCTTGATATGAATTGCGATGTAACAACATCGGCAGCATCGTTTATGATGATGATCTCAATCCCCTTCTGCTCAAACTTCAGCAGGTCTGAGAGCAGTGTATGGAAATAGCTGCTTTTGGCATGAGTTGTGAGGATTACAGAAAGCTGAATAGTGTTTTTCATAAAAGTCATCGGTTTGCCAAATATACGATATGCGCAGAGCACTCGAAATCAGATTATTAAAATTTACACGCTTTTTAATGAAATGATTTTTATGGGCCTTAATGGGTATTCTTTGAGAGAGGTTGAGCCAGAGTTCAGCCTCTCAAATACCGGCAAACCTATACGGCAAAAATCTGACTCTCATCTTTAAACGCCTTAAACTCGAGTGCATTTCCGCTGGGGTCAAGCAGAAACATGGTGGCCTGTTCGCCGGCCTCACCCTTAAAGCGTATATACGGCTCAATCACAAATTTCTGCCCGTGATCTTTCAGTTTTGCAGCAAGGCGATCGAACTCATCCCACTCCAGAATTACCCCGAAATGTTTGGCGGGTACCTCATGGCCATCAACCTGATTCGAGGCAGATTTCCCCGCATCTTCCGGGCTTAAATGTGCCACAACCTGATGGCCCCAGAAATCAAAATCGATCCACTTATCAGAGCTTCGCCCTGTTTTACACCCCAACAAGTCCCGATAAAAAACAAGTGTTTGTTCAAGTTCCTTAACAGGAAATGCGAGGTGGAAACGGGGAATTTTACTGTTTTGCATAAATTTATAATCTGCTTTTTTGTGTGATTTTAATCGATTCCTACGGTTACATCATCAGCGTTTTTTACAAAACGGCTCAGCCATTCTGATTGCTCATAGAGCATGTGGAGAACCGATTCCCTTGCGCGATAACCGTGGCTCTCCTCAGGAAGCATCACAAGCCTGGCTATTCCGCCCAGCCCGCTAACAGCTGCATACATCCGCTCACTCTGCATAGGGAACGTGCCCGAATTGTTATCCTCAGCTCCGTGAATAAAGAGAATGGGATCTTTAATGCCATGAGCATGCATAAACGGCGACATACTCAGATAGATTTCTGATGCATCCCAAAAGTTACGCGGCTCTGCCTGGAAACCAAACGGTGTGAGCGTTCGGTTGAAGGCTCCGCTGCGGGCGATACCCGCTCTGAAAATTCTGGAATGCGCAAGGATGTTTGCCGTCATAAATGCGCCGTAGCTGTGCCCGCCGATTGCTGCTCTGGTGCGGTCACCCACACCACGCAGCTCAAGCTCATCAAGTACAGCTTCCGAACTTAAAATCAGCTGTTCAACAAAGGTATCGTTCGGGTTTTTATCACCTTCGCCAACAATGGGCATGGTGGCATTTTCAACCACGGCAAAGCCCATTGTGAGAGCAAAATGTGGCCCCCAATGGCTCATAGAAGCAAAACGGTAGGGGGAGTCTGCTACCTGGCCGGCAGCATCCGCACTGCGGAACTCCCTCGGGTATGCCCAAACCAGAACAGGAAGCTTACCATCCCGCTCTTTATCGTAGCCGGGCGGCAGATATAACGTAGCCGAGAGCTGAACACCATCAGCACGTTCATACTGAATAAACTCTTTATGTACATCCCTTAGCTGAGGGGTGGGATGCTCGAAAAATGTGAGCTGCTCCAATCCTCCGGTTTCAAGATCGCGTATATAAAAGTTGGGCTGGATATCTACCGATTCGCGACGGGTGATGAGTTTAGACCCGTCATCTTCAAGCAGGCTCACAATCATTTCGTAGTACGGACTTTCCGAGCGCCACAGCTCTGTAGATTCTCCCGTTTCTAAATCATATACCGCCAAAAATGGCCGGTTACCTTCCGGTGTAGCTCCTATTCCGGTCATCAATAGAGAAGATCCGTCATCAACCGTGTTCAACACCCATGTGCCGAATTGTGAGCGCCTCATTTGTGGTGAACCGGGATCGTTATAACGGTCTTCCGTAGAGCGGTCCATCACAAGCACTGCTTCCTGTGAGGCCTCATCGGGGTTGATTTTCCAGGTTCTCATGTGGCGGTCGTCTCTCCAAAATTCAGACACCAGTGCAAATCCATCTTCACTCCACTGCACGCCGGAATACCGATATTCGACATCAATGTGCTCAACAGGGACACCATCGAAAGGTGCTTCAAGAGTGAACAGCCTGTCGCGAAATTTAACGTCCACAGATGGGTCGCCGCCATCCAGAGCTTCCACCCAGCTAAGGGTTGCAGCGGCATCATTCCTCCAGCTTACGGAACGCGGACCCTCGGTAGTTGCTGAAAAAGCTATCGGCACACTATCTGCCAGCGGCAGTTCTGCGAAGGGGTGGACAAGGTTTCCATCCCGGTCCCAAACCTGAATATTTTGCGGAAATCGGGATGCCGGTACCCGATAGGAGTATGGACGCTCGGTCATATTAACGAGCATGAAATTTCCATCGGGCGAGAGCGATACCGTTCTGAAAATACCCGGCTCACCGATTTCACGCGCAGTGCCATTCAGCGTTACTTCGGTTAACTGCGAAGTGAAGTAGTAATCAAAAAGATCTTCATCGTGGCTGTTTTGCAACAGATCCTGGAAGGTTCGGGCCGGACGCGCCAGGCCTATGCTTTCCTGAATAACCGGCCCGGTGGGTACCATGCTTTGCTGAGGAACATCTCCCCTGCTGGCCGGTACCATTTGCACGATCAGCTTCTCACCGTCACGATCCCATGTGAAAGGGGATCCGAAATAGGTATTGTTTACACCACCATCCACAAGTTTTGCGGCTTCGGCACGCTCTACATCCACCATCCAAAGCTCAAGGTTGTAATCGGTATTCAGCAAAAATGCGATGTTAGATCCGGTGGGCGACCAGCTTACTGTTGTAATCACTGGATTATCGGGGAGGCCGGTTACAACACGGTCTTCGCCGGTGGCCATATCGCGAAGGGTAAAACCTGTTACATAACCCGGCCGGCTGGGCCCGTTAGTGTTGGGGTTGATCCGGATGCCTGCAAGCCTTAGCTCCGGCTGAGCCATCTCTGCGATGGATGGGAAAGATGGTACATCCTGCAAGAGCAATGTGGACCGATCGGGGGAGAAACTAACCGATGGGTTCCGGGCGCCATCAACCAGGTCAATAAGGTCCTGAGACGGTTTTTGATAAGCATCCTGTGCCGCAGTAATTCCGGCAAAAATGAACAGAAAGAGTAGGGTAACGTGCAGTTTTAAATAGCGCATAATTTTGAAAGATATATTGAACGGATAGTGGCAATAATTAACCGAGAATTGATTTTACAAACAAGTTAATTTAGGTAAAACAGAAACTTGCAAAGCAATGCTTAACATATTGAATTGTATCGAAATAAAGTTTCTTTAGAAATTTCCTTCCAGTTCGTTTAAAAACTGATGAATCCTGCGGGCATTTACACCGAGGTCACTTCTGCCAACCCTCGATTTTGAACGCATATCCACTCTTGTGTGGCCTTCTTCATCTTCAATAAACCGCAGAACAACATCATCCTTAAAACCAAACCAGGGCAGCTTTTCCGTAGCCTCAATGCGGCCATCGTTTCGGTTGATGGCAACCAGCTCCCAGCCTCTCTGTGTGACAATCATTACCGCAACATCCATAACTTCCTGCAACTCATAATCAATGTAGAGGGGTTCAATTTGAGGATATGCCTGCCGCTGGGAAGAAGCCTGTTCAGCATCGTACTCATGCGGGTTTGGCGCATCAGCCCGAAGGCGAACCATCGCAACAAATTCCGGAGGGTTGTCGAAATCGGTGGTGATATCGTGAATTGGCGGCACAGATTGCGCTCGATGCTGCCAGTAGAGCGCTGTTCCGCTTATGATGCCCGTAAACAGAAATGCAATTACGGCATACGAGATAGCCCTCGCCCGCGATTTTCTTAAAAACCAGATGGAAATCAGGCTGATCACCGAAACAGCAATTGCCGCATAAGCGCTGTAACGAAGCAGTGTAAACGCCAGCCCAAGCGGCCAGATATCCCATTGGTACCCATACCCCGAAAAAAGAAAGGTGATGGTTATAGCGAAAGAGAGGTAAAGTAGAATGCGTGCGTAAACCATGGCAGTAGGTTGGTTTTTGTTTGATTGGCTAATAATGTACAAAAATCCGATCAACCACCATATTTTGCTCTAAAAGCTATTTTAAAACAATCATTTTCTTAACATCTGAAAAGTTATGTGTACTTAGGCGGTAGAAGTAAATACCGCTTGATAAACTACTCGCATCAAATAATACCTGATGGCGGCCTGCATTCATTTGCCCTTCCACAAGTGTTTTAACAAACCGGCCATTCAAATCATAAACAGCGAGACGAATATCTGTATTTTCCTGCAACGAAAATTGAATGGTTGTTACCGGGTTGAACGGGTTGGGATAATTCTGAGCCAGATGAAATTGAAGCGGCAATTCTTCAGCCTCCGCTGGAGTTGTTCCATCCTTCTTGATTAACAACATTAGATCTGCCTCAACATTGTTCGAAGCCTGAATCGGCACCATACTGTACTTTAGCTCAGCGGCTGCTTTGCCCAAAGCCGAAGAAGTGATTTTTACTGTTTCATGCTCACGTAAATTATAATAAACCCCATCCGATGGATTAAACAGATATAAACCCCAGGCTTCCGGCAAACTTCCCAAACCATCGATGCTTACCTGCATCTGCCTTGTTTGTGGTATCCAGCCTAAATTCCCTGCTTTATAGTACCCGATGTTCAGCGGAATTTGCAGATTTTCCGTCCCGGTATGAGGATAATTTTTTGAATCGAACGGCAGCCCATCATTTAAAATTGCAATATCCACATAGTCTCTGCTATCCATCGGAAGCAGTTTTTTTGCAGAAGGAAATAGGCCATCACTGAAGCTGATCCATGCACTATTATGAAGTTTATTTTCACTTTCAACCTGAATACGTAAAAATGGTGTCTTATTTGGCGATTGTTTATAGAAATCTAAGGGATCAGTTGGTGATTGTGAACTCAATGGAATTGTGAGCATGGCATCGGCTTCCACAGTTTCAACCAAAAAACCCTGGAAAGGTGAAATAATTCCATCGGTCACACCCCCAGTAACTCCGTTCCAGCTGATATACGCGGGTATGCTGCTGTCATAAACATATACCACCCCACCCATCCCTGTACTGCTAAAATCATCAAATCTAACCGGCCACAGAAATGGATTCCCGGCAAACGTCCATGTACCACCATCCACAGTATCATCAAACTGGTTAACCTGTACTTCCACATCGGTGGTGATCATTGATCCGGTTACAAGTGGGCCTTTCGGGAATGGATCCGGTGTACCGTTAAAGTTATCATCGGCAAAAACATAAAAAGCAACTCCTTCACCGGGCTGTACCTGTGCACTGTAATCATCCAGCGGTGCCCAGTTATGCAATTCATAATCAAAAACATAGATATTTGGATCACCATCCGGAAAACTTGTACCAGGCAAGCCTTGTGTCCAGAAGCCCCTAAACAGATCTGAATAGGTGGCACCTTCTATTGACGTAGTTATCAGCCTCCAGCCGTCTCCATTATCAATGGAGTGCCCGGGGATATCAGGGCCGGAAGTGAAGACTTGTGATAGATCTTTTAAATACGGAAGGGTAATCCCCTCCCGGATCGCCCAAACGCCACTTCCCGCAAAATCAAAACCGGTAAAACTGCCCTGCTGTTTCATCTGCTCTGATGATAATACAGTTCCCCCTTCGCTGGCTGATGCTCCTGAAATTCGAGGGTTCCAAAAGCTATTTGTAATTGTTCCTGAATTACTGAATGCTAGACCCCGCGGGTTTTGGCAGGATAATGCACCAATAGTATACGCCCTCTCTATTACGGAACCTGAACCATTGGAGCCCACAAATCCTCCGCAGTCTATAGCCCCTGATACAGACCCGGCAAAATAACTGTCCGAAATTTCTGCTGAACTACCTGTATTCTCACCTACAAAGCCTCCGGTCAAATTAAGGCCTGATAAAACAGCTCCACCTGCAAAACTTTGCTCGATTACACCTCCGACATTTCTGCCGGCAAAACCTCCAATTCGGCTGCTTGTTGAAGACGTTGCTATAACATCGCTGAGAGAATACGTGTCTCGCACGGTTGAATTCTCCATCGAGCCAGCTACACCTCCAATGATATTTCTTCCGGAAACTGTACCTGCAGCCGAACTGCTTTCAATAACGCTTCCGGTTTGGATTATACCGGCGATACCACCTGCTATTTGGTTATTAATTCCGGTTGTTTGCACAGTAACATGTACCGATGCAGAAGAAATATTGCTCGCAACCAGGCTGCCCGCGATACCTCCTGCGCTGCTAAGGCCGGTAATAGTTCCATTTACTTCAATTTCATTAAACTCACTGCCCGAAGTGGCCCTGCCTGCAAGCCCTCCCACTGATGAATTTCCACTGACCGTTCCGCTAACACTGATATCAGAAATTTCAGAGCTTTCTGCCTGGCCTACAAGTACACCTGAATTCTGACCTCCGGTAATCTGCGCACTTTCTATCGTCAGGTTAGTGATGCTGGCGTTGTTTATCACTCCAAATAAACCTGAATTGCTGCCTGGCGTCCCTGTACGATTTATATAGAGTCCGCTAATTGAAAAACCCTGGCCATTATAACTCCCGGTAAATTTATCCGTTGTATTGCCAATCGGAATCCATCCATTTCCACCATTATAAAAATCCCCTTCAGGGTCATTACCGCCCAAATCGATATCAGAAATTTGAATAAAGTAGGATCCTAAAAAATCCCGAACATTATCGAGTTCCTCGGCTGTGGCTACCTGATATGGATCGCCTTCTGTGCCTGCGCCATCGGCAAAGGGTGATGGCTCAAAACCATCCGGTGGGCCCGGCAGTGGCGATTGGGTATTATTAACTAAATACGGATAGCTGTTTCCGGCATCTATATCCCAAACATCATCAAA
>SLLL01000141.1 GCA_007134085.1 Balneolaceae bacterium
CGGTAGCTTCTAATCATCTTGAGAACCTCTTTACGAATCTCCTTCAGCTGCTCATCAGGGGTCCTTCCGTCAACAGTTAGCTCGGTAACACCTGAGTAGAATTGCCTCTTCAGCCCGCCCACTCTTTTCTGAAAAAACTCATCAAGGTTAGAGCAGACAATGCCAATAAACTTAACCCGTTCGAGCAGGGGAACATCTTCCCGTTTTGCCTCGGCAAGTACGCGTTTGTTAAATTTCAGCCAGCTAAGTTCGTAATTTTCAAAATAGTCAGGGCCGGAAATGTTTAATTTATTTACCTGCATCGTTTCCTTGTGAAAATTATTGATGATTTTTATCCCGGTTCCGGTTTCTAAACCATAACCCAAGAGATACATTTCAAATTAAAGTTATGTATTATTGCACTAACAAAATATTAATATACCATTTACACGAACGCAGTGCAGAACCCTCTATTGGATCCACACGATAAAGAACCGGTAATTGATGAAACTCTTCGCCCGGCTACGCTTCAGGAATTTGTTGGCCAGCAAAAAGTAATCGAAAACCTATCCATCTTTATAAAAGCTGCAAAAAAGCGTGGAGAAGCGCTCGACCATGTTATCCTCTCAGGCCCGCCGGGGCTTGGCAAAACAACCCTTGCCTATATCATAGCCCGGGAAATGGGCGTGCAGATAAAGCCAACTACCGGCCCGGTACTGGAAAAACCGGGTGATCTAGCCGGCCTGCTCACCAACCTGGAGCAGGGCGATGTTCTTTTTATTGATGAAATCCACCGGCTGAATCCCGTTGTAGAAGAGTACCTCTACTCCGCCATGGAAGATTACAAGCTCGATATTGTGATCGATTCCGGCCCGAGTGCCCGAAGTGTACAGATAGACCTCAACCACTTTACCCTTGTTGGCGCCACAACCCGTAAGGGATTGCTTACCGCTCCTCTCCGCGCCCGTTTCGGGATTGATATGCGCCTGGATTATTACGACACCGAACTGCTGCAGCGAATCGCCCTTCGAACCGCGCATATCCTCAATTTTGGTATTACGGAAAAGGGCGCCCATGAAATTGCCCGCCGCAGCCGTGGCACCCCGCGTATCGTAAATAAGCTGCTGCGAAGAACCCGGGATTTTGCCCAGGTTGACGGCCTCACCTCCATCGACGATGCCATCGCCGATAAAGCGCTGAATGCCCTTGATGTGGATCATAATGGCCTCGATGAAATGGATGTGCGCATACTCAAAGCGCTCATTGAAAATTATAAAGGCGGGCCGGTTGGGCTGGGCACACTCGCCGTTGCCGTGGGCGAAGATAAAGGCACCATCGAAGAGGTGTACGAGCCGTTTTTGATCAAAGAGGGTTTTTTGCAGCGCACACCCAAAGGCAGGGTGGCAGCGGCTAAGGCGTACAGCTATTTTGGCATCCGCCATCAGGATTCATCAGGAAGCCTGTTTGATTGATCCGGCTTTCTGAAAAAAATGATCTGCTTTAATCAATACGTGATCCTTTCAGATAGGATGTAACAGTTCTGCTTCTATAGCTATATACTTGCTCTATCTCAATTATCCCATCTTTCAAAGAGCCGGTAGTGTTATATCTGTGCCCTGTAAAATTGACTTCAAATCTAATTGAATCATTTTCCCAGTGTGCAAAAACACCGTACTGATCTGGTGGGGTAGTGATTAATCCCACTATTTGCAAAGTGTCTTGTCTGCTTTCAGGCTTAAGTATTTGAAAAGAGTTAGAGACCATAGTAGAATCAACTGTAGGTTCTACTCCATCTATGTTTGGAAATGGTTCTGTAACTTCAATTTGTAGACCTTCAACTTCGTAAGTCCCCGAAATAAAATCCTGGTCAGTCTTAGTACTACAGCCTGAAAACAGAAAAATATTAATGAGAAAAATTGTTAGGAAACTTGAAAATGTGGGTATTCTATTTAATGAATATTGATGTTTCATTTGCATCATTGTTAAAGTTAAATAGTCTTTCAGTCCTTAAATTCTGACTAAACTATTATTGGTCTTCTCTTCTGAAAAAATTTTGTTATGCATAATCTATTTTTTTTTTGAAAAATCAATTTCTAAAGAGTAATAAATTGATTGTTAGCTATTTAATAAACATTTCTGAAGCTTACTTTTAAGGATTACGTTTTATAAAATACTTTATCATCTTTCTTCTATTAGAAAATCAGAAATACTACTCAATCAGATTCTGTATCAGAATTTTCGTAATTTCCGTGCTGATATTTTTTTAACCCATATCATTTATCCTACAGACACAGCTAACTGATGAAAAATTTATTTACTTCCGAGTCCGTATCCGAAGGACATCCCGATAAAGTAGCCGACCAAATTTCTGACGCCATTCTTGATGCCATGCTCACTGACGATCCCGAATCGCGAGTAGCCGTGGAAACGCTCGTTACCACCGGCCTGGCAGTTGTATCAGGCGAGGTTCGAACCAAAGCCTACGTGGATATTCAGGAGACTGTGCGGCAGGTAATCCGCGATATCGGCTACACAAAAGCGAGCTATCGGTTTGATGCCGATTCATGCGGGGTGCTCTCGGCCATTCATCAGCAAAGCGAAGATATTGCCCGCGGCGTGGATGAGGGTGATGACAAACA
>SLLL01000096.1 GCA_007134085.1 Balneolaceae bacterium
CATCCCCCCGGCCCGCCTATGGCGGACTCTGCCCCCTTCGAAGGGGGACTGTTTTACTTATTACCTTGCCTCGTACTCAGGTTGCTTTTGGTTTGAAATTGTTGGAGATCATCTTGTCACCATACAACCATTTTCAATGACAGGCTCATTATGTAAACGAATCCGTTGTGTTGGTGGCTTATCATCCGGCGGTAAGGGAGGGTACTGCTCCAAATCAATGTCGAGGCGTTGGCCATCAGCTGCTAATTGATTTTTCAATTTCTGATAGTCAATATCATGCAGGTCAACCCCGTCTTCCAGTGATTGAACGGCGGCCGTTGCTGCCGACTGTCCCAGCATCATGAAAACCGGCTCCATTCGGATAGATCCGAACGCAATATGGGAGGAGGAAACCCCATTGCAACAGACCAATAAATTGCTGCACTCCTGTTTTTTAGGAAGAAGGGATCGGTAAGAGATAGGATAAGGACCGCGCGGAGATACTTCAATATTTCCTTCATTTTGCACACAACCCTGTTCCGTTATATATCTTTGTACGTTATGAGAATCCATCGTGTAGGAACCTAAACCCACAGGATCATCAACTATCCGTAAACGGCGGCAATCGTGCTCAGTGGTTACATACTCACCAACCATTCGGCGGGCCTCACGAACATAGATCTGAGTTGGCCAGTTATTGTTTTCCGTAAATTCATCCGCTGCCAAACCCCAGCGGCCAACTTCATTACGAATCTCTTCAGGTACACGCGGGTGATTTGCCAGTGTCCACATCAGCCCACGCTGATAATGCTCCTGCTTCTCTATGATGGCTTCACGGGTAGCGTAATCGCCGTCCGGATACTCATAATTCACCCCGATCATATTGGTGGAAAAGCCCCAGCGGTTATTGGTATCCGTCTTTCGATTGGGCATCGGGCTCATAGGTAATCCCCTGGTTTCACCGGATTCATAATTACGAAACAGCAGTTCGTACTGAAGCTCATCATAACCTTCCGGCTGTTCAAACGGAACTTTGATCTTATCAACATCCGTCAGGCACATCCGAAAGCAATACGCCTGAACACGGTGATCTTCGGAGAAATCTTCACCCGGATCTCCATCATGCACTCCCGGCAGTAACCCGCTTCGCGGATTACCCGGAACGATATACGGATCCACAAATCCCGGAAAAATGTGAAAGTGCGTGCGTACTTTCTGCACGCCGTTTAATGTCTCATCATATGTGGCATTTGCTTCACGCCCCACGTGATATGAAACTCCGGCCATGGCCATAAGGTCTCCTTCATATGAAGCATCAATAAACACCTTACCACGATATACATTACCATCTTCGGTAACTATTGCCTGAATGCGGTCTCCCCTTTTTTCAACGCCGCGGCTGCCAAGAACCATCCGGTCGTTCATCACCACCGGCACGCCGGCTTCCGCTAACATCCTATTATATATAATTTTGGCTACGTGTGGTTCAAACCCAAACATGCCATCACGATCAGCTTGAAATAACCTACCACTGCGATGCATATATTCCATCCTGCCTTCATGTATCCAGGAATCCTCAGCCCGATAATACTCACGTATTTGACTGTAGAATTCCAGAGACATTCCTCCAATCGTGCCTTCAATACCAATATCTGTTGCACCCAATCCTCCTGTTGTTAATCCACCAAGATGATTGGATGGTTCAATAAGGATCACAGACTGGCCTTTACGTGCTGCCGCAACAGCAGCAATAATTCCTGCTGAACTAGCCCCATAAATTACCATATCATAGATGTGGTCTTCAGCCAAATCACTGCGGCCAACAAGTTGAGCGGGTAAAAACAATCCACCCGCAAGTGCTAATGAACCTTTTATAAAATCACGACGCTTGATTGACATAAATACAGATCATTTAAACGTTAAGGTATTTGATATTACTTAGATATTACAACGTCACCATACAGCCATTTTCAATCACAGGCTCGGTACCGAAACGAGCCCGTTGTGTTGGAGGGGTATCATCGGGTGGAATTGCCGGGTATTGTTCGAGGTCAATATCCAACCGCTGCCCTTCAGCGTTAAGTTGTTCTCTGAGCTTCTGGTAGTTAACATTGTGTAAATCCACTCCGTCTTCGAGTGCCAGGCTTGCCGCTGTAGCTGCAGATTGCCCCAACATCATAAAAACCGGCTCCATGCGGATCGATCCGAATGCGATATGCGAGGATGACACACCATTCGTACAAATAAGCAAATTGCTGCATTCACTCCTTTTTGGCAGCAATGACCTGTATGAAATCGCATAAGGGCCTCCGGTACCTGCTTCGATGTTGCCTTCGTTTTGTACGCAACCATTCTCTGTTATGTATCTTTGCACGTTGTGGGAGTCCATCGCGTAAGAACCCAGCCCTACAGGATCATCTGCTATTTGCAGGCGCCGGCAGTCGTTTTCTGTGGTTACATACTCTCCAATCATACGTCTGGCTTCGCGAACATAAATTTGTGATGGCCAGTTGTTATTATCCGTAAATTCATCTGCAGCCAATCCCCATCTTTTTACTTCACTACGAATTTCTTCCGGAATCCGTGGGTGGTTTGCAAGTGTCCACATCAACCCACGCTGATAATGTTCC
>SLLL01000079.1 GCA_007134085.1 Balneolaceae bacterium
ATTTGACTCTGAATGTACTTCAGGCTGCTCAAAGTTATTTTGTTGCAGTTTGGGGTATAACAGAAGAGTCAGGCCCAATTACGATTCCAGAATTGGTATATGAAATCCGTGATGGTATAGACCCCTCACGTGATGGTGAAGATGAATACATATTTTGGGAGCTCGCAAGAATTGAGGGAGAACTTGATGATGATGCATTCAGCTTGAAAGATGATGAAACGAGATACTACCCGGTTGCAGTGGGTGTTTCTGAGCTCCGTGTTGGAACAGTTCCGGGTACTTTTGCAGATCAGCCAAGAGTGGCCACAAAACAGCTCGAAGTTAAACCAATTACTGTAGAAATATTGCCAAGGCCTATTGATGGAGTGGCTCTGTATTCCGGGCCGCCATTTTATGTGCAAAAGGGAGATGAAGGTTTACCACTGATGGTAAGAGTATCCAATACAGAAAACCCTGATATTGAGTGGCAGGTAACCGGAGATGGTAACCTGCTTGTTTTCGGGGATCAAAAAACAGATGCTGATTATATTATACCGGAGAGCTTAACAACAGATTTAGTAATTGTAAGTGCAGAGAGTACTGGCGGGGCAAGAAACCATCCTCAGGCACCAAGACGCAGCGACACAGCCAGAATTTATGTTGTTGAGTCTCCACTTCTTGTTACCCCAAACCCAAGGTGTGTTCAGGTTGATCAGTCTATAGAGTTTAATGCAATATTTGAAGGAGAGGAGATCAGCTTTGACGAACTTTCATGGGATTTAGAAGGGCCAGGATCACTAAGTAATGATGGTGTTTACAATGCTACAAATACCGGAAGTGTTGCGATTAGATTTTGGTTAAGTGGCGACCAGAGCATGAATTATGACATAGAATTTGAGGTAGAGACCTTGTGCTCATATCTACGTGCTACAGGAACAGGACAGTTTGAGCAAAGTAGAGATGTTGCATTTGAATATTCTACACCATCTCTATTTGATCATGAAAGCACATGCATTAGTCTTGTTCCGTATGAACCAGACGACTGGTTTACGGAAATGGTTTTTGGTAACAATGCGTGGATCATGTCAGTAAGTGAGGGTGATGATTTTATACATGACTTGTATCTGCATAAAAGTTTCATTGAGCGAGATGGTGAATGGGAAGAGGTGATTGAAACTTTTGGAAATAATTTAGACATCAATAATTCTTTATATACGATGTTCTTCAATAATGGAGATCATAGATCCAATTATCAACAAGGTATTAGAACAAGTACCAGCTTTCCTCTTCATCTCACGAGAGAAATTGCTATGGTTGATGGTGAGGAAGTTCCTGTTTACTCCGGCAACTATTATAATGAGAGGTTGGATGATGGGGCTGGCCCTTATTTGAAGGTGAAATTTAAAGGGATAGTACCGGGAGAGAATGGATGCTTTTAATCAGAAATGTATCAGTAAGCGATTTGTAACGAAATCACTTGGGGGACTTCCAATCATAACATACACAAAACAGGTTTATGAAAAATCATACTTTTAAGTTCATTTTTGCAATCATTTTAACAGGTACTATATTATTTTCAGGTACCCAAAAAGCCAACGCTCAGGAGTTTCAGTTTGGGTTCGACCTGCACTATGCCGATCCACAGGGAGAGTTTGAAGTTCAGCTCGACAATCCCGGGATTGGTTTTGGATTCTGGGGCGGATATCGGTTTGGTAACTCACCGCTGATGCTGGGCCTCGATTTCAGTTACACAAACTTCGGTATCGACAGGAGGGAGGAGCCATTGAGTTCAACAATTCCTGACCTTCGTGTTGAAGTTGAAAACAACTATAACCTCATCAATGGAAATCTGTTTATGCGGCTGATGCTGCCATCGGGTGTGGTGAGGCCATACGCTGAAGGGCTTTTTGGTTTCAACTACTTCTTTACAGAAACTGTATTAAGGCAGAGAGGTGCTATTGGTGATGGAGAAAGGCTAAGGGATACCAACTTTGAAGATGTGGCCATGAGCTTTGGATTTGGCGGCGGTTTGCAAATCAGAGTGTACGAAAGTTCAGGTATCAATGAGCAGGGCGAAGAGACTACACCCGCCACATTTTACATTAACCTGCAAGGGAGATACATGATGGGCCGGGAGGCAGAATATCTGCAATCCGGCTCCATCCAAATAACCAATGGCGACGTGTTTTTTGATGTAAGCCGTTCAGAAACCGACCTGCTCTATTTCAAACTCGGGCTTCACATCGGCTTTTAACAGTCTTATTCATCTGATTGTACTGCCAACATCGGCTCTTTCACAGAACTTTCGGCATGATTCTGCCAGCCTGTTAACCAAAGTTGCAGGGAAAGGAGCCGGGGAATTGTAAATCTGCAATTACGGCATATCTGTAAGTTGGGAATGATTTTGGTATATAGAATTCATAAAAAGAGAACAATTAATTCTATATATCATGAATTTCAACAAATTTACAATTAAAGCGCAGGAAGCTGTGCAGAAGTCACTCGAACTTGCGCAGAACAGCAATCATCAGGCTGTTGAACCGGCGCACGTGGTAAAGGCACTGCTCAGCGATTCAGACAATGTTACCATCAACATCCTGAAAAAAGTGGGAGTTTCTGTGCCCGCTTTGCATGAAAAGCTAGATAAGGCTATCAGTAAATTTCCGGTAGTTAAAGGCGCATCGGTATCGGGGCAATATCTTTCCAATAACGCAAAAGCGTTGTTTGATGCGGCCCAAAAAGAGGCAGATGATCTTGGTGATGAATACATCAGCTCAGAGCATATTCTTCTCGCAGCATTAAAAACCTCTTCCGAAGCTGCCAACATCCTGAAAGATCTTGGTGTGAAGCGGGATCAGTTGTTGCAGGTACTGAAAGAGGTGCGTGGATCACAAAAAGTGGACGATCCCAATGCTGAAAGCCGTTACGAAGCGCTAAAAAAGTACGCCCGTAACCTGAATGAACTCGCAGAGAAGAATAAACTTGATCCCGTAATTGGCCGTGATCAGGAGATACGGCGGGTTATGCAGATCTTATCCCGAAGAACTAAAAACAACCCCGTTCTAATTGGTGAACCGGGTGTGGGTAAAACCGCCATTGCCGAAGGGCTTGCGCTTAGAATTGTTCGGGGTGATGTGCCCGAAGGCTTAAAATCAAAAGAGGTTGTAGCACTCGATATGGGTGCGCTTGTAGCCGGCACCAAGTTTCGCGGTGAGTTTGAGGAGCGTCTTAAAGCGGTTATTAAAGAGGTGATGGACTCCGATGGAGAACTAATTCTTTTCATTGACGAAATCCACACTCTTGTTGGCGCAGGTGCAACCGAAGGTTCTATGGATGCAGCAAATATCTTGAAACCCTCACTTGCAAGGGGAGAGCTGCATGCCATTGGTGCAACAACGCTGACAGAGTACCGGAAATACATCGAGAAAGATAAAGCGCTGGAGCGCCGCCTTCAGACTGTTTTTGTGGGTGAACCAACAATCGAGGATACCGTTTCCATTCTTCGTGGCCTTCAGGAGCGGTATGAAGTTCATCACGGGGTGCGCATTACCGATGCAGCCATTGTGGCGGCGGCTGAGCTATCTCACCGGTACATTTCAGACCGTTTTCTGCCGGATAAAGCGATTGACCTGATAGATGAGGCCGCATCACGGCTGAGGCTGCAAATTGATTCCATGCCGGAGGAGCTCGACAGCATCGAACGGCAGATTCGTCAGCTCGAAATTGAGCGTGAAGCGCTGAAACGGGAAAAAGATGAGGCCAAGCTCAAATCAAACGAAAAAGATCTTGCCAATCTGGAAGAGAAACGAAAATCGATGCGGGCGCAGTGGGATCTTGAAAAAGGGTTGATCCAGAAAACCCGTGAGATGAAACAAGCGATTGAAACCGCCCGAAATCAAGCTGATAAAGCGGAGCGGGAAGGGCACTACGAAAAAGTAGCGGAACTTCGCTACGGAACTATCACCCAGCTTGAGAAAGATCTTGAAGCCACCAAAGTAGAGCTTGACGAGATTCAGCAAGGGCGTTCTCTGTTGAAAGAGCAGGTGGAAGCCGAGGAGATTGCAGATATTGTTTCGCGATGGACCGGCATACCGGTTACTAAGATGCTATCCAGTGAGCGGCAAAAGCTGTTGCTTCTTGAAGAGGAGCTCCATAAGCGGGTGATTGGGCAGGATCAGGCTATTGAAGCAGTTTCCGATGCTGTTCGCCGTGCCCGTGCCGGCCTGCAGGATGAAAACCGGCCGATTGGTTCGTTTATGTTTCTTGGCTCAACCGGTGTGGGTAAAACCGAGCTAGCGAGGTCATTGGCCGATTTTCTTTTCAATGATGCGGATGCGATGATTCGTATCGACATGAGTGAATACATGGAGAAGCACAGCGTGAGCCGTTTGATAGGTGCACCTCCGGGATATGTGGGGTATGATGAGGGCGGCCAGCTTACGGAAGCCGTTCGAAGAAAGCCCTACTCTGTTGTATTGCTCGATGAGATCGAAAAAGCCCATCCGGATGCATTCAATGTGCTTTTACAGGTTCTGGATGATGGCCGGTTGACCGACAACAAAGGCGTGACCGTTGATTTTACCAACACCATTATTATCATGACCAGCAATATCGGCTCGCATCTCATCACTGAGCAGATTGAAAAGAGTGGTGGCGAAATGGATGTGGCAACCTACAGAAAACTGCAGGATCAGCTGCTTGAGCAGTTGAGGCGAACCATTCGTCCGGAATTTCTGAACCGAATTGATGATGTGGTGATCTTCCATCCGCTCGATCAGCGACACATCCGGCAGATTGTGGATATTCAGCTACAGCGGGTTGATAAGCTGCTCAGAAAGAACAAAGTGGCTGTATCTATTCCTGATAGTGTGAAAGACTGGCTGGCAGTGCGAGGATATGACCCTGTATATGGTGCGCGTCCTCTAAAGCGGGTAATCCAGACACAGATTGTGAATCAGCTTGCCAAACAGCTTATTCGCCGTGAGGATGATTCGCAGGGAGTTGAATACGAAGCTACCATCAGCAAAAACGGTGAGCAGCTCGAATTTGCCGAGGTTTACAGCGACGCAGAAGCCTGGGCGGATTAATAACCACGGAAATATAAACCGCTCACAATTCAAACCTATCGGGACAGGCAAGGACGCGAAGAAACGCAAAGTTTTTAAATTTCTTTGCGCACCTTCGCGATCTTGGCGGTTTTAACCTACTGATTTTGAGTCGGGAGCGGTTTCAATACACGGCTATGGCCGGTTATTAAATCCAGTGAAAAAGAAGCGTAGTTGTTGCAGCTCGGTTTCGCTCCAGCCTTCGGGCTCGGTGAGTGCCAGCCAGGAATCGAAATAGTGTTCGGCGGCATAGTCGTGGCCAAAGCCTCTCGGTTCAGTACCGGATACCATATCAACGGCGAGCTGTACCATTGTTACAACCGGGTACCATCTTAGGTCGGCAGATACATCAGGCCCGCGTGGCTCCCGCATCCATGCCGGTTCCCGCCAATACGAACGTGGATCGAAAAAAACAATCGGGTCGCTTGCGTATTGGAGGTATGCAATCCGGAAGTTACCCCAATTACTGTCCGGCATTTCCAGTCCACCGTTTTGGTTTGAAAACCGAACCACAGCTCCGTTTTTAAAAACCGGAAGCCATGCCGGTGAGCCGGGATCGCGCCTCTGCGTAAACGTCCGCCAGGTCTCTTTTCGGAAAGGAGGGCCAACCCAGAGAGCGCCATCGAAGGGATCATCAATGATATCAAAGAGGTCGAAAGAACGGTCAGAGTTTAAGGCTCCGAGGCTTAGCCCGTGCAGATATAATCTCGGCCGGTTCTCTGGTGGTAATTGAGTCCAGTATCCGTACACCTGTTGAAAAAGAGCCTGAGCCATTTCAGCACCATACTCTTCCTCAACCCATAAAGAGAGAGGACTGGGGAGGTAGGAGTACTGCGCTGCCACACTTGCCACATTTCCCCTGAAAAGGTACTCCAGTGGTTCAATGGAGCCGGGATCTACCCAACCGGTACCAGTTGGCGTAATGATCACCAAAATTTCCCGGCTGAATGCATCAAGCCGTATCATCTCCTGGAGAGCGAGGTCGGCACGTTCTTCGACGGTTTCTGCCGCGTGCATTCCCACATACACCCGTAGAGGATCCATTACCGAATCGCTGGTAAAACTTTGAAAGTTTCCGGCCGATGGCCCGCCCGAGATAAACTGCCGCCCTGTTCGTCCCATTTCTTCCCAGGTTAGCAGCGATTGCAGGCTTCCTGCCTTCATTGGGTCAGTTGGCTGCTCAAATTCCGGTTCGAGAAGGGAATCAAAACGTTCGTAAGTAGAATCGGCCGAGCGTAACAGCAATGAGAAGAGCACGCCATTTACCAGCAACCAAAATAGTACAAAAGCTGCTAAAAGGCCTACGATGTAAGATACTTTCCTTGGGATATAACGAACCAGTTTTACAGTGATTAAACGGAAGGTCCACCTGAACAGGCGGGCAACAAAAAGCACAACCAGAAAAACCCCAAGCGCTGTAAGCCCGATAATAACAGGTTGAACGCCGTCGTGCTCATCCATACCCATAAGAATTCTAATAGAGTTTTGCCAATCACTTGCACTCCATAGGAATACAATACCTGTGAGTATGCAGATTACGGCTGCAACGATCTGAATATTCTTTTGATTCTTTTTACCTGGCTTGGGCATTTCAAAGTAATTCCAAAGCCAGGGGATGAGTACACCAATACCGTAACCGGCGGCTAATGAGAATCCTGAAACCAACCCTTGAAACAGGTCTGTACGGGGAAGAAGGCTTGGGGTCATGGAAAGAGCAAAGAAAAATGTCCCTACCAGCAAACCTGAGGCTGAGAAGTAACGTTTAAGAATCATGCTCTGAAAAGGGGTAACATAGATTGAATAGGGTAACTTTAATAAGCTTCAAATATACGGAAAGTATATGTAAAGAGCGTATCCCGTTCGAAATGGATTCTATTTCCATTTACTGTTCTGAGAGATCGAAAACAGCTTCAAGTGTGTACGTATGTGTTCCTCTCTTGAAAGATAACGCGGCATTGATCATAGCCCGGGCAACCGTTTCTCCGTGAATGGGGCGATATTTTTTAAACAAGCCAAGTGCGTTTACGGTTTTTAAAGCAAAATAGGCGAAGGTTTCACCGAACCGGCTCTCATTACGTTCACCATGCAGCAATCCGGGCTGGATGATGTGAATAGATGAAAAATCGAGGTTTACTACATTCTGTTCCAGCTCTCCCTTCATTCTGGAATAGAAGAATCTTGATTTGGTATCTGCCCCCATAGCAGATACAAGAACGTAGTTTGGTACGCCATTTTTTGAAGCAGCTTTTGCAAATTCATACTGATACGTATGATCAACCTTGTACTGAGCCTCTTCGCTGCCCGCTTGTTTGATTGTGGTACCAAGAGTTGAGAAAAAAACATCACCCGTAACAAGATGCTTCCATTCATCAGGGTTATCAAAGTTGATGATGTGCTCTTTGAGTTTGGCATGATCCACGCCAAGCGAACGCCTGCCAAATACGGTTACCTCAGTGAATTTCTCATCCATAAGGAGCAGTTGAACCAGTTCTTTTCCTACAAGTCCAGTTGCTCCGATAATTACAGTTTTCATGGATGTAAGTTAACATTATTTCAAGAAATCGATAGTTGCTTCTGAATAAATAAACCACTCACGAAGCTGTCCTAAAATCGCTCAAATGTATATACTTTTACTTTGATAGCAAATTTGCTATCATAACTTCTGGATATGAATTTCAAGCCCGATCAAATATTAAAAACTGCCCGTAAGCGGGCTGCGCTTTCACAACGAGAGCTTGCTAATCGTGCAGGTACGTCCCAGTCTGTTATTGCCAGAATTGAATCAGGTGCAAGCGATCCATCAACCAACACGCTTAAAAATCTGGTTGAAGCTTCAGGTTTTGATCTTGATATAGAACTCGCCATTCGACCGGTAGCAGACAGCCATATGCTTTCTGAAGTAAACCGGATTCTTAGTTTAACACCAGAAGAGAGACTCCGTGAAGTGGCAAATGTTGAACGATTTATTAAATCAGTGAAACATGTTGGATAGCTCAATCTTTGATCCTGAAAAACTGATTGGGACACTTTCTTCCCATAAAGTGCGCTATGTATTGATTGGTGCGCTTGCTGCACGGCTTCAGGGCTTCCCACGACATACATCAGATGCTGATATTTCTCCGGCAGCTGATCATCAAAACCTTGAGAATTTAGCAGCCGCACTGAAGGAGTTAAATTCAAAGATTTTCACTGAAACCGTTCCTGACGGTTTGCCTTTTGACTGTTCTGCTGTAAGCTTGAAGCAAGCTGATATGTGGAATCTTGTAACCAAAGCTGGTAGGTTAGATATTGCATTTAAACCCGCAGGAACCAATGGCTATGATGAACTGATAAAAAAAGCTGTTCAGTTTGAGATTTTTGGCAAGAACATTTACGCAGCATCACTCGAAGATATCATCAAGTCGAAAAAAGCAGCTGACCGCCCTCAGGATCGCCAGGACATTATTATTCTAAATGAAATTCTTGAACGCCGATCAGGAACCACGTAAAACATTCTGTTATAGAAACTCGTCAAACCAGCGCATCCGGATTCAACCCCTTCAAACTCTCCTTCACAAATTCACGCCCTTTTCGAACAAGTTCTCCGTCAAAGTACACATCCGCCCCAATGCAGACCAGGTCCCAGTGGATGTTGCTTGAGTTTCCGTTGGCGGCAATCTCATAATCTTTGCCAAGGGTAAGGTGGTTCGAGCCGTAAATCTTCTCATCAAACAGAATATCATACATCGGCTCTTTTATGATGGGATTGAGCCCAAAACTAAACTCCCCGAATCGCCGTGCTCCTTTATCGGTATCCAGAATCTCTTCGAGTGCGGTATTGTTGGATGAATCGAAACCTGTTACCACACCGTTTTTCACTTCCAGTTTTACAAATTCAAACGGCTTGCCCTGGTACACAGACGGCGCATAGGTGATGTGTCCATTAACCGAATCGAGAATGGGCGACGAAAACAGTTCGCCGTCCGGGATGTTCCGTTTGCCAAAACAGGGGATCCAGTTTTGTCCTTTTACGGAGAACGAAATGTCGGTTCCCTCGCCTTTCAGGTGGACTATATCGGTAACCCGGAGCTCCTCTTCCAGCGGTTTCATTGCTTCTTCAAGCAGGGGGTAATCGAAAAGGCAGGCATCGTAGTAAAACTGACGGAACCGTTCGGTGGGCATTTTGGCGTTCATCGCAAAAGCAGGAGAGGGGTAACGCAGTACTACCCATTTTGAGTTATTTACCCGCTCCTCAAAATGTACCGGCTTCAGAAATTTTTCTGAGTAAGCCTTGTTCGCCTCTTTATTTACCAGTGAGTTTTCATAAATATTCTCTGCCCCGCGTATGCCCACAAACGCATCCATCTGTTTCATGAGCGGGAGCTGGTCAGCAGTTGCCTGATTTTCCCAGAATGCAGCATCTCCCATTTCAAACAGAAGCCGGTTGGTTTCGGGATCTTCAATTTTGATGAAGGGGTGGGCATTCATCTCCCGGGCAGTTTCGGCAAGGGCGCGAATCAGCCCGATTCCGTTAAGCCCGATGAGTTGAAGAAGAATATTTTCTCCATCCTGAAGTTCAACACTGTGGGTTAAAAGCTGGCGTGCAAGTTCTTTATCCTGATTGGTGTACATAGTTTTCTATCGGTTTTGCAAGTGAATTACGCGATCGCAAAGATCAAGTTCATGAGTTTGATTGGATGCAAGCAGAACAAATCCATTTTCGTTTCTGAACTGTTCTGTAATCTGCTCGATAACGGTTCGTCCTTTTTCATCGAGGTTGGAGCCGGGCTCATCGAGAATTAGAATTTGAGGTTTGTGAATTAGAGCGGCAGCCAGTTTTGCCCGCTGCTGTTGCCCTGTTGAGAGCTCCCCAAAATGGGATGCGGCAAATTCTGCGGCTCCAAGTTTTTCAAGAAGTACGGCGCTCTCTTCTGTTTCTGATGATTTCTTGATATCAACAATAAACTGCAGATTTTCGAGAACAGTAAGCTCTTCATAAAGCTGAATGTATGGCGCCGCAAATCCCATCAGCTGTTTCAGAGAGGCAGGGCCTAAAGGTTTACCATCAACAAGCCACTCTTTTTTGCCCGACGAAGGTTTCATCAAGCCGGACAAACACTTCAAAAGGGTGGACTTGCCTGACCCGTTGCTCCCTGCAATTCCCAAAACAGAAGATTCTGCAGAGAATGTGAGATCAGAAAAAACCAGATTCGAACCAAACCGCTTGGAAAGTGATGTTACATTCAGATTAATCATTACTGAAAGGTAGGCTGAGCATCACCAAAAAAAAAGGCTTTTTAAGGGGCAACTCAATTTTCTAAGATATTTGAAAAGGTTTAACTTCCGTAA
>SLLL01000223.1 GCA_007134085.1 Balneolaceae bacterium
CGCTTTTTCTTTTCCATGCGTCGATATTGGGTGGTCAGCAATATATGGGGCACGACGTTCTGCAATGGAGAGCCGGGGCAGAGTCGCTCATTCAGCATCAGCAGCAGTACGATGAAACAGCACACTGGGCAGCCAACATGTTTTCGGGGATGCCGGCCACAACCATATCGCACCCGCCGCAAATTAGCAATATCGATAATACCATTCTTCGTGCGCTGCAGTTTATCTACCCTGCCGCCGAAATGTGGATTCTTCTTGCCGGCGCTTATCTGATGCTCATTTTAATGGGTTTTCGCACATTGCCTTCGGTTTTTGGTGCTATCATCATCGGGTTTACCACATATATTCCCATCATTATTGGTGCGGGGCACAATGCCAAATTTTTGGCCTATATCTACATCCCCTGGCTCTATGTGGGTTATTTTTTGATGACACGCACAAAACTGAACCGCTTGCTTGTATTCTTCATTTTTGGCCTGGCTTTAACCCTTCACCTGCGGGCGTATCATCCACAGGTAACGTATTTTTTCCTGTTCCCGCTGGGCACGCTGTTTATTTATGATTTGGTAAAGGCTATTCGATCAGGTGAGTCAAAACCTTTTGCGATGCACACCGGATGGCTGATTGGTGCGGCAATTACGGCTGTTCTAATCTCAATACAACTCTACTGGAGTACATTCGAATATTCATCATTCAGTATGCGGGGCGGATCGGAACTGGCCGGCACCGATGGCCTTGCCCGGGAGTATGCATTTGCATGGTCGCAAGGATGGGGCGAGTTGTTAACGCTATTAATACCGGGTGCATTTGGGGGATCAGATTACTACTGGGGCCCAAAAATCTTTACCAGCGGGCCACACTATTTTGGTGCCTTGGCATTTCTTTTTTTTGTTATTGGCGCCCTCAAATCGAACCATAAACTGAAATGGGTATTTCTTGGCCCGGGCATAGCTACACTGCTTTTTTCTCTTGGCGAACATTTTGGTGCACTGAACAATCTCATGTTCGACTATTTTCCGCTCTTTGATAAATTCAGGGTTCCTGAGATGTGGCTTATGGTTACTGTTTTCTGTTTTACCATTCCTGCTGTGATGGGTTTTGAATGGGTGGGCGATCAAATCAAAAAAGGCAACAAAAACAGCTGGAAAACGCCGATATTAGTTTCAACAGGCCTTGCACTAATCGCTGTCTTCATTGGCCTGCAGATGCTCTCTTTTGAGAAGCCCGGAGAGCGGCAAGATTTAGCACAACGGGTTGCTGCTCAGAATCAGGTTTCAGTGCAAGATCCCGCGGTATCGCAAACGGTTTCGAGGATAATTCAAACACAGCTCATTCCCGAGCGGGAGGCAAAGGCCACTGCCGATACCATCCGTTTTGCACTCCTGTTTTTGGTTGGTGCCGGAATTTTATGGGGGATGGGAATTCGAAAAATCCCTCTTTCTGTTGGTGGAATTGCTCTCTGTATGATTCTCGCCTACGACCTGATTTCGGTTGATTCTCGCTATTTGAGCGATCGCTCTCTTGTAGATCAAAACCTTTCACGCGAAGATGTAATAGAACGCCAAAAGCGGCCATTAGATCAGTTTATTACTGAAAATAATTTAAGCGAAGAGGGATGGCCATACAGAACGCTTCCATTTCTTGATAATGCGTTTAACAACGCAACACCGAGTTACTTCTACCCATCGGCAGGCGGATACTCCGGAGCTAAACTTAGCTACTATCAGGATCTGATTGATGAGGCAATTTTCTCAGGTTCCAGCGGACTGAATAATGGTGTACTAAGCATGCTGAACGTGATATTTGTTACGCACATGCAGCCACTTCGCTTGCCTGGGCTTGAAGTTGTTTATCAGGAGGAAATAGGCTCGGTCCTTGAAAATATAAATGTACTGCCAAAAGCATTTTTTGTGGATTCTGTTGAAATACTGCCCGATCAGCCGGCTGTACTGCGACGGATTTCGGATGATTTTGATCCATCAGAAACGGCATTTATTGCACAAGAGCTTAACATTTCAGTGCATCAAGACACAACAGCAACTGCCGTTGTGACAACCTACAACGCAAATCACATCACTGTTGAGATCTCAAGAGAGGAGCCGGGCTTTATGGTACTTGGTGAAATCTGGTACCCACCGGGCTGGAATGCCACGCTGAATGGTGAAGACATTGACGTGATTCGTACAAATTATGTACTACGTGGATTTGAAATTCCGGCAGGTGAACACACCCTTGAAATGACTCTCGAACCGGTTTGGTACAAAACAGGAAACATGCTTGCCTTTATCGGTACAATACTTCTTTTCTCTTCAGGGTTTGCAGGGCTCTTCTTAGTCTATCGCAGGCGCGAAGAAAACAGTGAGAATTCAGATTAAATACCCAGCACGTTTTTGTCTCGGTAGAAAATGGATGTTTCGCACTCCAAAAACTCAATAGGGCTGAACCCGGCAAAAGGCAGCTGCCTGAAGCCATTTTGTTTTAAAAGCTCAATTCCAGCGGCATATTTTGAGCGATTGGTATCATCAAAAATAAGTACGCCACTTTCAGAAAGGTTTTTAACTGCAGCCGCAGCACAGGCGTTTCTATCCCTTCCATCAATGA
>SLLL01000018.1 GCA_007134085.1 Balneolaceae bacterium
CCCGATGTTGATGCGTATGCGTATCCAAATCCTTTTTCACCAAATGTACATTCTGTTGTACGAATTAAATTTGAGACGAGCAGAGCCGGCAGTGCAACTATCCGAATTTTCGATTTTGGGATGAACCCGGTGCGAACGCTTGCTGTGGAATCTATATCAACTGCCGGTGCGTACGAAACCCTTTGGGATGGGCGTGATGATACGGGAAGAGTATTAAGTGCAGGTACCTATTTTTACTCCGTGGAAACGCCGGATGGCAGAGCAAACGGTAAAATTTTACTCATTGAATAAACATCGGATGAAGTCAGTTAAACCCATTTTATTATTTATTCTGATGGTTTGTTTTGGAGCTGCTGATGCCGTGGCACAATCCGGTGGTTATGCCGGCTCTTTTTCGCGGATGGGCTTTTCACCCAGAGGGATGGCTATGGGTAATGCGATGACAGCCGTACACCAGGAGGGCAGTTATGCATACTACAATCCTGCCATGGCTGCAATTCCCACCGAATCAATCCAGCTTGATTTTTCCACCGCAGCACTCCGGTTCGACCGCCAGCTGCACATGGTAACAGCCAATATCCAGATGCCGCCATCTGCCGGGCTTTCCATTAGTTTACTCAATGCAAGGGTGGGTAATATTGATGGGCGTACATCAAGCGGATACCATACAAGTATGCTCTCTGTAAATGAATTTCAGCTTATCGGTAATTTTGCCATTCGGTTTTCCGAGCGCATATGGGCGGGAGTTGGCATCAAGTATAATCTTGCAAATTACCATTCGGAACTGCCTAACACACAGAATGTTGGCATAGATGCCGGGCTGCGGGTTGCAGTCACAAACAATCTTACATTTGCAGTAGCAGTTAAAGATCTGCTTTCTGAATACCGGTTCGATTCAACCGATCTTTTCGGGCAAACTGCAGGTTCTGTGAATACATACAGTTTTCCGCTGAGGCTGATAACCGGTGCTGCCTATGAGATTTCTGATGACTGGCTTGTAAGTTTTGATGCTGAGTTTCGGTTTCAAACATCGGATGTACTGCGGGCAAATCCCTTAATAAGAACTTTAACTTTTGATGGATTCCCCCCTATGGTTAGGACGGAGGAAACCTCTCAAACTACTTTTTTACGCGCCGGCAGCCGCTATTCACTGCACGAGCGAGTAACCATAAGAGGTGGATTTGAGTTTTATGATGCAGGCGGTGAAAATCAATTGCAACCTACTGCAGGATTTTCTCTACATTTACCTTACGACAGGTTCTCTCCATCCATAGACTATGCATTTGTGAGAGAGCCTTCACAGTTTTCATCGATGCATGTTTTTTCAATCAGGCTTCATATTTAAGCATAATGAAAAAGATTTTCTTCCTGTTTCTAACATTTTTAACAACGGTTTCAGTTGTAGCGCAAGATACCGGCAGCGGGCTAGATTTCCTCAACATTGGCCCGTCTTCCCGACTTCTGGCCATATCAGAAGCTTCCACAGCAGTATTAACAGGGCCATCTGCCATCTACACCAATCCTGCACTTCTCGCACTTGAAGATCAATCCAGCCTTGATGCCAGTTACACGCTTTGGATCTCCGGTGTAAACAATCAGTTTGCAGCGATTAACTTGTTACGCGGAAACTCTGCATTTGCTGCCGGCATATACAACTCGCGAGCAGATGGATTTGAAGCGAGAGACAGGCCCGGGCCCTCAGCTGGCGATTTTTCCATCGGGTACCTCTCGCTGGCAGGGGCCTTTGCGCATTCATTTGGCCCTGTTTCAATAGGTGCAACAGCACAATATTTACGGGAAGAGGTTTTTCAATTCAGGGCAAATGGATATGCCATAAATGCGGGAGTTGCGGTTGAATTCCTTGACAGACGCGTACATACTGCGGCATCAGTTAACAATCTGGGTAAAATGGAAAGCCTCGATCTTCAATCCACTATTTTACCTGCCACATTTAATCTGGGTGCTGCACTAAGTTTGATTGATTTCACCACACCGGGCGCAAACGATTTACCCGTGCTCCTTTCAGTTTATCTTGACTGGAGCAAACCACTTGAAGAGAACCCTACCAGTGATTTTATTGACCGTGATCCTGATGAAGGATTTTTCAGTGTAGCACTGAATGCTGATGTAAGCAATCTCTTTTACCTGCAGGCTGGTTACCGATTTGGGCCAACGGAGCGTCCACTCAGTTTTGGCCTTGGCATGGAGATTGAACCGATACGGATAAATTACGCGCTTGTGCCTTTCTCCACCGGGTTTGGCACCGTACATTCATTCGGCTTACAATACTTTTTTTGATTCAACCCTGAAGCATGAAGAAGCTTAATCAACTACAGGATCTCTACTCTGAGCTTGGCTGCAGCAATCCCTGCAAACTATTTGTAGCACCTCCTATTCGTTTTGCCTACAAGAAATCTGACTACCTCTACCTGCTATACAGAGATTTGATTGAATCAAACGAGTTCAAGATAACCGGGGTTAGTACGCTTGGGCATGTTAAGTTTATTGCTCATCAGATTATCAGAAAAAAAAGTGTGCTTCATTACCACTGGATAGAGTGTGCCGGAGTTTTAACAATACCTGTTTATC
>SLLL01000259.1 GCA_007134085.1 Balneolaceae bacterium
ATGACCTATGAGATGCCCGGCCACAGCCTGGCCGGCCTTGCCATAGAAAAAGCTGAAGGAGATACACTTACATTGGCTATGCGGCTATTGCAACATCACACCACGGGGATGTCAACCGTTGAGGTTGCATCCAGATATTCTGAACAGATGATAGATGCCTTTGCCGAGTTTTTTGAAACATCCGCAACGAATGCCCGCGGCACGTATAAAACCTTTGTTGTAAAGGCGGATAATAACCCCGATAAAATTTATAACCTGCTCTCTTTTCTTGATAACCTTCAAATAGAATATGGAACTTCGGGCTCTGCCAGAAATGCCAATGGCTTCAACTTTGCCACTGTAGAAAATGAAAGTGTGCGCATTGAAGCGGATGATATTCTGATAAGTGCTTACCAGCCACAGGGAAATCTTGTGCGTGTGTTTTTTGAGCCTAATCCCGAACTGGCCGATTCCGTTACCTACGATATCACAGCCTGGGAGGCGCATTACCGTTTTGGGCTTGAGGGATACGCTCTTGAGAGCCGAATCAATCCAAATCAATCCATTTCTGCAGATGATTTCCGGCAAAGCGAAGTTTCAGGAGCTGCACGTCCATATGCATATCTGCTATCCTGGGATAGCATGGATGATGCCCGGTTCCTGGCAGAGATTACCCGGGAAGGTGTGAGAAGCCGTTTTTCTGAGGTTGACTTTGAAATTGAAGGGAACAGTTTTCATCGGGGAACTCTGGTCATCACCCGCGATAATAATCGCAGCCTGGGTGGCCGGTTTGATGAAATAATCCGGAATGCTGCAGAATCTCATCAGCGAAATGTGGTAGGTGTATCAACGGGATTTGTGGCCTCAGGATCTGATTTTGGATCATCCAACCTGCGCTTTATTGATAAGCCGCGTGTTGCAGTGCTTATCGGCGAGGGAACCGCATCACTCAATGCCGGTGAAATCTGGCACTTTTTTGACCATCAGCTGGGCTACCCGGCTACCATGCTACACGCCGATCACCTGATGCGTGCCAACCTGAATGATTATGATACCATTGTTCTGCCATCAGGCAACTATAGGGGTGTATTAACCGATGCGGGCATTGAAAGATTAAGTGCCTGGACACGAGACGGTGGTAAGCTTATCCTCTTCGGGCAGGCTAACTCCGTTCTGGCAGGAAGAAATGGTTTCCAGCTTCAGCGAAAAGTGGCTCCTGATGCCGAACCCTCATCTGATGATCTGCTTCAACCCTATGGCGACAGAACCCGAAGAGCAGCGAGCAGCCGAACACCCGGCTCTATTTATCGGGTAACTCTCGACACCACGCACCCACTCGCATTTGGCATGGATACCGAATACTTCTCTCTGAAAACAGATGCCTCTGCGTTTAGCTATCTCGACTCCGGATGGAATGTGGGTACGTCACGCGGTAATGCCCACATCAGTGGTTTTGCCGGGCATCAAGCGCAGTCACTTCTCGAAGATACTCTCAACTTCGGCGTTCAACAGCACGGCTCAGGGCAAGTTATCTATATGATTGATAATCCGCTCTTCCGTGGTTTCTGGGAAAACGGAAAGCTGCTAATGGCAAATGCCGTTTTCTTTGTAGGAAACTGATTGTGAACAGGCGCGGGTAATTTACTCGTGCCTCTTTTTATTGCTACTGAAACAAAGAGAAAAATAGCGCAAACGTCCCGTTTGTGCTTTTCTATGTTGTAGAATTTCTTCTCGCTTGTACTTTTCTTGCCGCTGAAGCACTGTTTTTTCTGTGCTCCGTGGCAATTTTTCTCAATTAGTTGAATGCCCGTAATCCGCCACGACTGCCCCAATGGGATTCCTTTGGAAAAGGTTTTTCAAACGCTTCTGCCCCTGGCATATCTTTGGCATATTTGGCTAATAACTTCATGTTGCGAACGGGGACGTCCGCACTACATTTTCATTTGACTCAAACGCAATATTTGTCCATCAGCTCTTTTTGAAGCCCGTTTTTTTCTGCTCGCTTTCCGAGAAAGAGAAACAGTGGCGTGAAAAGGTTCAAAAATGGGTTTGCTGACCGCATATCACTGATACGTGCTATCACTGAAAGATGATGAATATTTTTGGGCATGCTTTTTTCGTTGAGTAAACCATCATTGCCCAAACCATACATAATACGCAGTGAATTTTCAAAACCAGTGTGCCCCGGCTTTAACTCTACCTTGAATGTAATTTCACTGTCGCCGGAATTAAAGAATGCATGGGGTTTGCCCTTCTCAACAAAAACGGATTCTCCGGGTTCGAGTATTTTTTTCTCTTTTCCAGACAGCATAACCCCAAGTTTGCCGTCCAAAGCCGTGAAGGTTTCGGAATAGGATGTATGATAGTGCAGGTCGTTTTTTCCGCCCGGCTGAAGGACTATGCGCAGTTCTGTAACTTCGCCGTTTGTCTCTTCAGCAGTTTTTACAAAAGTTACTTCATCTTTAATAACGGGGTTCGTGATGGTTCTTTTCATGACAGGATTTTTTTAGATGATAATTTTTCTAAAAACTAACATCTGAACAGTAAAAAATCATATGTGAAATGGCGCAGAAAACTATTTGTGCCTTTTTTTGTTGCCACTGAGCACTGAATTTTCTGTGCTCAGTGGCAATTCATCGAAATAAATTGATGGCCGTAATCCGCCACGATTGCCCCAATAGTAGGGATTCCTTTGGAAAAGGTATCTTAAACGCTTCTGCTATTGAAAACCGCCACGATTGAAGGTTTTTCAAACGCTTCAATGTGGCTAGTCAGTATAAGATGCGGACGGGGAGGTACGCGCTACAGGTTTGCTTTAATCAACCTTCAATTTGAAGAGTGCAGCGGCAATTTCTATAGGTGTAAATCCGCTTTCGGCAATCGGTTCAAGCTGCTCGATGTACTCTCTGAGGCCACCCGCGTTCAGGGTGTCAAAAAGCTCATCAATGTGCTTGTCCATTTTTGAAATCTCAACCTCTCTCACAGAAGGCATTGGCAATGGCTGCAAACGTGTTCTGATAATTTTTTCAATGAAACGAATCTTTTTTCTTCCTCTGCCTGATGAAAATGTAATGGCCATTCCTGAACGGCCGGCTCTTCCGGTTCGTCCGATCCGGTGCACGTAATACTCGGGGTCTTGTGGTATATCGTAATTAAATACTACATCCACATTCTCTACATCCAGCCCTCGTGCAGCTACATCTGTTGCCACAAGCATCTCTATCTGGCCGGACCTGAATTTTTGCATCACTTTATCGCGCACATTCTGGCTCATATCACCATGCAGTGCATCGGCTGAGAAACCGCGAGATTGCAGGTCCTGCACAAGATTATCGCACATGCGTTTGGTGTTGCAGAATACGAGGGCAAGTTTAAAATTACCCATATCCATCACGCGTGAAACAGCCTCAGGACGTACTGAGTCCCGCACTTCCATCACAAACTGATCGATTCCTGCAGCGGTTTCTGCTTTGCCTTCCACCTTAATCATCTCAGGATCTTCCATCCAGCGATTCATAATCTGCCGGATAGTTTTTGGAACTGTAGCAGAAAACATCACCGTTTGGGATTTACCGTGGCTGTAGCTTAAAATCTCTTCCAAATCCTCGCGAAAGCCCATATTCAGCATCTCATCGGCCTCATCAAGTACAACCATTTTCAGGGATCCGAGCTTTAATGTACCGCGCTTCAGGTGGTCAATCACCCTGCCGGGTGTACCCACAACAATTTGAGCTCCCTTTTTGAGCTGATTCAGCTGCCGGCCAATCGGCTGGCCTCCGTAAACAGGAACTGTAAATACACCATCGGTAAACCGGGCAAGTTTAATCAACTCACCGGTAACCTGTATCGCAAGCTCACGCGTGGGGCAAAGTATCAGCACGCTTGGCGTTCTTGAACCTTTATCTGCCATCTGAATGGCAGGTATGCCAAATGCTGCTGTTTTACCTGTTCCGGTTTGGGCATGGCCTACCACATCATTGCCGCTCAAAATAGCCGGTATGGTTTTGTTTTGAATTGGTGTTGGTGCTTCAAAGCCCATTTCGTCAACAGCTTTGAGGATTTCAGGCTGTATTCCCAGCTCTGAGAAAGAAGTCATATTCATCTGTGTAAAGTATAAGTTGTTCGGCTTCGCAAAATTACGCTCTTTCGCGGTGGCCTTAGTGTTCTAAAATTTGGTTCAACCAGCGCATTTCTTCGCATTTGATTTTTGTATGCCGAAGGTTCTCTCCCGGCTAAAGCGCGTTTTAGGTAACAAATAAGAACAAGGTGAGCTCAAAAAGTGTATCAGAAAACGTATCAGACAGGGTATTGTTGAACAATGTTTGCACAAAGGTACGCATTCCGCATGGATTCTCTGAAATTATTTTAGTGCTGAACCTTGTTAGAGTCCATTCATCACCAATCAAAAGAAGCACCCAAGTTTAATTTTCAGAGTTTGTATCTTTGAAGCAGAGAAAAATCAAAAAAATTTATGGCGCGCAAAAAGTTTGAAATTCCGGCGATGTACAAATCGCCCATCATTAAAAATGTAAAAGAGGCGAATGCGGTTACCGATCCGCGCAAGAAGGATCTTGAGCCCACTCTGTTAGATTTTGGCCCGGTCTCTTTTCTGATACCCCGGCACTTCGGTTTTTGCTATGGCGTGGAAAATGCCATCGATATTGCTTACCGAACAGTTGAGAAGAATGCCGGCAAGAACATCTACCTGCTTAGTGAGATGATTCACAACCCAACTGTAAATGAAGATTTACAGGCAAAAGGCGTTAAGTTTCTGTTTGAAACAGACGGTACCGAACTGGTGCCGATCAGCTCGCTGAATGCCGATGATATTGTAATTGTGCCCGCATTTGGCACTACACTTGAAATTCAGGAAAAACTGCAGAAACGCGGAATCGACCCCTATCAGTACAATACCACCTGCCCGTTTGTTGAAAAAGTATGGAAGCGTGGCAATCAGCTTGGTAAAAAAGGGTACAGCCTGGTTGTACACGGTAAACATACGCATGAAGAAACCCGTGCAACCTTCTCCCACAGCGCAGATCATTCTCCTGTCGTGGTTGTGTTGAATCCTGATGAAGCACACATTCTTGCAGACATCCTCACAGAAAAACGCCCTCTTGATGATTTCGACACCTACTTTGGCCACAAGTGTACCGAAGGATTCAATCCGCTGAAAGACCTTGAGTTTTTCGGGGTTATCAACCAAACCACCATGCTGGCTACCGAAACGCAGGAGGTGATGGATATTCTGAAGCAGGCTGCTGCCGAGCGATTCGGCGAAAAAGAGGTATTGAATCACTTTGCAGATACATCTGATACGCTCTGCTACGCTACGAATGAAAATCAATCCGCTACGTACGCTCTTGCCGATGCCAAGCCGGATATTGCCATTGTTGTGGGTGGCTATAACTCATCGAATACTATGCATCTTGTAGAAATTCTTGAACACCACTGCCCAACTTATCATGTGCGTGATGCAGGCGAGTTCGATTCTCCTGAAAAGATTCAGCACTTTAACCAGTGGAAAAAGGAGATCCTCACCACAGAAAACTGGCTGCCTGTAGATAAGAACGGGTTAAAAATCGCCCTCACTTCCGGTGCTTCATGCCCGGATGTACTTGTGGATGAAGTGCTGCTGAAGGTCCTGGAATTTTTCCCCGGCGCGAAAGAGATCAGCGAGGTAATAAGTCCATACAAAAAAACCGCCGCTGAAGCACAACAGGATTAGGGCTAATCCTCAATCACCCGAAAGTACGACACCCTCGGCGGATGGAAACTCCTTATGCGGACAATATATCCGCTGTCTGCAATCTCAACTTCGGGTGTTACCCTGCCGGAGTCGTCTCCTTCAATATCGTTGTAATCAACAAATGCCTGAAACGGACGTGTACCTTCCACCTGCGAAAATTGGTGCAGTGGCACATCAAACCGTACGGTAATGGTTGATGGATTATACGTAACTGCGCGTCCGCTTGGCAAATTTCTTGTACGGATGGGAACCCGCATTTCGGCTTCAGTAAACTCAGCAATTTCCAGAGAAACTGTAGCTCTTGAAGGCGATACTGTTACGCCCTGCGAGCCCGGCCTTATTCTCACCTCTGCTTCGGTACTTTGGGTTATCCCACGCTTTTCCATTTGCTCTGTTTCCCACTCAGTGATATCAGCAAGCACCGATTCCGGCCCGGTAAGGGTAACGCTGTCTGGTACAGTAACAGGATCACTTAAAAAACCATACTGATCTCGCAAGCTAACATCCACGAGGCTTATGAGAGGAACACGTTTTGTGGCTTTTCGCTCAGTTTCAATAACCAGCTGTGACGGCTCCACTTGCACAATGTTCAAATCAGAAAATGCCCCTACCTGATTTCTTATTTGCTCGGTGAGATTCACCTGCTGCAATTCTGCATTAACCAGTACCCTGGGCGGATTGCCATAAACCGTAATCAATTTCCAGCCTTCACCTGTAAGATTTACCGATGCAGTTGACGGGATTTCATTGCTGATGGTAAGATCAGAAGGCAGATTTGTTAGCTGAATGGGTACCTGAATGGTAATGTTAAAATCCCGGCTGAGGTTTACAATAAACCAGAGAGAGAGTGCAATAACAGTGGCAATGGTGAACGCAATTACTTTTTCGCGGCTTTGAAACGTACCGGAGTCTGTCTCTTCCGTGCGTGCAATGTTACTGCCCGAAAAGAAGCTCTTAAAGCGATCTGATATAAACTGTAGAAATTTCATTCTTACCGAAAATACATATTATCTGATCATGTTCGTACAATAATTTCTTTAACTACTTTAGATTCAACCTTTTCGTTGAGCCGCTTTGCTATGGAATACCGGTTGGCATGCAGTTCGTATCTCCATGCCTCAGTGGATACGGTTACGATAAGCTTGTTGCCTTCAAACTTAAGATTTTTTGTTACTGCGTTGATCTGTTCACCCACCACATCGGGCCATTGATGCAGCACCATTCCCCGCTTCAGCTCAGACTGCTGAGGAATTTTTTTCATGAACTCTTTTAAGAGCTCATTAATCGGTTTGGGTGATCTGCCAAATGCCATCTTAAACTTTTTGAGTTACCATGCCTGATGTTACCGTAAACCACGAATTCTCACTGCTGCCCTGAAAAAGAGACTCATCAAATGGCTTTTGGGATGCAGAAGTTATAAACGTTTGTCCCGGATGTTTCGTAAGTGCTTCGGTAATAATATCTGTTTTTTGCTGATCAAGATTGCCAAAAAGATCATCCAGCAGCATAATCGGGCGATCGTCGAGCTGGTCGGTATAGTAAAATAACTGAGCCATTTTTAACGCCATTGAAAATAGCCGGTGCTGCCCCTGCGATCCGTAATTTCTCAGCTCTGCACCATCCAGATAAAAAACAACTTCGTCCCGGTGCGGGCCAATCATGGTTTGCTGGCGTTCTGCTTCCTTTTCGAAATTATCCTGAATCTGCTTTGCAAATTCTGCTGCAATCTCTTCAGCGGATTTAAGGCCCGGGGCAATGGTTTGATACTCAAGCGAGGGCTGAATGTCGTGCCCGGTTATTTGTTGATACTGGTTCAGCAGGTAAGCTTTAAAGTTTTCGAGAATCTCCGCCCGTTTCTCTATGATCTTTGATCCGGTTGCAATTAACTGCATATCCCACGGCTCCAGATAAGTCCTCAGCAGGCTTAACGGCCCGTTGTGCTCCTGAAGCAGTTTATTTCGCTGTTTTCTGATTTTTCTGTAATCGATGAGGTTCCGTAAATAGGCCGGCGAAATCTGGCTGATCATACTATCCAAAAACGAGCGGCGCTCTACCGGGCCTTCGCTGGTTAATTTCAAATCTTCCGGGCTCAGAACTACCACAGGCACCCGTCCAATCAGGTCAGAAAACCGATCGAGGGGGCTATCGTTCACAAAAATTTTCTTTCCTTCTCCCCTGCTGTAGCTGCAGCTAATTTTGAACGACTCTCGTATCTCCCCCTCAAAATGGCCATGAATCATAAAATATTTACTGTCATGATTTACTACATACCTGTCGCTCGAGGCTACAAAACTGCGCGACATACAGAGGTAGTGGATGGCATCAATCAGGCTGGTTTTGCCTGAACCGTTTGATCCTGTGATGAGATTCAAATGCGGTGAAAAATCAACCACCGTTTTTTCGTGATTTCTGTAGCCATCCAGCGCCAGTGATTTAATTCTCATCAGGTACCTCCCTGATGAGTTCCTGAAGCCAGTTCCAGCTGCACTCTGCTATTAGTGCTGCGCCTGCTTCATTTGGATGGCCATCCCCTTCAATAATTATCTCATCTTTACTGCCACCGGTTTTATCTACCATGCACTCGGTATTATCGAAGAAGGGCATTGAGTGCAGGCCTTGATCGCTGATTTTTTGATAGAAAGGAGTAGTGTAGTAGTTCTCCTCCCCAAAACCAAAAAAACCGGTTGTTGACGCCGCAATGGTGCATTTATTGTCCATACACCAGTTACTTAACCTTTCAAACAGAAGCAAACCCAGCAAATTAGAGTAACCCGATTCTATATATCTCCGCTCTCCCGTAGGGATTATCACTTGTGTGGTTTCCTCATCAAACCCGTTGGTAAGGTCTTTGAAGTAGAATTTATCCCATGCAATACCTACCAGTAAATTCATCAGATCTGATCGCCGCTGAAGAGCTCTGTACCATCTCTGCCTGCCGGTTTTCATCATAAATTGCCGGGGCTGCCAGCGCTGGCTCTGTGTTAGTGAAGAGTCTGCTTCGTTCACTACAAAGAGGTTTTTTGATATTGAACGGCCTATATCATCGGTATGCATCATATAGATAATCATATCGGGTGCAATCTCGGTGCCAAGTTCTTCAAGCCAGAGCGGCCAATCGGCTAATCCAGCACCGCCGATACCTCCGTTCAGCAAATTTATGCGTCTATCGGGAAAAGCGCTGTTCACTTTATCCTGTAGTTTTGCAATAAACGTATCCTCTTCTGCCAAAAGAAGCCCGAATGTAAATGAGTCTCCCAGAAACAGAATATTCAGGCCGTCGCCCGGGGATAGCTCATCACCACGTAAACCAAGTTGATTCAGCCTGTATTCTGCGGCCCGTTCGTTGAAGTGATGGATAGCCGTTACACCTTTCTGGTTCATCATAAACCCATCGGGGTGCATCTCTATCCAGGTGGTGAGCCGGTTTTGGGGCAAAAAAATCCGCACAAGAATTTCAGCGATCAGTAAACCGATGATTACACCGGTGCTGATCAGCACTAAAATTCCTGCACGGTTTTTCATTGAATGGGTTTATCGGCTAATTATCAGAGGCCGAATACATCTCTTCCGAGGAAAAGAGCGCTTTCGCCAAGTTCCTCTTCAATTCGCAGAAGCTGGTTGTACTTTGCAATACGGTCTGTACGGCTCATAGAACCGGTTTTGATCTGCCCCGCGTTGGTTGCTACAGCAACATCTGCAATGGTTGTATCCTCTGTTTCACCTGAACGGTGAGAAATAACAGCTGTATATCCATTTTTGTGAGCCATTTCAATCGCATCAAGCGTTTCAGTGAGCGAGCCAATCTGGTTCACTTTAATCAGGATAGAGTTACCAATATTTTTCTTGATACCCTCTGCAAGCCGTGTGGTGTTGGTAACGAAAAGATCATCACCTACAAGCTGTACCTTATCACCGATAGCGTCTGTAAGGGTTTTCCATCCGTCCCAGTCGTTCTCGTCCATGCCATCTTCAATGGAGATAATCGGATATTTTTCGGTCCATTTTACCCAGTACTCGGCCATGGCATCAGAATCCATCTTGGATCCATCGCTCCACTTAAATTCGTAGAGGCCGCTTTCTGCATTGTAAAACTCAGCTGCAGCTGGGTCAAGTGCAAGAAGCACATCATCACCCGGGGTATAACCGGCTTTTTCAATCGCGGTAAGAATTACCTCAATAGCCTCTTCGTTTGATTTCAGGTTAGGAGCAAACCCACCCTCATCGCCCACGGCTGTGTTGTAGCCTTTTGATGAGAGTACTTTTTTAAGGTTGTGGAAAATTTCGGCTCCCATCTGGATTGCCTGGCTGTATGAAGCTGCGCCGGATGGCATTACCATGAATTCCTGCGGGTCAACATTGTTGTCTGCGTGTGAGCCGCCGTTGATGATGTTCATCATAGGCAGTGGCAGCACTTTTGCGTTTACACCACCAAGATATCTCCAAAGCGGGAGCCCTGCTGACTGTGCAGCTGCTTTTGCAACCGCCATAGATACACCAAGTATCGCGTTGGCACCCAGTTTTGATTTGTTAGCTGTACCGTCAAGCTGAATCATCATCTGGTCGATCTCAGTTTGCATATAAGCGG
>SLLL01000044.1 GCA_007134085.1 Balneolaceae bacterium
CAGCATACTCAAACGGGCGGTTACTGCCATTTGTGATAAATATCACTCCGGAACCTGTTTCCGGGTCAACATACATATCACTCAACAAACCATATGCTATACCGGCATGCCCGAACAGCGTGCGGCCCGGGAAAATAACATCTTTCCCTTCTCTGTTGGTTATGTGATGAATCCCCAGTCCGTACGACATCCAGAACTCATCCCAGGTATCACCGTTGGTTCCGTCGTATTCCCAGTGAGGTTCAACCATATTGTTCAATGTGGTTTCTTCGAGAATTCGTGCCCCCTGCCACTTACCTCCATGCATCAGCGTTAGTGCGAGGGTTGCAAGTGATTCTGTATCGATGCGCAAATTTCCCTGTGGCCCGTACAACAGTCCGTTTGTGCCGGGAACATAATGATCAGGTGCTCTTTCCTGAGGGAGTGAATCTTCATAAAAATCTACCTGAGGTGTCCATATTCCGTCTTGCATACGATAAAGCGTAGCAAACTCGTGCGGTTCAAAATCGGTGACATTGAAAGAGGCAGTCATACCAAGCGGCTCAAAAATGTGTTGGTTTGCATAGTGATCAAACCTCAGCCCCGTAATCAACTCTACCACGGTTGCTACCAGCGACCATGTTGCATTACTGTATGAGAAAAACTCGCCGGGGGCGTGATCGGCAAACATATCATCAGTGAAATAGGCACCCCCAGGCGTGAAGAGCTCTTTGATATGAATGTTATTCCCAAACAAATCACCAGTAAATGCGCCGTAACCCTCTCCGTCGCGGATGCCTGAAGTATGGCCAAGCAGGTGCCGCAGGGTGATCACTTCATCGGGCTGATTGGGATTTCGCAGTTCCCAGCCAAGATAGTTGCTAATATCAGCATCGATATCTACAAGACCTTGTTCAGCAAGCTGCATAAGCGCAATGGATGATACTGTTTTTGTGATGGAGGCAATACGGAAAATAGAATTACGGGTAAGCTCTCTTTCTGCTTCATATACGGCGTAGCCAAATGTGCCTTCGTACGCGATATCATTATTGGCGAAAAGAACCACGGAAAGCCCCATTAAGCCAAAATTGTCTACCACACCTTGTAGCTGTTCATCGATGGATAAGGCTGATTCATCTGATGTGTGATCTGTTTCATTTGCCGGCGCTGCATTTTCATTGCAGGCTAAAAAGAGTGTGAGACAAAAAAACGGGGCGAGAAGATGCATGTTACTATACATGAAAAAAAGAGTATTGATTTGATGTTTGATTACATTTCAGCCTCGTAGGGATAGCTAGCCTCACCTGATACCGGCTGATGCAGGGTAACACAATGCAACCCCCCGCCACCAAGATTAACCGGCACAGCATTGATCATTACCACGTTTCTGTCCGGAAAAACTTGCTCCAGTATTTGCCTTGCTTCCTCATCCCTTTCTCTAATTACCGGATCCATTCCATCTTCCCAATACTTCTGCCCAATTATTACGGAGGGTGTAATAACAAAATTGAGGTAGCTTGCAGCAGCAATTACATAAACTTCTTCGCCAATTGGAAATTCATTGCCATCGGTGTAATCAAGCGTGCTTATGATATCATAAACATAATCGCCAGGCTGCATTGTATGTACAAGTGATCGGGTGAGCGGCATTCGAATAATCTCAAACGGATTGCCATCCTGGTCGGTGGAGTTTCTCAAAATCTCGTAGTTTCTCTCCATTCGGAGATGATTTTCCTGCGCAATCGGGTCGCCTTCCAGATCTTCTTCGGGGATGTATCCCAGCAGAATGGTACGCTCATCAACAAAGCGGGCAAACTCATCAATATGCCCGTTTGTGGTTAACACTGTGTACGCCTCTACGCCTTCGTGAGTCATAAGCGGGCCGAGAAACGTATGCTGATCGTCGATGATGCCCTCTTCAAGCCAGATTACATTTGAAACGCCAAGAAGTCGCTCAAACTCTGCTTCCATCTCCTCTCGGGCCCAGCCGGGGTTTCGTCCTTCCTCAACGGCGGCGGTAAGCATAAGTGTGCCTTTGCCGTTAACTTCGCGGTTGCCGCCCTCACTGATTAGTTCGGATTCAATGACCGGCATGTTTAGGTGCATGCCGAGATTACGGGCAAAATCAGCATCGATCTGTGCATCTTCATCATCGGGAGAAAGGTAGCCCCATGCGTCGAAACGGAAGTTAACTACGGCCATTTCACCGGTTTCAAGTTCAACAAATGCAGGGCCCGTATCACGAACCCACCACTCATAAAAAGGCACTATGTGGTAGCTTACCAGGTTGTAAGATGTGATATGATCTTGTACCTGATTGCGTGCTCGCTGCTTCAGATCATCATCAAATGCGGCAATGCGAACTTCAAGGCCGGATTCTGTTACTGCCTCAATTACCTGAAGCATCACCTCTTCGTTCGACATTCCCTGCTTGTGATCTACCGGGGGCCAGTTAATCCAAAGTGCCTCAAGCTCTTCAAATTCGGCGGGTTGCCGTTGAACGGTAATTTCAACACCGGGAAGCCGTTGATCTGCACACCCCTGAATAAACAGGAGTGC
>SLLL01000002.1 GCA_007134085.1 Balneolaceae bacterium
AATGAAAAAGAGGGCTCTTTTCTGAAGGAACCACGCAAGGATCTCCTTATAAAACCGAATAAAAAGCCTGAACAAGCCAAGCAGTACGGCAACAATCAGCACTACATAAATGAAGTTTGCAAGCTGCGAATGCCCCGAACCCATCGGCAGCCAATTGATGGCCAGCATCCAGCCGATCACCACAAAAATGACCGCTATGTTTATATAATCCCGCCAGCGTTCCGGGTTTTTGGTTTGAACTGTTGTATATCTCCAGTAAAAGTTATTGGCTGCCAGGATAAGCAATACAACTCCAGCCCAGGCCATGAAAAAGAGAAGTACAAATCCGGTGAGTGCCATCAGTCCGTTCCAGAAAAGGCGGGCAGAATCGGTTCCCGCTTTCCGTGAAAACAGCCAATGCGCAAATGGCGGAATCATGGTGATAATGATAATCAGTGTGGCCAGCAGCACAAACGTTTTGGTGAAAGCGAGCGGGCCGAACAGTTTGCCTTCGGCGTCCTGAAGCATAAAGACGGGGAGAAAACTTACGATGGTAGTTAGAAGTGCCGTGATAACTGCCGGTGCCACTTCCATTGTGGATTCGTAGATGATCTCAAAACGATTTTTGTCGGGATTGGCCTCTTCCAGGTTCCGGAGCATATTTTCAGTGAGGATAATGCCCATATCCACCACAACCCCGATCGAAATGGCAATTCCTGCCAGCGCCACCACATTGGCATCCACCCCTAAGTAGCGCATCATGATAAAACTCATCAACACAGCAACAGGCAGCAATGCCGAAACTAAAAACGATGAGCGCAGATGGATTAGCATCACGATAACAACCAGAATGGTGATTAAAATCTGGAGTGTCAGAGCTTCCTCAAGGGTACCGAGCGTTTCGTAGATAAGGCCGGTGCGGTCGTAAAAAGGCACGATTTTCACCTGAGAAATTGTTCCGTCTGCAAGCTCTTTGCTTGGCAGGCCCGCCGAAATCTCATCGATCTTATCCTTTACATTTTGGATAACCTGAAGCGGGTTTTCACCATAGCGGGCAACAACCACGCCGCCCACAGCTTCTGCTCCGCCTTTATCGAGCATGCCGCGGCGCTGTGCCGGCCCAAGCTGAAGGCGGGCCACATCACGAATCAGCACTGGCACGTCACCACGGACTGCAACGGTACTCATTTCAAGATCTTCCACCGAGCGGATGTAACCGAGCCCACGGACGATATATTCTGCGCGGTTCATTTCCAGCGTGCGCGCGCCTACATCAAGATTGCTGTTGCGCACGGCGTTGGCCACATCGGTTACGCTGATGTCATATTCCCACAGTGCGGCAGGATCCACATCAACCTGATATTCGCGTACAAATCCACCAATGCTCGCCACCTCAGCCACGCCCTGAGCGGTTGCGAGCCCGTAGCGAACCTGGAAATCCTGAATTGAGCGTAGTTCGTGAAGATCCCAGCCGCCGGTTGGGTTGCCATCGGCATCGAAACCTTCGAGGGTGTACCAGAACACCTGCCCAAGCGCTGTAGCGTCAGGCCCAAGTGAGGGCGAAACCCCTTCGGGAAGCGTGCCGGCGGGCAGGGCACTCAGTTTTTCGAGAATCCGGGCGCGAATCCAATAGAAATCGACCCCTTCTTCAAAAATGATGTTCACCGAAGCAAAACCGAACATAGAGTTACTGCGGATAGTGCGCACGCCGGGCAGCCCAAGCAGCGCGGTGGTGAGCGGATAGGTTATCTGGTCGTCTATATCCTGTGGTGAGCGCCCCGGCCATTCGGCGAAGACAATCTGTTGGTTGTCGCCAATATCGGGGATGGCATCTACCGGAACAGGGTCGCGAGGCAAAAAGTCGATATCCCAATCGAACGGCGCAGTGGCAATTCCCCACCCGGCCAGAGCCAGGAATAGAAGCACGGCGATCAGTTTATTTTGGAGGAAAAATTTTATGAGTTTGTTAATCATGGATCATGAGTATTGAGTATCGTGTAGTGAAACTGTTTGGGAGGTGGGGCAGGGTAAAAGCCCCCCCTCTTGTTGAGCGGTAGCGAAATCCCGGCCGTTTGGGAAGAGGGGAAATGCGTAAACGAAACGGCAAAGCCGGATGAGTTTAGCGAGGGGTGTGTTAGTGGGTGCTGTGAGTCATGTACAGGCTACCAGCCAAATCAACGCTCCGTTAACACACCCCTGATCAACTCGCTAAACGCTCATTGATCTGTCCCCTCTCGAGAGGGGATTCACCTTTCTTCCCAATAAAAAGGGTGGGATTAGTTCAAAAATATATCGTACACGAGCCAGAGGGGCGGGCCGTGCTGAGTGGTTTGCTTGTTTTGGAGAGGTGGTATCCGTTCGATAGCAGTAATGAACGGGGTAAGATTTTCTTTTTCCGTGAGCCGGACTTCTACATCCACAGAGGAGACAATCCAGTTGGATTCGCTGAGTGCGCTTTCACCAATGTGGCAGGCACAGATAAAACTCCACCCACAATCGTGATGGCTGTTTGCAGAATCTTCTTCGGCATCTGCCTGTTCTGATTCACAGCAGCTGTG
>SLLL01000139.1 GCA_007134085.1 Balneolaceae bacterium
GGATGGAATATTCAAGCAAGAGCTCTTTCCAGCTGCGCAGTTGTGGCTGGGTCCAGTCGCCGTAAATTCTCTTTACATTTGCTGTGCCGTACTTGGCAATTTCAGCAAGCAGGTTTTCGGTGATAGCAGGCTGTGCGTTATCGGCATCAATTAAAATTGCCAGCCTCTGTGTTTTTTCATTTTCCATATCAAATTAGTTTATTCTGTTTCAAGGTAATGAATCAGATGCATAAGAGGTAAATCGATCCTTCTGGTTTTTGTGCGATGAAATCCAAAAAACATCTTTACCCGATAAAAGTTGATAATGGTTCAAAAAAGTGGGATATAGAAGGATGTAAACAAAAATAAATGTGATTATTTATGCCAAAATGTGAAATATACCAGGATATTAAAGGCGAATGGAGATGGAGAAGAACCGATAAAAAGGGCGAAATTCTCGAATTCTCAACCCAGGGCTTCGAAAAACGTGAAGATTGCGAGAAGAACGGCAAAGAAGAGGGCACATGTACAAGTTATAAGCTTGTAGTATAATCTTTAAGTAATCCTGTTATTCCGGTTCAAGGTATGCTATTGCGATGGCTGCAAACTGTGCCGGTTTATCGATAAAAGCATAGTGCCCCGCATCGGCAATGGTAACAAGGGCACAGTTTTTTAGGCCTGCTTCCATTCTTTTAGCCTGTTCAAGTGGTGTTGCTGTATCATCACTGCCCCAGAGTAGCAATATCTCGTGAGAGATTTTTGGCAGTTCCTCGTCCAGGTGCTCAGTTACCACATTTACAAAGGTTTGGCGCATTACCCCCCCAAGTTTTTGATAATCTGATGACCCCAGGCTTTTCCATACAGAACTTTTTCTGAGGTGATTCAGGCCCCTATCGCGCAAACTTGCAGGCAAAATTAGAAAAGGCAGCTTCAACAATTTAGCGGTGTATTTTTTAAAGTAATAGGATAGGCTCCGTTTTGGCACAAGCCCTGCGGCTCCAGTAAAAATAACTTTGTCGATACGGGAAGCAAGATCGGGGCGGGTTAAGAGTTTAATCGCTATGCGTGCTCCAAAGGAGTGAACAAGCAGGTCGAAACGGCCATCAGGCAACTGCTTTTGAATGAAAATTTCGGTAGCATCCGCATAATCTGAAACTGTCCACGGATGTTTGGGTTTACCGGAGTTGCCAAATCCAGGGAGGTCGGGCAGAAAACAGGTTCTCAAAGGCTGAAGGCGGTTCAAAACAGGCAAAAAAGAAGCAGAACTGCTGCCCCAGCCATGCAAAAAAAGAAGAGGTTTGCCTTCACCGGATTTACTCCAGCTGATGTTTACCCCGTTAATCTCACTAATAAAACTACCCATCGAAAAAAAAGTGTAAGGTTTGGCTCATTTTCTGCTCATAAATATAAGGAAGCATTTCTACTGTTTGTGCTGAAAATGCTCAGAATGTAATTTCATAGCCAGAATTAAACCGGGTGTTCCTTATGAAGAGAAAATTATTCTTTTTTATAGAAAAGCTTGAGATAAACCGCTCTGAGAGAATTGCAATATCACTCTTATTTGCTACACTTGTGCTGCTAACTGCGATTAATGCACTATACAGCCCCTCTGTTGCAATAGATCCTGAATATTATGCCGAACTTGAAGCTGTTTTCATGGAAAGAAGTGCGGTAGCAGAGCAGGAACACCGCCAAATTATGGCACGGTATGAACCGGCAGCACAGCCACAATTGCCTGGCCCAGTTGCTGAATTGGCGGAAGCAGATACTACCCGAAGAGCAAACCGGACTGAAGAGCGGGTAGATAGCGGAGAGAAAATTAATATAAACACAGCCACCGCAGAAGAGTTGCAGGCACTTCCCGGAATTGGCCCTGCTTTTGCACAGCGGATAATTGACTGGCGCGAAGAGAATGGGAAATTCACATCAAAAGAACAGCTTCTTGAAATACGGGGAATTGGCGAACGCAGACTGGAAGTAATGAAACCACTGATAACTCTGTAAGTAGCTCATTTCTGGCGCTATGTTGAATTGTATGGGTTATTTTATTTGTGCAATACAAAGTATTCCGCCTAAGGCGGAGTGATTTTCCCACTGGGGATCCGCCAACCGGCGGAAGAAGGGTGTTCAGTGTATGCGCAAATAGTTATGAATCAACACCCACTTTTTAGAGGCTGTGAGAAAATTGTCAAGCAACTTAAACTTAATCCACTTTTTTTAGGCCACGAGGACACAAAGCCTCGAAGGTGCACGAAGTTTAGCGAATTGATGTTATTCTACTTCGTGCACCTTCGAGGCTTTGTGTCCTCGAGTCTTCGTGGTAATAATTACAGTTGTAATGATTTTGACAATAATATTCTCATAGCCTCTTTAGGGGGCAGTAATTGTACTTCGCTTTTTTATATCCATACAATTCAACATAGAGTCTCATTTCTTAAAAATTAATAAAAAAATTTTATACGGTTCCATCATTCGCTATTTTTAAATAGTTCATAATGGGCTCACTTATTTGCGCGTTTAAATGTGAAAATAGTCTGTTTAAACTGA
>SLLL01000145.1 GCA_007134085.1 Balneolaceae bacterium
ACGGTGTTAACGCGAAACAACCTACTCGGCCAGCTGCAATCTACCTACCAGCGAACGCAACTCGGCACGAATGTAAACGCCCGTATTACCGACAATTTTACCATAGGATTCGGGTATAATTTTGCTAACAACGAAAACAGGCCGGGAAGCGAGGTGATTGACCCTGTTCGTATTCAACAGCGGCAGGTTTCTCACAATATCATGCTTTCGCCTTCTTACAACTTTACCACGGGCGAACTGAATCATGGTATCACACTCTCTGCAAATTTTCAGTACAGCGACGACAAAAGCGATGCCGTAAGCCAGGGCCTGCGCGATGGGCGGTCGCAAACGGTAAGCAGCAACACACTTGGTTATCGCTTGCAGTTACCAAATGGCCTCAGCTTTAACAGCAGCGGTAACTTCATCCGGTCGGAAAGCACAGGCTCCGAAGTACAGTCGATTGGAATAAATGCAGGAACAGGCTATCGGTTTTTAAACGGCGACCTGAGCGTAAACGCCAATGTGGGGTGGTCGGCCAATACCATCAAATTCGAGACAGCAGCGCAAAGTACAGATCGCAGCTCCAATCAGCTGAACTCCACGATTTCTGCCAACTACAGGCTTTCATCGTCATCAACAGTACGGATGCAGGTGCGGGGCCGAAGCAGCCGGGCATCGGGCCAGGCAGGAACGAACTACCAGGAGCTGGAAGGTACCCTAAGATTTAACTATCGGTTTTAAAAGCATAAATGATGAGAAAGATGGGGAATCGAAAAAAACTCAATGACGGAATCAAACAAATCATAACCATTGTACTGCTTGTACTATTCAGCAGCGGCACGGTTTTTGCGCAGGGTTCGGCGGAGGTACGCGTTTTGGGTGTGCCCTCTATTTTAGATGCACCATCGTTAGCCGAGCAGATTCATCGTTTTGATACAGGCATGTATCCCATCCAGGTAATCTATAATGCGCCATCGAATATGGCTGCCGATTTTCGCCTGCGAATTGAAGTGCTGAAAAATAACAATCCACTCATCAATGTGGAGTCACTGCCGGTTCGCTACCAGCCCGGAATTTATGTCTATTCAAATTTTTTCGACTTTCCGGAAATAGAATTTGAGCAGACACTTTCTCAACTGATCAACTCCCTGCCCCAGCAGCAGCGAAGCCAGTTAAACGCGGGCTTTTTACCGGAGGGAGATTATGAGATTATTGTGGACCTTGTGCCCGACGATCCCGCAAGCATGACCATTACCAACGGCGACCGGGTGTTCTTTTCGGTAAGCTATGGCCAGCCGCCGGTACTTTTTAGCCCAGGCGAGGGGATTACCGTAACGCAGGAGTTCCCCACATTTACATGGAACCCGGTTGTTGCACCTGCAAATGCAGCTCTTGAGTATGAGATACGCATTGTTGAGCTGCTGCCGGGCCAAAACCCGGAACTGGTTATCGATGGCGACCCAAACCCCATTGTTGAGGAGTTTCTACCGGGAATCAGCACTTTCCAGATGACACCGGAACAACTGCCGCTTGAGCCCGGCAGCTTTTATGCATGGCAGGTAATTGCAAGAGATTTGAATGAAGAGTACACCTTCAAAAACCAGGGCAGAAGCGAAGTGCACACGTTTATCTACATGGGTGATGTGGATGAGGAAGAGCCCATTGCCAATCTTGAGCAAATTATACTGGAACAGGCTTTTGCATATGTGGACGGGCTTGAGCAGCTTGATGTAGTGGTTGAACCGGATAGCTACGTGCTGAATGGTCCGGCCACGCTACACATTGGCAACCCGACTGTGGTGGATGTGATCCTTGAGGATTTCAGAATCCAGAAAACAGGGCTCGATAATCCCGTAATTATCAGTGGAGCGGTATTTGGATCGGTTGAAGAAGTAGAGCTGCCAGGAACGGAACAAGCCGTGGCAATGGTAAACTTTATGGATCTAACCTGGCGCGCCGGCGAAGGATTTTCATTAACCGGTGATATACAGATACCCGGCCAAACCCCGGTTGATGCATCCGGAACCCTGAACTACTCGCAAGCCGGGTTGTCTGGCGAATTGTCGGCTGAATTTCCGGACGGATTTGAAATAGGCAGCGAACCGGTTGAATTGACTCTTGAATCGGCAACAGCCCGTTTCCCGCAGCACGAACTTACCGCATCGGGCGGGCTCAAACTGTTTGGAGATGCAACGGATTGCAACATCAGCCAGTTCCAGATAGGAGAAGCGGGTATCAGCTCTGTGTTTAATTGCAACATGAACCAGCCCATTTCCCTGAACGAGGGCAACGATCTTGTTGAGCTGCGAAATCATACCGTAAGCGGAGCCGTGGTTACAACCTGGGAGGGAGCCCATGAATACCAGATCAGCCTTAGCAGCAACCTTGCGCTCAACCTTTTTGCCGGCCCCGATTGCAGCAGCGGCATTCAGCTTGGCATCAGTCACGATGACGGTGTGGAGCTGGAATCATTCCATTCAAGATGCCTCACTAATCCTTCCCTGAATATTGGGATTGGCACCAT
>SLLL01000161.1 GCA_007134085.1 Balneolaceae bacterium
CGTGCATCATTCATCGACTCTACAGTACAGCAACCTGTTTCTTTTCCGTTATCACCACCACTGCGGTGGTAATCCCAGGTTTTCATTGTAATTCCGATAACTTCGTATCCCTGGTTGTGTAGCATCACTGCAGCGACGGAAGAATCAACCCCACCGCTCATTGCAACCAGAACACGCCCTTTTTTACTCATGGCTTAACTCGATTTTTATTAGCCTGTAAAAATAACACTTTTTTATGTAAATGATGTTAAGCCCTGTGAACGTGCTGAGTGGCGTAATCTTATACAAAAAAAGGGGAAACGACAGGATAAACTTAGTTCACTACAACTGTCTGTTCTGTACTTCGGGAGCTTTCAGAGTCTTCTGATATTACGGTGACCGAATAGACGTATCTTGAGCCGGATGTAACATTCCTGTCCAAAAAGCGGGTATCCGTTAAATCAAGTGTTTGAATGATCTGAGCACTCTCTTCATTCACTGCCCTCCTGTAAATTCGGTAACCCGCTGCCCCTGCCTGAAGTGTGCGGTTCCATCGCAGCTCAACACCACCCGTTACATTTCTCACACTCACCTGGCTTGGAGCCAGCAATGATGGTGTTATCGGGCTGAATGATGATTCGTTAGATAGTGCGCTCTCATTTCCAAAAAGATCAACCGCAGAAACTGCGTAGTAATACGTAGTACCATGCTGAACATCAATATCATCATAACCGAGGCCTGATATAGCCTCTTCTGTTAGTCTTGTGTAATTATTGATCTCTGCTGTTTCTGCAGCACTTTGTTCTGAAGAAGGATTTTGAATGGGCGAGGTACCCCTGTAAACGTGATAGCCGGTTACTGCGTCATCATTTCTGCGTACATCATTCCAGTTTATGCGAATTCTGTTCTGCTCGGCATATCCGCTCACTCCTACCGGCGTTGGTGGCATCACAATCCTGTTTGGCCTTAAAACAACCATATCTGAGAGCTCACTTTCCATTTCGCTTCTGCTGATTGCCTGTACGGCATACACATAATTTGTACGGCCATGAAGTTCCTCAGAATCATCAAAGAAAGTAGTTATCCCTTGCAAAGCGTCTGAAATTACCTCCATCTCCCCCAATGTGCTGGTTCCTCTGTAAACGTAGTAGGCAAAAAGATCTATCTCCGCATTTTGCTCCCAGTCGAGCCGAATACCGGTTCCTTCATGAGTGGCTGTGAGGCCAGCAGGTGGTGATGGTGCAATCCCTTCATTTCGGAATGAACCACTGGCAATGCCTGAAGGCATCTCTGTACGCTCACGAATAGTTACTACTCTCAATTCGTAGTAGTACATTACATTTGGCATCAACCGGGAATCGAGGTATTGATTCTCCAGCACATTAAGCGTGTCCAATACCACATAACCTTCACGGGAATCGCGTGATCTGCGGATCTCAACACCGGTTATGTAGGATTTATTTGGAACGGGCTCCCAAGAGAGAAGTATCCCATCGGGTGTTTCATCCACATCCACATCACCAATCAATGGCAGGTTTTCAAAATCAACGGAGATTACGGTTAGGGTATCAGAAACAGGGCCTGGATTTCTCAGCAAGTCTACCGGTTGAATGTAGTAACGGTAGGTTCTTTCGGGCTCTGCCTGTTCTTCCCATTCATACATAATGATATTTTCGGCCGTTCGCCTGGCAAACAAAAGGCCGGGCAACTCTTCAAAATCACCATCCATATCCATTTGCCGGAATATTCGAGCATAGAATGCATCTTCAGATCCCTCAATGGGTGAAGCCCAGGCGCCACCAATTCTGTCATCAAGCTCAATTCTGCTTACTACCTGTGGACTTAAAATTTGAGGCTCCCTACCTGCTATCGACGTACCTTCAATAGATTCTGTTCCGCCATCGGTTAATTGGTACTCTATTCTATAACTAACTTCTGTTCCGGCCGGCAAATCGGTAGTTTCCTCATCCAGATATGCCGTACCTAATGCCATCCACAGTTCCGGTTCAAATGCCAAAAATCCATAGGCCGATAAATGTGGGTTGTCTTGAACATAATCCCAAAGCTCAGCCTCATTGTCACTTCCTGTTGAAAGAAGCAGTGATGTGAGCAGATCTGCCGAAAGCCTGCTGATAAAATCTTCTGAAGATTGCGGAAAATTCGGTTCTGCAACCCTTTCAAACTCTGTTGATTCGCCCGTTCTTCTGAATATGGCTGCACCAATCCTATCATTTACAGGGTTAGATTCATCCAGAATGGCCTCTGTAACAAAAATCACAAATCCGCGCTCAGTCCAGTTTACCAGTCCTGTAATCTCTTCCGTTTCCTGCGAGAAAGCATGGGCTGGTAGGCAAATCAGTAATATTAAAATGGCCGCCAGTATTTTATATAGCATAATATCTTTTTTTTTCGTCTGCTTAATCATCATCATCGAGTAGTTCAAGTGAAGCATTTAATCCACGGTTTGATGCATAGTCTACCGTAACCCTTGCCCCGGCACATAGGCTGCCGCCATTTGGTAC
>SLLL01000011.1 GCA_007134085.1 Balneolaceae bacterium
ATGCACACATCCACATACTCCATGAGGGGGTTCATCACGGCTTGTGCCTCTTTTTCTGTCCACAGTTTTGCCCTAAAGTTTAGGTCACAACTGACCTTCACGCCCGCTTTTTTTGCTGCGATGCAGGCATCTTTCACGGCATCGGCAAGATTGCTGCCCAGCGCCGGGGTTATGCCCGTCCAGTGGAACCAATCTTTACCGGCAAAAATGGCATCCCAGTCCACCATGGAGGAGTCCATTTCACTCACCGCAGAGTGGGCACGGTCGTAAATCACTTTGGATGGGCGCTGGCTGGCACCGGTTTCAAGAAAATAGACGCCAAGTCTCTCTCCTCCCCTAAGTACAAAATCGGTTTTCACGCCATATTTTTGAATGGCCTGAACTGCCGCATCGCCAATCTCATGCTTGGGAAAACGGCTCACGAAGTAACTCTTCATCCCAAACCCTGAGAGTGCCACCGCAACATTGGCTTCGCCGCCGCCATAAGAAACATCAAACCTGTCTGCCTGCACAAACCGCTTAAAGCCGGGCGGGGAGAGCCTCAGCATCAGTTCACCAAATGTTACGATTTTCTTTTTCATGATTGTGGGTTTGTTTAGTGAGTTTTTGATATAAATTTGTGAAAGCCTCTCTATGCTAATAACAGTGAAAAGTGCATAATCAAAGGCATTGCCATTTATTTACCACGAAGACTCGAAGACACAAAGGTTCACGAAGAATAATGATTCCATTGTGTAACTCTTCGTGATTCTTCGAGACTTCGTGCCCTCGTGGTTCATTAAAATTGATTTAAGGCATAATTGATTGACAATTAGTTCTATAAATTTTGAATTAATGTTTTTGCTTTCTCTTCTATTGCGTTGAAATTTCTTGATTTGAGGTCACTGGCGGAAGCGAGGGAGCTGCCAACACCTACTGCGCATGCGCCTGCTGCGAACCACTCCTTGCCGTTGGTCAGTGATACGCCGCCGGTTGGCATCAGGCGTAAGTGAGGCAACGGGGCTTTCACCGCTTTGAAAAAGTCCATCCCAAGAATGTTCGCGGGGAATACTTTCACAATATCCGACCCCAGCTCCCACGCATGCTGTATTTCGGTTGGGGTGAATGCACCTGCCATAACCGCTTTATCCAGGTTGCGGCATGCCTCAATCACCTCCTTCTTCACCACGGGGCTAACAACAAACTCTGCCCCGGCATCAATGGCTTTCCTTGCCGTCTCTGCATCAATCACGGAGCCAACACCGAAGAGCATGTCATCCGGTAAAAATGTTGCCCCTTGCCTAATCAGGTCAATGGCGCCGGGCACTGTCATGGTAATTTCGAGCGTTCTGATTCCGCCGGCATAGAGTGCATTTGCAAGCGGTTCAAAGAGAGACGGATCATCAAAGCGCAGCACAGCAACGGCTTTGTGTTTTAAAATGTGTCGGAGGGATTCTTCGCGGGTCATGGTTGTCAGCTCCGGTTAAATGGTCATTGCTGTGAAGCCGCCATCAACGGGGATTACGGCACCTGTTACAAATGAAGAGGCTTTTTCTGATGCCAGCCAGATCACGGCCCCGGCCAATTCCATCGTTTCGCCGAAGCGTTTCATTGGGGTGTGGTTAAAAATGGCTTCCGTCCGCTCTTTGGTGAGGATTTTACGGTTCTGTTCCGCAGGAAAAAAACCGGGCAGAATGGCATTCACACGTATATTATTGCCTGCCCACTCCCGGGCAAGGAATTTCGTCATGTTATTCATCCCCGCCTTCGAAATACTGTACGTAAAGACTTTGGAGAGGGGGATCTCTGACGATGCCGACGAGATATTGATGATGCTGCCGGGTGTATTATTCCGAATCATCAACTCCGCGGCGATGCGGCTGGCAAAAAATACGCCTTTCAGGTTGATATCCATGATGCGGCTCCACTCCTCTTCGGTGATTTCCATAAGCGGGGTTATGGAATTAACCCCGGGCGCATTTACAAGAATATCGAGCCCGCCCCAATTCTCCTCAACATGTTGAAATGCCTCTTTCATCGATGCTTCACTCCGCACATCCGCTTTGCAAATCATCGCTTCGCCCCCGGCTTTTTCAACTTCGGCCTTTCGTTGTTCGGCCCCCTCAGAATTACCGCTGTAAAAAATGGCTGTTTTGGCACCCGCTTCAGCAAGGGCCTGCACCATGCCCCCGCCCAATACACCGCTGCCGCCAATTACTGCTGCCGTTTTGCCTTCAAGTGAAAAGAGATGGTTCATGGGGTGGTGGGGTTAATTTCAGGTTTTGATCTGTTTAATTCTCAATATCAGAGTCGCCAATATCTACTCATTGTAAAACATCTTAACTTTTTTTTCCTCATTATTCTCAATGATTCTGAAATCGGCTTGAGGTAATTTACTAATTATTGAACTGTCCAATTTTTCTTGCCGGATTACCAAATACCGTAAATCCCGGCTCTACATCTTTTATTACCACACTGCCCGCTCCGGTAACTGCTCCTTCTCCAACCTCAGTACCGGCCAGTATGGTTGAGCGTACATGAACCTGAACATCATTATGTAATAGTACGCCGCCGCCAATAAAACTAAATGGCCCGATATGGTTCCAGTTCCCAATCTTTGCATCGTGGCCAATCACTGATTTCACCATAATGGCCGAAAAATCACCTACTTCTACATCAGTGGATATGTTAACATCAGACATGATGATAACGCCTTCCCCGATTTCCACAGCAGGCGGCACATATACATTTTGATGAATAACTGAAGTAAATTGCCCGCCCTTATCCAATATATATCTGCAATACTTTTTCTTGTCCTCTACCTTGCCTAATCCGCAAACAAACGTGTCATCATCAAGGGGTTCGTAGTCTTCAACTGAACCAAGAATGGGCGGGAGTTTATTACTGTGAGTAAGGCCTCCTTCTTGGTTATCAAGAAAACCCTTTATCAAAAATTGCTCACCATATCCCACCGAATTAATGCATGTGTAATAAACCTCACGTCCAAAACCTCTTGCACCAATAATTATCAGATTTTTCATATTCAGTTGTCAATTCCAGTAATATTCATACTGTCAAATTCAGATAATTCTGCTACTTTTTCAATTTTGTTTGAAAGGCGCCAAATGCTTGTCGAAGTGCGCCTCAAGGTTGGCTTCGTAGAGCTCAGCGTTTCTGTCTAATGCTTCCATCAGCTCTTTCTTGAAAGCTGCTGATACTTCCCTCTGCCCATGCAAAACGGAACCATAGGCAACATGAAGCACCTGTCGGCAATCATCCAGGCCTAACAAATTTTTTAGCTGATGATCGGGCATCGCCTCAACATCCGGGATATTCTCCGGCACACCAGATATGTGATAGGTCTTCTTATCCTCCAGAAACCTTGATTTCGAAAATTCGAGAATTCGCCGAAACAGGCCGGGTTCAGCTTCAGCGATGGTTCTCAGCGCTTCGAGATAGCTGGTGCCGGCTGTTTTTACATGAACGGCTCCCTCGCCAATACCGCCGATTACCTCATACACCGAAAACTTATCACTGCCGGAGTGGATGCTCAGTTTATACCCGCCAAACTTCTTTGCAATGGCAAGATGTTGCAGATACTCCTCCCGAAACTGATTCAGGTCTCCGCGAAAATCCACCCCTTTTTCAAAATCGCCGCAAAATCTTGGCGCAAGGCTTACCAGATCAATCCCCAGCCGCTGCAGCTCGGATGCTATCAATAGATGCTCAAAAAGTGTGGTGGGCTGATCGGTTTCATCAACGGAAAGCTCCAGTTCGGCAGGGTGTTCGGGGTATTGATGGCGGAGGTAGTCAGCCAGTTTTTTTGTGTGAGCAATCACCCCGCCATATTTTACCATTCCCGTCAAAATCTCTTTTTTTGATGGAGTTAACGCATAGCCATCGTGCAGTTCAAATGTGGTATTCTCGAATCTGTTTAAGAACGCCTCCGGACTGTCGTTCAATTCATCCCACGGCAGATTTTCGAACGATTTTTGGAGTGACGCTTCACTTATTGAAATCGCCTCATTCACTACATATTCGCTTGGGTCTATTGTAAACATGGTGAATCCGGAAGCAATCATCAGGTCAATATCACCGGTGGTTTTCAGGTGGTCGCCATCTGCGCCAAATCCATCTCGATACCCCTCTCGAAATACCGCCCAGCTGGCAGCGTCAATCACCTGTTGTGCGGTTCTGCCCGTACGCTCCAGTTCGCGGATGGATTGCTGTGCCAAAACAGGGAAAAAGCCGGTTTTTCGGATTGCTTTCAGATGAGCGGCGCCGGCGTTACCGAGCCTGTCGCCCAGCCCATACGAGTTCCCTTTCCCTGCGAGCACCGGTTTTGTGAACGGAAACATATCCCGCAGCGATGCTGTATTATCAGCAGAGAGCGGACACTTTAAAAATGTACCCTCTTTCAGTTTTCTTTTCTCTCCCTGAAATGGGAAATCTACAGCAAAACCACTCTTCGAGCCAATTACCAGTGAAACGCCGGACGGTTCACGTATCATGAAAAAGGTGTAGTGATCGTTTTCGATTATCGACTTCTCATAAAACGTTGCATCGGGAAAAGCGTAAAAAATTGAATCAATCATAGAGCTGCATCAAACATTCAGAAATATCCATCATCAGTAACCGAACAGGCGGGGCAGAAAGAGGCTGAGGCTTTCGAAGTAGGTAACAATCAACAGCGAAATTACCATTGCGATGAAAAGCGGAATCAGTGGTTTAATCACTTTGGTGATGGATATATTGGCGATGCCGCATCCCACAAAAAGAACGCTTCCAACCGGCGGTGTGCAGAGCCCCACGCTAAGGTTAAGCACCATAATGATGCCGAAATGAACCGGGTCCATCCCCATCTCTACCACCAACGGCAGAAATATTGGCGTGAAAATGAGAACTGCCGGGGTCATATCCATAAACACGCCCACCATAAGCAGTATGATGTTGATAATAATGAGAATTACGAACGGATTATCGCTGAGCGCAATGAGGCTTTCGGTTACAAAAACGGGAATGTTCTCGTACGACATGATCCACGACATGGCCATCGAAGTGGCAATCAAAAGTGCAACAATGGCGGTGGTGTTCACACTGGAGAGAAAGACGCTTTTCAGCTGACTCAGGTTCATGCTTCGATAGGCCACGGCCAGAATCAACGCATAAACTACCGCGATAGCCGATGCTTCCGTTGCGGTAAATATTCCGGCTACAATTCCGCCGATCACCAGGATAATGAGAAAAAGGCTTGGAATGGCATCAAAGAATTTTCTGAAAGCAACTTTCACCGAAACCCGTCCCGTTACCGGATATTTTCGTTTAAATGCAAAGTAGCCTGAAACGGCCATCAGCAGGAGGCCTGTCAAAATCCCAGGAATATAGCCGGCAAGGAACAGCGCCGCGATGGATGCCCCGCCACTGGCAAGTGAGTAAACAATAAGGATATTGCTCGGCGGGATGATGAGGCCTGTTGTGGATGATGTGATATTCAGCGCAGCGGAAAAATCTTTGTCGTACCCCTCTTTTTCCATTTGTGGGCCCATAAAACCACCGATTGCGGAAGCCGTAGCCACTGCCGAGCCGGAAATGGATCCAAACAACATAGCCGCCACCACATGCACATACGCCAAACCACCCGGCAGCATGCCTACCAGTGATTTTGCAAAATCGATCAGCCGGCGGGCTATCCCTCCCTGATTCATGATCTGCCCGGCAAGGATGAAAAATGGTATCGCGAGAAGGGTAAAACTGTCGAGGCCGGTGGCCATACGCTGGGCAACGGTTGTAACGGCGGGATCGAAAGGAATGCTTACAAGCATGGTGAGCAGCGTAGCTATGCCGATACAAAATGCGATCGGAACTCCAATCAACAGAAGAAAAATAAAGCTAATAATGAGAACCAGTACGCCGGCAATTTCCATCAGACAGCCTCACTCGGTTTGGGTTCAGGAACAATGCTTTCATCTTCTCCCCGATAAATATCCCGGATAAATATTGCCGAATAGAGCATAATCAGCACCCCGCTTAGCGGCAGCACACTGTACACATACGCCAGGCGAATTTGCAGGGCAGCCGATACCTGATTCAGTTCCCACGTCAAACCCACCAAATAACCGCCCCCAATAACCAGCACCAGAAGTGAAAAGACTCCTACAAGGAGATGGATAAAAATTCCGAGCCACTTTTTCTTATTGCCGCTCATTTTCATGGAGAAATAGTCGAAAGCGAGGTGCAGGTCTTTCCGATAGGCATAAGCAGCGCCGAGAAGGCCAATCCAGATCAGAAGAAAACGAGCAACCTCTTCAGTGAAAGAACTTGCAGAGCCCAGCACAAACCGTGTTACCACCTGCCAGGTTACATCAATTACAAGAACGCCCATCAGTATGATGAGCACCCAGGCCAGAATTTCATCGGTTTTTTTTAAAAACTTATCCATCAGCAAGCTCCTGAATTCGTTCAATAAATTGTTTCAGCTCGTCCGATTCATCCATATAAACCTGATAGAGTGGCTCCAGCCGATCAATAAATGGCTGCTTATCCGGGTAGATGATGGTTACGCCATCTTCTTTCACCTCCTGAATGGCACGGTCGGTAGCTTCCCGCCATAACCGGCGCTGGTAAATGGCCGACTCGTCCGCAGCCTGCTGAATAATTTCCTGCTCAGCTTCTGTAAGCCTGTTCCAGGTTGAGAGGCTTATGTATAGAATATCGGGCACGGCGGTGTGTTCGTTCAGGCTGTAGTAGCGGGCAACTTCATAATGACGAGAAAGGTAAAAACTTGGCGCATTATTCTCGGCGCCATCAACTATTCCCTGTTGCAGGGCTGTGTAAATTTCTCCCCAGGAGATCGGGGTTGCAGAGCCGCCAAGCAAGTTCACCATCTGGATGGATGCAGGGCTCTCCTGCACACGAATTCGTAATCCGGTTAAATCGTCCGGATGGTTAATGGGCCTGTCTTTGGTGTAGAAACTTCGGGTGCCGGCATCGTAGTAGGTGAGCCCCATCAGGCGGATACGCTCGCCGGCATCAAGCAGCTCGCGGCCAATTTCGCCATCCCAAACATTGTATCTGTGTTCCTCATCAACAAAAAGAAACGGAACGCTGAAAACCTTATAGATTGGGTCGAACCCCTCGATCACACTTGAGGATACTTTGGTGATGTCCACACTGCCGATTTGAAGAAGCTCAAGCAGTTCGCGCTCAGTTCCCAGCTGCTGGCCGGGATATACATCAATCCGAATGTTCCCTTCAGAATATTCCGCTGCCCGCTCAGCCATATAGGCCATTGCGAGATGAACGGGGTGGGTGCTGTCTAACCCGTGGCCAAGTTTTAGAACGGTAATATCACTATCCCGCGAGCAAGAACTCAGAACAAGCAGAGCAAAAAACAGAAATGGTAGCAGCAGCCTTGCAAACATGCGGTTAGTTAAATTATAACAATGACTTTATTGAGGTTATAGCCTGAGTTTAAATTTGATTAATGAAGTGTAAAAGTCCCCCTTAAAAAAGGGGGTGCAGGGGGATGTCTATCATATTTTATAAAACCCGTTGGACACCCCTCTGTCTCTCTCCGCCTGAGGCGGAAGACTTCATCGCACAATATGACTCGGATTCACAATGTATATCTCAAAATGGTAATTCTCAAAGCAGATTTACCCAATTTTCGGTTAACCGCTAACCATTCAGCACAATACCGGCCATTAGTGCTGCACTTGTGAGAAATGCTTTTTCATCCACATTGTACCTGGGATGGTGCCATGTCCATTTCGAGTCGGCCTCGTCGCTGCCTGTTCCCAGAAAGAAAAATGCACCGGGAAATTCCTGCTGATAGAAGGCAAAGTCCTCTCCTGCCATCAACGGACGATCCATCACCGTAACATTTTCAGATCCCAGCAGAGCCACTCCGGCCGACCGTATTGACTCAGCACAGTCCTCATCATTCACAACAGCGGGATAACCCTCATTAAAATGGAATGTGTATGTTGCCCCGGATGCTGCCGTTACGCCGGCTAAAATCTCCTCCATTCGTTTTTTGATGATCCGTGCTGTTTCCATAGAAAATGCCCGAACCGTGCCCATCAGTTCTGCTTTTTCGGGTATGATGTTGTGAGCCGAACCCGCCCTGATTTTTCCAACGGTTATCACTGAAGGTTCTGTGGGATCGAGGGAACGGCTTGGGATGGTTTGAAACTGCTGGATTACCTGCGAGGCTATCACGATGGAATCAATCGTGGTATGCGGTGCCGCAGCGTGTCCGCCTTTACCGATGATTTCAATTTCGAACTCAACGGTGCAAGCCATCAGCGGGCCGGGTTTTACAGCGATCTGTCCCGGAGCAAAACCGGGATGGGTATGCATGCCAAAAATCTTTTTTACACCCTCTGCCTGTAGCACACCGCTCTGGGTAACAAGCCTCGCTCCGCCTGGAAGCTTCTCTTCTGCCGGCTGAAAAACAAGTACTACTTTGCCGTCAATCTGTTCTTTCAGATCACTCAATATTTTGGCGGCACCCAGCAAATTTGCAGTATGAAAATCGTGGCCACAGCAATGTGCCGCTCCCGGACGCTCACTCATAAACTCCTTTTTTGCATCTCCTTCCTCATCCATCTGCAGTGCATCAATATCGGCGCGAAGTGCAACTACTTTCTCTGATGAATTCCCCTCAATAACACCAATACAGCCTGTTTCGAGCGGGCGTTTGGTTTCAATACCCATTTTTTTCAGTTCATGGATGATATACTCGGTGGTGTCGAACTCCTTAAAACTCACCTCAGGATTTTTATGAAGATGGCGCCGAACCTGCACCATGTAATCGTAATACTGCTCTGCTTTTTCCTGAATCTTATCCTGAATGCGGTTCATATGAAATCTTAATTAGTCGGGCTTTGTTGATATATTATAATTAGAAGAAATTTTCCGCCTCAGGCGGAGAGATACAGAGGTGAGTCTTTCAACTTTTCACAAATCTGAAAGACATCCCCCTGCACCCCCTTTTTTCTAGAGGCTGTGAGAATATTATTATCAAAATCATTACAACTGTAATTATTACCACGAAGACTCGAGGACGCGAAGGTGCACGAAGTAGAATAATATCAATTCACTAAACTTCGTGCCTGCACACCAAGTGCTTCTGCACACAGGCGTGAATCTTCGAGACTTTGTGTCCTCGTGGCCTAAAAAAAGTGGATTAAGCTTAAGTTGCTTGGCAATTTTCTCACAGGCTCTTTAAGGGGGACTTTTACATTTCAAAGATTAACATCTAACACTAAATTTACAGTCTCTGAAGTACAACACAGACAATTCAGATCTGCCACTATCAAAACAAATGATAACCAAATTTTCCCAAACATGAATTCATTCGAGATCCACACACCAACATATATCTACTTCGGCAGCTCAAAAGCTGATGCATTTTTCAACAGGCTTCGGGATTATGGGCCGCGAGCTTTGATTGTAATCGGCGGTGGCAGTGTTAAAAGAACCGGCTATCTGGATGAAGTCATCACTCACCTTTCAGCGAAAAACATAGAGCACGTTCTTTTTGAAGGTATTGAACCAAATCCCCATGCCGCAACTATCGACAAAGCTGCAGAGTTTGGCAGAGAAAATGATGTGGATTTCGTATTGGCATTTGGAGGTGGATCTGTGATGGATGCATCAAAAGCCATTGCCGGTTTATTGCATGATAATGAGGAAGAGATCTGGCCCTTTGTTTTGGGAGAGCCGAAATACAAAACCATGCAGGGCGCCCTTCCGGTGGCAACCATTCCAACCACAGCGGCTACGGCATCTGAGGTAACGGCACATGCTGTAATTTCCAACCCGGAGGTGAAGGGAAAATCACCCATCAGCTATCCGTTTCTCAAGCCATCAGCTTCGTGGCTTAATCCGGCTTACCACACAACGCTCCCGCCCGAAACTACCCGTGATGGCGCATCAGACATTCTGAGCCATGTTTTTGAAAATTATGTTTTAGGCGGAAACGACTCCCCTCCTGCCGACAGATACAGCGAGGGCGTAATGCAAACCGTACTTGAAGCACTGCCTGA
>SLLL01000240.1 GCA_007134085.1 Balneolaceae bacterium
GTTGCCTCAATTGATGGCTGGTATGCAGATAAGAAAAAAGTTCTTGAATTCTATAATCTCAGAAGAAAACAAGCAGCAGATGCCAAACCGAATGCAGCTCATCTTGCACTAAAAGAGCTCGAGAGTAAATACAATGTTTCTGTTATAACCCAGAATGTTGATGATCTCCATGAAAAAGCCGGTTCATCAAATGTATTTCATCTGCACGGTATGTTGCGACAAGCCCGCAGTGAAACAGATCCGGATTTAATCACAGATATTGCTGACAAGCCAATTGAAATAGGAGACCTTGCAGATGACGGCACACAATTGAGGCCAAATGTAGTATGGTTCGGTGAAGCAGTGCCGATGATTGAAAAAGCCTCTGTGTTAAGTGAACAGGCCGATATTTTTATTGTGGTTGGAACGTCTCTTGCAGTTTATCCTGCGGCAAGCCTGGTTCATTATGTGAGTGGAAACGCCGAAAAATATATTATTGATCCATCTACTACTGATCTGTACCTGCCTGATGCATGGAAACACATAAAAGAAACGGCTGCTTTAGGGTTGCCTAAACTTGTTAAAAACTTACTTCAAAAGGCATGAATTCTAATAAAGCCTCAGAAAAAGAGAAAGAGGCCATCGAAAAATATCTTTTTCAATTCACTAACCTTGAAAAGAGTTATCACCTTCTGCCAGGAATCAAGAATACTGAATCCATTGCAGGTATATTTGGCCTTGAAACAGATGAGTATGAAAAACTAAAGGATCTTTTCAGAGAGAATGCAAAAAAAGCAGCACTGGAATTGCTAAAAGATGATGAAGTGATTGATTGGCTTGATGAACTGCCATTTTCAAATGATGACGTAATTGTAGCACTTGGAGATTCCTCTACAGACGATCAACAGGGTTGGTTTGAAATATTTCAGCACATATTAAATATAACAGTTCCTGAAGCGCAGTTTACTTTTGTAAATTCAGGAATATCAAACAATACTACAACGGATTCATTACGCAGAATGAACCGGGACGTTTTAGCCCATGAGCCTGATTGGGTAATTGTAAGCCTTGGTACATTCGACGTACAACGGCTTCATTTCGCACCGGGAAGAACATTGGTTCCATTATCTGAAACCTGGGAAAATTTAGCCACTATAGAGGATGCCATAGCTACTGTTACTGAGAATCCACCCATTTGGATAACGCCTGTACCTGTAATACCCGAATTACTGGAAAATATGGAGTTGTTTGAATTCGGCCTTGAATCAACTGACCTGGCTCAGGTGAGGGAGGTCATCACCGGTAGAAAGGGTTACAATGTAGATCCATTAGGCAGAAGAATGGGTAATCCGCCTGAAGCCTGGTACTATCTGAGTGATGGGCTCAACCCATCTATATCCGGACATTTAAACACTGTAAAGGAGTTGTTAAGATCACTCGCTACAGCAAAAGTTAAAGAGTGAAGCTTCTGCTTAGAATCGGCCTCTAACCGAAAAGAAGTTGATAGTTGGCCGAACGGTGTAATCAATTGTTTGTGCACGAACATCATTGTAAGCGAACAGGCCAGGTTCAATGAAGTTTAGGCGTGTATTACTGCTTTCAATTTCAAAAAGTGAGTTACGCCCGTTAAATAAACCGGATACAAAGTCTCGGTTTCGCTCAGCTAATGAAAAGCTGTCGATCAGGCCAAATCCGAAACCAGCCCAAGCCCCAACACTTGCTCCGTATTTTACACCGTCAACAAAAGAACTGTTTGTGATCAAAACCACAGCTGTACCCATTGCTGCACCCAACGCTGCACCGTAAGCGGTATCCAGTAATATGATGATGGATGAATTAGCACCATCATTAAATACACCGGAAATGAAAAACTGTTGTCCTTGCGGTAAAGATGCAATATCATAAATAGCCAAACCTGCCCCAGCAAGAATCCCTGTGCCAAGCCCAATCCGAAGTGGTGTGAAATTACTGCTATTATTTAAACCCATAACGGCCACTCCAAGTGCTGTACCGGTAACAGCACCATTTAAGATATTACCTCCTATCAGTTCTCCTGATTGAGCATTGGAGTTAGGGGTATTGAAAAGGAAAAAGAGACATAAAATGGCGATTGAAAAGATGCTTTTTTTCATGATATCTGATTAAGTAGGGTTGCCAATGGTTACTGGTAAAATCTGTCCGTTATAATATTTATGGCCGGTTAATAAAAAATCTCCGATATATTCAGCCATTGAATTTGCCTGAACGGGAGCTTCAAAACCGGGGAATGCCTGTTCAAGCATTTCTGTCTGAACAGCGCCAAGACATAAGCAGTTTGCAGAAATATTTTTACTTCCCAGTTCAGCTGCAAGACATTCGGTAAGTATGCTTAGCCCTCCTTTAGTAGCACTATACGCACTTAAACCGGGAAATTTTGAACTCCCCTGATAACCACCCATACTGCCAATATTGAGAATATGAGAGTTTTTATTGAACCTCTCCAACAGGTTCCGTGTTAACATAACAGGGGCAAGTAAATTCACACGAAATTGTGATTCCCAGTCAGCATCACTCAGTTCCATGAATGGCTTGTTAATTAATAGACCGGCATTGTGAAGTATTCCATCAATAAACAACTCGTTCTGAGTGAGATGATTATTTATAGTTTCAGACGATTGCGGATCGGTTATATCAAGCTGTAGAGTGAAGATGTTTTCATTGTTGAATGACTTTAATTCATTCAACCCTGATTCAGATCGTGCGATTGCAGTGACCACTGTATTTTTTGAGGCAAGATATTTTGCTGTTTCGAAACCAATTCCCCTGCTTGCTCCGGTAATAATCACATGTTTTTGCATGATGAAATTTTTAAATCTTTTATTCACTGATAGTATAAAAAGAACATTTATCACCTAAAATCATTCACAACCTTTTTTATATTTGGAAGCGCTTTTATAATGCCCGATTTTGTTCATTACTGTTCAACTTGAAGGCCATTTCCCAAAACAAAAGTTCATCAAATGAATATAGACAGCCTGATACCGGAAAATATTAAACACCTGAAACCTTATGTGGCAGGGAAAACTATCGCTGAAGTGATGGAAGCTTACAAGCCAATAAGAATTTCAAAACTGGCATCGAATGAAAACCGGATGGGTTTCAGCCCCGCTGCAGCGGATGCTATTGCAGAAGCTTCGAAATATATACAGGATTATCCCGATCCGGTTTCACAAAAACTAAGAAAAAAGTTAGCAGAGCTCCACGCTGTAAGTGATAGAGAGGTAATGATAACAGCAGGGTCTGAAAGTATGATATCAGTAATATGCCGAACTTTTTTCAAAACCAATGAATATGCTGTTACTGCCGATGCAACATTTGTAGGTTTTTACGTGCAAGCCGGAGTTAGAGGCGTTGAAGTAAAGAGAGTTCCAATCACTCAGGGCTATAAGTTTGATGTTGACGGAATCATCGATGCAACAAAACAGGGAGCTAAGCTTGTGTATATCGCCAATCCTAACAATCCTACCGGTACATACATACCAAAAGCAGATTATGCAAAATTAATTGATGGTATTCCCGAAGATGTATTAATCATTGCTGATGAGGCCTATTATGAATATGCGGGAGAAATAGAAGATTATCCCAAAGCGATGGACTACCGAAGAGACAATGTGATTATTCTGCGCACATTTTCAAAAGCATACGGGTTAGCAGGTTTACGGGTTGGATATGGAATAGCACATCCTGATCTAATTACACAAATGGCCAAAACCAGGCTTACCTTTGAACCTACTACCTTAGCACAAGCAGTTGCGTTTGCCGCTCTTGATGATTCTGAGTTCATCAAAAAAAGTGTTGAAAGAGTAGCAGAAGGGAGAGAACAACTCTACAGGTTTTTTAATGAACACGGTGTAAAGTATGTCAAATCGATATCAAACTCTGTGTTGATGATTTGTGATGATGAAGAATCAGCTATTAGATTTACACAGAATATGCTGGAGCAAGGCGTTATTTTACGAAGAACGCAGGCTTTTGGCTTACCAAACTGCATCAGAATAACCATCGGCAAAGAAGAAGATATGCAGCACTTTGAGCAAAGTTTTCTGAATATCGCAGAAGAAATTTACAGTTAGAATTATCAGAAATATGGCGAGTAATAAATCGGTTAACGAGACTATTGACTGGAAAGAAGTTGCCCGGATTATGTTACTTTCCCGGGCTTTAGACAACATAGAAGAGAGCGAACTGGTGCCCGATAAAAAAGTACTCTATCAATTTTCGGCAAAAGGGCACGAGCTTGCTCAGATACTTCTTGGGATGCAGCTGCACCATCCAAAGGATGCGGCGAGCGCCTATTACAGGTCAAGACCACTGATGCTCACACTTGGTTTAACACCGGAGGACGCCCTCGCATCCGACATGGCAAAATCAGGTGGATACAGTGACGGACGGGATATTGGCGTTGTTTGCAACCTGCCCGGCGATAACAGCCCGAAAGTGCTGCCAATGGCTGGGGATGTTGGCTCACAATACACTCCCGCGGTTGGTTATGCCCAGGCTATTGAGTACCAGCGGCAGCATCTTCAGGATGAATCGTATGAAGGTGCACTATCCGTAATTCTTGGTGGAGACGGTTCAGTTGCAACAAATGGGTTTTGGTCGGCACTAACAATGGCTACAACGCTGAGCCTGCCTGCACTCTTTTTTATTGAAGATAATGGTTACGGTATCTCGGTTAGCAGCGAACTGCAGACACCGGGAGGTAACATCGCAAACAATCTTCGCTCATTTAAAAATCTCCGGATTTTTAGCGGTGATGGAACCTCGCCAGAAGAAGCTTCAGCGCTGATATCACAATCCACCACATATGTTCGGGAGAGAAAAGGCCCTGCATTAATCCGTCTTACAGTTCCCCGTCTTACAGGTCACTCTTATCAGGATAACCAGGCGTACAAGGATGAAAAGCTTTTGAAAAAAGAGCTAAAAAATGATCCTCTGATAAAGCTTAAAAAGTTTGCGGTTCCTAATATCATATCTGATCAAGAGTGGGTTTCATTGGAAAAAGAAACTGAAAAAACAGCAAAGAAAGCGGCTGAGAATGCTTGGAATCGTAATGATCCGGATCAATCAACCTTAAAAAAAATGCTTTCATCAGGGTATAGCGAGATCCAGAAGATTGGAGGTTTATATGCTGAAGGTTACCAAAAACCGGACAGTACAACTGATCCACAACCTGAAAAACAGCGAATAAATATTGTTGAAGCTGTTCGCCGAACACTGGATCATGAGCTTGAGTCTAACAATAAGCTTCTTGTTTTTGGAGAAGATGTGGGCGCGAAAGGGGGTGTGCATGCCGCAACACTGGGTTTGCAGAGTAAATTTGGTGAACACCGTGTTTTTGATACAAGTTTATCAGAAGAAGGAATAATTGGCAGATCAGTTGGGTTGGCGTATGGCGGAACTATGCCTGTTGCTGAAATTCAGTTCAGAAAATATGCCGATCCGGCTACCGAACAGCTAAAAAATACCGGTACTATACGATGGCGAACAGCCAATAAGTTTGCCGCCCCGATGGTTGTGCGAATGCCGGGCGGGTTTGCTAAATGCGGAGATCCCTGGCACAGTGAATCGAACGAGGTTTTTTTCGCCAGAATGATAGGATGGCAGGTGGTTTATCCTTCAAATGCAGAAGATGCAACAGGATTATTGCGAACAGCCATGAGGAGTAACGACCCCACAATTTTCTTCGAACACAGAAACCTTTTGGACTCAAAATATGCCCGTAGGCCTTATCCCGGTGATAATTTTGTTGTGCCAATCGGAAAAGGGAAGGTATTGCGAAGTGGCAGTGATCTCACAATTGTAACCTGGGGGGCTATGTGCGAACGGTGCGAAAATGCAGCAAATCAAAGTGATGCATCCATCGAAGTTATTGATCTTCGAAGTATTATGCCATGGGACAAAGAGCTGGTTTTTGAATCTGTGAAAAAAACCAATCGTTGCCTTATTGTGCATGAAGATACAAGTACCGCAGGTTTTGGTGCTGAAATAGGTGCCCGTATTTCTGATGAACTTTTCAGATGGCTTGATGCACCGGTTAAACGCCTCGCAATGCCCGATATCCCGATGCCCTACAACGTAGGATTAATGAACAGTGTGCTTCCTGATGAACAAAACATAGCTTTAGCGATTCGAGAAATCCTAACGTACTAAAACATCTAACCCGGATTGAAAACCCTTAATCAGCCAGTATGTACGCTTTTGCTATTACGTTGTAATCAGCAAGCTGTTTTTCCTGCCAGTTTTTTCCTTCACCCATTTCCTGAGCCATGAGTTTTGCCACCTCCGGTGCCATCTCAACACTCGCTTTAGCGTCGAGAAGAAGGGCTCTGGTTCTACGGGATAGAACATCTTCAACAGTCATGGCCATTTCATTTCTAACACCCCAGATAACCTCTGCTTTTAGGTATGGTAGGCGTTCGTGAAGTTTTTCACCAAGCGAGGGATCCTCTTTAATGAGTTTATAAATTTCCACACGATCGGAGCCGTAGTGGTGAAGTGGATCGTTCTTATCTACATTCTTAAGCCAGCCGTGTATTCTGAGATTCTCAGTAACGCACTCTTTAATGTTCAACCCAGCCACGGTTGCTGCTTGATCTACCGTATCCTGAGCCATTTTCCTGTAAGTAGTCCACTTACCGCCTGTTATGGTAACAAGGCCTGAATCGGATATCATCAGCGTATGGTCTCGTGAGAGTGAAGCGGTATTCTTGCCATCTCCTGCTTTTACAAGAGGGCGCAGCCCGGCAAATACACTCCTAACATCCTTGCGCTTCGGGCTGCCTGTTAGGTACTGAGCTGCATGCTTTAGAATAAATTCAATCTCTTCTTCCATCGCGACCGGTTCAAGTGAAGGGCTATCAACAGGAGTATCGGTTGTGCCGAGTACAATTTTTCCATTCCACGGAACTGCAAAAAGCACCCTGCCGTCATCAGTGTGGGGCACCATAATAGCCGATTCACCCGGAGAAAATTCTTTGTCAATTACAAGGTGAACGCCTTGGCTTGGTGAAATAATTGGTTTTGACTCCGGATTATCCATTTTCAGGACTTCATCAGTAAAAGCCCCTGTAGCATTGATCACCACTCGTGCGTTGATATCGAACTTAGATTCGGTAAGCTGATCTTCTACCTGAACACCATCCACCATTTCGTTCGATTTTTTTAAACCGGTAACTTTCAAATAATTAATAAGTGAAGCGCCATTTTCTGCAGCTGTTTGTACGAGATTTATCGCGAGGCGGGAATCATCAAACTGCCCATCATAATAGATTACTCCACCGCGCAGGCCTTTTTGTTCAAGAGTAGGAAGGCGTTCGATGGTTTTTTTGAGAGAGAGATTTTTTGACGGGCCTAAGCCAAGTTTACCTGCAAGCATATCGTAAACCTTCATGCCAACGCCATAGAAGGGCCCTTCCCACCAATCGTAATTTGGTACAATAAATGATTGGTTATGAACAAGATGCGGTGCATTCTGTATGAGTAGGCCTCGTTCTCGCAGAGCCTCCAAAACAAGTGCAACATTACCCTGTTGCAGATAACGCACCCCACCATGAACCAGCTTAGTTGAACGGCTCGACGTTCCCTTTGAAAAATCACTTTGCTCAAGCAATAACGTACTGTATCCTCTTGTTGCAGAATCTACAGCAATACCGAGGCCTGTTGCCCCGCCTCCGATGATAACCACGTCGAAATAGCCTTTTTTGGTTCTGGCTGTTTCGATCATTTTTTGTCTGTTTAACATAATGCGTATAAATTTTTTAGGATTGTTTTTCTGACCAGGCCTTTGCGGCTTTCAAAGCTTTATCCCAGCCTTTGATTAGTTTATCTGAGTCTGATTTATCCATCACAGGTTCAAATCGCTTGTCTACCTGCCACTGCTCATCTATTTCTGAGTGATCTTTCCAGTAGCCAACCGCCAGGCCGGCAAGATAAGCTGCTCCGAGTGCCGTTGTTTCCAGTGTTTTTGGCCTGATAACCGGAGCCTGAAGAATATCCGATTGAAACTGCATCAATAAATTGTTCGCTGTTGCCCCTCCATCAACGCGAAGTTCTTTAATATCAATCCCCGAATCGGCTTCCATAGATTTTAACACATCAAGCGCCTGGTAAGCAATACCTTCAAGAGCTGCCCGTGCAATGTGCCCCGCGTTAGATCCTCTGGTGAGGCCAATCATAGTACCTCTGGCATGCTGATCCCAGTGTGGCGCACCCAGCCCGGCAAAAGCAGGCACAAGATAAACGCCATCGTTATCATCAACTGAGGCAGCAAGTTTCTCCACATCAGCCGATTTTCTAATGATGCCAAGTTCATCACGCAGCCATTGAACAACGGCGCCCGCAATGAAAATACTTCCTTCAAGCGCATATTCAACTTCATCATTTACTTGCCAGGCAATGGTAGTGAGTAAATTATTTTCGGATTTGATCGGTTTTTGGCCGGTGTTCATCATCATAAAACAGCCTGTGCCATAGGTGTTCTTCACCATCCCCGATTCAATACAACGCTGCCCAAATAATGCAGCCTGTTGGTCGCCCGCAATTCCTGCAATGGGCACTTCAGTAGCAAAAAGCGTCGTTTTTGTTTTAGCATACACCTCGCTGGACTGGCGCACCTCTGGCAGAAGGCTCTTCGGTATGGTAAGTATTTCGAGAAGTTCATCATCCCACTCCATGTCTTTGATATTATATATCATAGTGCGCGATGCATTTGTTACATCAGTAATGTGTGTTTCGCCACGGGTAAAATTCCATATTAGCCAGGTATCCATGGTGCCGAATGCCAGCTCTCCTTTTTCTGCCCGCTCTCGTACACCGTCTACATTATCGAGAATCCATTTGATTTTTGTACCGGAGAAGTACGAGTCCAGTATAAGGCCTGTCTTTTCTTTGAACTTCTCTACGAGGCCTTCACTCTTCAGCTGGTCGCAATAATCTGATGTTCGCCGGTCTTGCCAAACGATGGCATTGTATACTGGCTTGCCTGTTTTCCGATCCCAAATTAGCGTTGTTTCACGCTGATTAGTAATACCGATAGCGGCAATATTACTGCCATTTAACCCCGCACTTGTAATTGCTTCCGCTGCAACACCGGCCTGTGTTGACCAAATTTCGTTGCCATCGTGCTCAACCCATCCGGCTTTGGGATAAATTTGTTTAAACTCTTTCTGAGCTGTCGATTTGATTTCTCCTTTTCTATCGAATACGATTGCCCGCGAGCTGGTGGTACCCTGATCAAGTGCTAAAATAAATTGGTTAGACATTGTAGCTTTCTCCGTTATTGCCGGTTAGTGAATGTATGGTTGTATAGACAAGTAATTTTAAAAACCGCTTCCATAAAATCAAATTACCTGTTTGTTTTTTAAAAATCTTTTCAGATTCAGCGTGCTTGTAAAAAAAGAAGCACAATTAACATCCCACATTAAAGGGGGCGAAGGGAGATGTTGAAATTTAGTGAATGAGATAACCCACATAATTCGGTATAGTATCTTTTTTCTGCCTGAAAAACCTTCAGTTGAAGATTAATCTCAAAAAACATTCTGGTCTTCGAGTTCAAGAGGAAGTGAATGAAGACTGCCGTTTAAATTGTATGGCACTGTTTTGGTGTAAAAATTGATCCTGTCACTGCGATACACATCCTCCGAATATTGAAAAACCTCTCCTCCCTCAGTATGAATCAATCGCCTGATCAACAGAAGCGGAGTGCCAAATTCAACTTCAAGTAATTCCTGTTCCTGCTGCCCGGCACTAATTGCCTCAATACGCTGGTTTGCATCACCCAGTCGGGTGTCTGTGTGCTCGTAGAGCAGCTCATAAATTGAATTATTCTCAAGATCCATGGAATAGATCGGTTTAAACAGCGTGTAAGCAAAAAAAGAGCGTTCAATGATTAGCGGCTGATTGTCCCCAAACCGAAGCCGCACTATCCGCACAATTTCACTTTCACTGTCAAGTTTCATGATGTGGCCAACATGAGCAGGTGCAGGGATAATCTCTTTTTCGATGATGCGTGCCGATGGCTTAATATTGTGCTGCCGCATCAGTTGTGTGAACCCGATAAGTTTGTCGGGGTCTTGCTGAATTTTTTTATAGGTAACAAATGTGCCTTTTCCCTGTTCCCGAACCAGATAGCCCTGTTGCAAGAGTAGTTTGATGGCTTCTCTGACAGTGCCACGGCTTACCCGAAACATTTTAACAAGTTCGGTATCGCTTGGAAATAGATTGTTATCGCTGTATTTACCCTGGCGAATTTGCTTGAGAAGCTTTTCGTAAATTTTGTAATATTTGGGAACAGGCTGATCCAATTCAACTGTATTCTTGATTCTTGGAAACGCTTTCAATCTATAGAACCAATTTTAAAATTGCAATTATTGCACTATTTGCTATTTAGACAACCATTAAGTGAATTTGTTTTGAAGTGTATCAAATCAAAAAATTACTAAATTATAGTTTGTCTAAATGTTAAGGGTACTGCTCAATCAAGCAACAGTTAGAAAACTTTGAATGAGTGATTTAGAATTATAACTACTGACCGGAACTACAATGCTTAAAATCCAGAAAAATTTATCTAACTCTTTTTATGCCTTGCTTGCACTCCCGGCTACGGCCATGGGGCTTGGGTTATCTATACAGATAGCTGCGCTTAGCTGGCTTCTAACATATCAATATGGTTTATCGATAAGCGATATTGGCCTTGTATGGGCTACCGGGCCAATTGCGGGTATTCTTGGGCAGGTTATTATTGGGATAATCAGTGATAATGTGTGGGTGATGAATGGCCGCCGCAGGGTTTTTATTCTTGTTGGAGGTGTGCTTGCTTCATTGATGCTACTTGCACTCCCAAATATTGGAATCATTCAGGCGGGCCTCGGGATTGAAGCCATACTCGGTATTGCCATTGTAATTTCTATGGTGCTTGATCTCTCCATCAATGTGTCGTTCAATCCAACCCGGTCGGTAATTGCCGATGTTACCCCAGAAGGGCGCGCCCGTACAAAAGGGTACACCTGGATGCAGACCATTTCGGGTAGTTTTGGGGTGTTGTCGTACTTCATTGGTGCAACCATGGGGAACATCTTTTTGATCTATAGCGGTGCGGTGGTTGTATTATTATTCTCTGTTATTCCGCCTTTCTTCATCAAAGAGCCAAAATATCTTGGACGATATGGTGAAGATGAGGATGATATCACGAAATCAATCAGCGATTCAGGCATAGATCCCCGCCCGGAAAAGTATGCTTCATTTACAGAAGTTTTTATGAACATCCGTCCCCTGTGGGGATTCTTGATGTATGGTATTTATGCCATCATAAAGCGCCTGAGTGGATTTGAATTTCCCGGTTTTTACTTCGAGATTTTTGCACTAATAGTAACTGTAATTCTTGTTGGCCATGCACTCATTCAAAAAGAGGAGGGTAAAACCCGCGAAGAGGCAGGAAAGATTGGTTTCCAGAAAGTGCTTGCTGCACACTCTTTTTCATGGATTGGCGTGCAGAGTATGTTTATCTACTTTTTTGCTTTTGTAGAGTTTCAAATCCCAGACCTATCGGGTGATGAAATTGGCACAGTTGTAAATTGGAGCTTCTTTTCGCTGAATTTAGTTGCAGCGATTATTCCTGTACTTTTACTGGAACCACTTGCCAATCGCTTTGGCAGGGTGCGCACACATGCCTGGGCATTGGTTATTATGGCTACAGGCTATGCAACAATCGTGTTTATGGGAAATGCTCCCTACGTAATATATATTTTGATGATGATTGTGGGTATTGGCTGGGCGTCTATCATCAGCCTTCCATTTGCTATTATGAGCCAGAAAGTGGCGCAAAACCAGATGGGGCTATACATGGGACTGTTCAACCTTTCTGTGGTATTGCCTCAGCTGGTTTCCAGTTTCGGAATAGGCGAGGTGGTAGAAAATGTGCCCGATAAATCCATTCTTCTTATTATCTGCTCGGTTACAGTGGCACTCTCTGCAATAAGCTGGTTTATGGTTCGCGAACCGAAAGATGAGATGACGGAGAACCCCGTGTTGCTTGATGAAGATATTGAAAAGAAGGCAGTGGATTAATCCGAAGGGATTACTTTTCGACATAAAAAATCGCGCAGAAATAAGACTGCGCGATTTTTTTTATCAGTTTGCTTGGTTTAGAACAACGATCCAAATTTAAAAAGCTGCTTCATCTGATAATTTATCAGGATGACTCGCCACCTGCCACCTGCACCATGATCAGAAATGATATCTCACAAAACCTTCAATAGCTTCGTATTCGGCAAGCCCAAGTGCATCGTAGGTTTTTGCTGTGCCTCGGTTGCGGTCTTCAGAACGCTGCCAGAACTCTCTCGCATCCGATCCCGGAAAGAGCGGCCTGTCTTTTTGTGACTGATGCTTAAAGATAGCACGGCGCTTACGCTTCAGCTCTTCGGGGCTTAACGGTACAGCCATCTCTATTTCGTTTACATCCCACTCCTGCCATGCACCGCGGTAGAGCCATACCCAACAATCTTTTGCCCAGTCATCTTCCTTTACTACTTCGAGTGCTTTAAAAATGGCAGTTAAACATACCCTGTGTGTTCCATGGGGATCAGAGAGATCACCTGCGGCATAAATTTGATGCGGTTTGATTTCACGAAGCAACTCCACAGTAATTCGAACATCTTCATCGGAGATAGGATTTTTCTTAACCCTGCCGGTTTCATAAAAAGGCATCTCCATAAAGTGCATGTTTTCATCAGGAACACCGCAGTATCGGCCACCGGCTTTGGCCTCGCCACGGCGGATGAGCCCCTTTATGGTTTTTACTTCGGGAGAGTCCACCTGCCCCGGCTGTTTATTTTTGAGAAACTCGTTCACTTTGCGAAACAGGTGCTCAGCTGCCCGCTCTTTCATCCCGAATGCCTCAGAGTAGTCTATTACAAAATCAGCAAAGCGCACCACGTCATCATCAAACACAGCGATATTGCCGGAAGTTTGATACGCTATGTGCACCTCATGGCCGTGGTCGGCAAGGCGTATTAAGGTTCCGCCCATTGAAATTACATCGTCATCAGGGTGCGGGCTGAAAATAATGGCTCGTTTTGGGAAAGGAGATTTACGCTCCGGCCGTTTGCTGTCGTCGGCATTTGGTTTGCCGCCCGGCCAGCCTGTAATGGTGTGCTGAAGTTCGTTAAAAATTCGAATGTTGATATTGTAAGCCGGCCCCTGTGTGGTTATCAGGTCGGCCATACCATTTTCGTTGTAATTCTCGTCCGTCAGTTTGAGAATTGGTTTGCCGAGCTTCTGGCAGAGCCAAACCACAGCTTTTCTAATCAGCTTATCATCCCAATCACAGTTGCTAAGCAGCCATGGAGTATTAATGCGCATCAGTTTTTCAGAAGCTGCATCATCAAGAACAATAACTGTATTATCGTGATTCTGGAGGTAGGTGGCTGGGATGCTCTCTTTAATTTCCCCCTCAACTGTTTCACGGATAATGTTGGCTTTGCCCTCTCCCCATGCCATCAAAATAATTTGACGAGCTTTTAAAATGGTGCCAACACCCATGGTTATGGCTCGCCGTGGCACGTATTCTTCGCCAAAAAAGTCGCTCGCAGCATCTTTACGGGTAACCTTATCGAGGGTAATGAGGCGCGTTTCTGAGTCGGGGCGTGAACCGGGCTCGTTAAACCCTATGTGTCCTGTTCGCCCTATTCCCAACAGCTGTATATCTATCCCGCCGGCTTCATCAATTTTTTTTTCGTACTCAGTGCAGTAATCAAATATTTCTTCTTCGGTAAGAGAGCCATCGGGGATGTGAACCTGCTCTTTGGGGATATCCACATGGTCAAAAAGATGTTCATTCATGAACCGTACATAACTCTGGAGCGAATTCGGATCCATCGGAAAATATTCGTCCAGATTAAATGTGATTACGTTTTTAAAACTTAACCCCTCTTCCTGGTGCATCTGCACGAGCTCTTCATAAACTCCAACCGGAGTAGAGCCTGTTGCCAGGCCCAAAACAGCATGTTCTCCATTGTTAGCTTTTTCTTTTATAAGCTCTGCAATCTGAATCGCTACAGCTTTAACTGCATCCGTATTTTCAGGATAAATAACAGTTGGGATCTTTTCGTAATAAGTTAGCCTCTTATTGATAGACTTGATTTTTTGCTTAAGTGATTCCATATCAATTCATTGAACAATTGGATAATAGTTAGTTAGGTAGCTGATGTAACTTTAAAAATATAGTGATTTGGGCTGAGATTATTCGGATTGGAATCGGTTCCAAAAATCAAAATAACACGTTGTCTGTTTGTAATTAAATTTATTATGGTGATTTTGATAGAAGCCCTATTTAACTAAAACAGCTAACCTGAAATGGTATTATATACGTTAAGAGATCAGCACTGAAGATGAATGTTACTGCGGGGATAGATATTGGAGGCACCGAAACTAAGATTGGTATAGTAACCAGAGAGGGTGAAATACTTGCTTTTACAAGCATTCCCACAAATGCTGAAAATGGACATTCAGCTTTTCTAAAAAAACTACAGGCAGAGATCACAGAACTTCTTAGATCTTTTTCGGGCCTTTCGCTGGTTGGAATTGGAATTGCCGCTCCAACAGGAAGCTATCATAACGGCACCATCGAAAATGCCTCTAATCTTGGCTGGCCCCGCAACCTGCCAATATGTGATCTTATCGGCGGCTACTTCGATGTACCCGCCGTAATCTCAAATGATGCAAATGCAGCAGCTGTTGGAGAGATGCTTTATGGTGCTGCCCAGGGAGTAGATAATTTTATTTGCATAACCCTTGGCACTGGGTTGGGCAGTGGAATTGTGGCAGACGGCAAGCTTTTGCTTGGTGTGGACGGGCATGCGGGTGAACTTGGCCATTTTATTGCTGTGCCTGATGGCAGGCCTTGTGCATGTGGCAGGAATGGCTGCCTGGAAACGTATGCATCAGCTACGGGCATTGTAAAAACATATTTGCAGTTGACGGGAAAAAACCTCCCACAAATACCATCAGAGAATAACGGCAGGTTAACAGCAAAAAAAATTACCAAAGCAGCATTAGCTGGTGATGAAATTGCGTTGAAGGCATTTGAGTTAACAGGAGAAATACTTGGGAAAAAATTGGCAGATGCTGTATCAGTTCTTAACCCTGAAATGATTGTATTAAATGGAGGGTTATCCCGTGCTGGCGGCCTAATACTCATCCCAACAAAAAAGCATCTTGAACAAAATCTGTTGAATATTTATAACGGCACCGTTGAAGTTAAAATATCAGAGATAAGCAGTAAGAAATCAGCCGTTCTTGGTGCTGCGGCATTTATGTGGATCAAATTGGACGAAGTTTCTGAGGAGGCCACAAAACAGCATCATTAATTATAAGCCTATTAAAAGATTATCAAACGTATGAAATATTTAGCATTCTTTACCTATTTGATGGTAACCGTTGCGTTAATGACATTATCTTGTGCAAGTGAGCAGGAAGATATAGATATGGGAACGTATCGAATTGCGGTGGGAGACACGGGAATAGCGATGGATTGGGAGCTAATCTCAAACTTTGAGCCCGATAATAATTTCCGGGCTGTTCTTACAATTCACAATCAATCTGATATAAGCTTTTCAAATGAAGGCTGGGCACTCTTTTTTAACTCTATACGCCCACCCGTTGCCGATAGCTTTTTGCCCGAATTAGAGTTAGAGCATATTAACGGCGATTTTTTCAAACTAACACCAACCGGGGATTTCCGTGAAATTGCAGCCGGTGAAAGCCGGGCTATTGAGTATCTTGGCCGCTTTTTTTCTATAAAAGCATCTGATGCACCTCAAGGCTTTTACTTTGTATTTGATGATGGGCTAATCAAAAATGTGGATACTGTGAACATTGCGCCTTTTATCAGAACGGAGCAGATGAATCGTTCGGAGGCAGACAGGGTGCCGGTTCCAACTCCGCAGAGTGAGTTTGAAGATAATGATTTTCTTACACTCATGGAGCCAACGCAGGTTAGCCGTATTACTCCAACACCGGTTTCGTATGAACGTGGAGAAGGGTATTACCAGCTGAATGGCAATCATGTGATTTATTATCACGATAGTTTTGGCAGTGAAGCTGAAATGCTTGCCGAATATCTCAATGCATATATTGGTGTTCAGGCATCCACTCGTATGATGTTTGAAGCTGATTCCGAAGAGGCAGGAATTTTTCTCGAACTAGAACTGTCCGAAACAGGAAACAGCGAAGCATACACTCTCGAAGTAGCACATAATACCATTCGAATAAAAGCTACTGACAGGCCAGGCATATTTTACGGTATTCAATCTCTTCGCGCAATGATACAATTTGAAGATCCGGATAACCTGAAAATCGAAGCTGCAACTATTGAAGATGAACCTGCTTTTGGCTACAGAGGGATGCACCTGGATGTTTCCAGAAATTTTCAGCCCGTTGAAAGTGTGGAACAGCTTTTGGATATCATGGCGATGTACAAAATGAATAAATTTCATTTCCACCTGACCGACGACGAAGGATGGAGGCTGGAAATTGAACAGCTTCCGGAATTAACAACAGTTGGTGGAAGGCGAGGCCATACTGAGACTGAAGAAAACTATTTGATACCATCCTACGGTTCAGGGCCTGATCCATCCACCGGAAATGTTTTTGGCAGCGGCTGGTACACAAGAGCGCAGTACCTAGATATTTTGCGCTATGCCACAGACCGCCACATCGAAGTAATTCCCGAAATTGATGTGCCGGGCCACGCACGCGCTGCAATTGTTGCAATGAAGGCAAGGGCCCAGAGGCTTACTGATGCCGGAGATGAAGATGCGGCAAATTATTACAGGCTGGATGAACCGGGAGATCAATCAGAATATCTGTCGATACAAAATTTTAATGATAATGTGATTAACGTCTGTATTGAATCAACTTACCGTTTTCTTGATCTGGTTTTTGATGAATTGATCGCCATGCATGAGATGGCGAATGCACCACTCCGAACAATCCATATTGGTGGCGATGAAGTGCCGGCAGGTGTATGGCAGGGTTCACCAGCTTGCCAGGCTTATATGGCCGAGCATGATATTGAAGATACACAGGCACTGCAGGTTCATTTTTTCGGAAAACTGCGTGATATGCTGGCAGAACGTGGGTTGCAAATGGCAGGCTGGGAAGAGATCGCTTTTATGGGAGAGCCCCACGGTGAAGCAAAAACACCAAATCCCGATTTTGCAGGTACGATGATTCCGCATATTTGGTCGAACATCTGGGGGAGTGGTACAGAAGATTACGCCTATACACTTGCCAATATGGGTTATGAGATCATTATGTCGCATGCATCGAATTTCTACTTCGATTTTGCATACAATAAGTATTGGCAAGAACCGGGTTTTTATTGGGCTGCCATGTTTAATACCATCGAGCCGTACTCTTTCATCCCCACAAACCTTTACCGTAATGCTATTAAAGACAGTTACGGCAATCCTATCCCTCCGGACTATTTTGATGATGCTATTATGCTTACCGAACAGGGCAGGCAGAATATTCTTGGCTTACAGGGGCAACTTTGGACCGAAACAGTAAATAAACCCGGAAGAATGGAGTATATGATTTTTCCGAGAATGCTTGGCCTTGCTGAACGGGCATGGGTGGGCGATGCCGACTGGGCTGAACACAGAGACACCGGTGAGATGTGGGCGGCAAGAGACATTGCCTGGAATGAATTTTCAAACCGAATTGGCCAGTTTGAATTGAACCGCTTAGATGCCCTTTACAGTAATATAAACTACAGAATTCCTACTCCGGGTGTAGTTGTTCGCGATGGCGAACTGCATGCAAACAGCCCATTTCCGGGGCTTACAATTCGCTATACGCTTGATGGTGAAGAGCCCAGTGCTGATTCACCTTTATACATTGGGCCAGTGGAAATAGGCAACGCACAAACAGTGAAAGCAGCCATCTTTAACAGCGAAGGCAGGCAGGGAAGAACGGTAACGGTTTCAGCGGCTGATTGATTTATACTGCAATTTTACTTTTATAATACTGTTGTTTATGCTAATAGAGTGTATTTTAGTACAAAACTACACTGCAGTATATGGAAAGGTTAAACATCGATAAAGTTGCGAAGCTTGCTCACGTATCGCGTTCGGTGGTGTCGAGGGTTATCAACAACCACCCAAACGTAAGTGAAGAAGCCCGCCAGCGCGTACTCGAGATTGTAGAAAAGTACAATTACCGCCCAAATAGTGTGGCTCGAAGCCTTGCAACGCGAAGTACCTATCAAATAGGGGTGTTAACCAGTAGAATCGGCGAAGAGAGCTTGGGTAATGGGTACTGGTCACTACTCTACCTAGGCATTTTTGAAGAGTGTATTCGGCGTGGCTACTATGTACATTTCTCTTTTTACTCCACATCCATGGCTGATGAGTTGCATCAATACCTTCTGAATGAGCACCACCTTGATGGAATAATTTGCCTGAACGAAGAGGTGACCGACTTTACCGTAAATAAGCTAGCCGAAAAACAGATACCTATTGTATTGGTTGGACATAATCCCAACTATCCAAATATTTGCTCGGTTGATGTAAACAACTACGATGGAGCCTATCAGGCTGCAAAGCATCTGATTAATCTGGGCCATAAAAAAATAGGGGGTATCTTTGGCGACCAAAATGTTCAGGAGACTGAACACAGGATGAAAGGGTTTACTGATGCTCTGCTTGAAGCCGGTTTAACTGTTGATGAGAATCACAAAGCTGTAGGCGGTTACACACAGAGAGATGGATATCGAACAATTAACCGTTGGCTCAAGAAGCAACCTGAAATAACAGCCGTATTCTGTGCAAGTGATACGATTGCCATGGGAGTACTTCTTGGCCTCTATGAAAATAACATCAGCGTGCCGGATCAGTTTTCAGTTGTTGGCTTTGACGGGTTGCCCATTTCAAGATATTTGATACCCCCATTAACCACTATCCTACAGCCAACTTATGGTAAGGGTGAAAAAGCCGCACAGTTATTGATAGACAGCATCAACCATAGAGAGAAAGAGGCAGTGCACATTGACCTCGAGCCACAACTTTTAATTCGCAAAAGCACGGCACCGCCAAGAGCTTCATAGAATTAGTTTTTTGCAGTTATAAGAATTTCTTAAAAAAGAGAAGACTTACTCAGAGATTTAACATCTATACCTCAATTATTATTGGGCTTACACGTAGCTTTGAGAAGTTAACCTAAGAATATTATCTACACTAAGTAAGTTTCACAAATTCAAAGTTTTAGTAAGTGGAAATTACACATGAGATTTCTTTTTCGGCCTTGAATCGGTTGGCGGGAATAGGGTGTTTTCAGCTACGCTTAGGCAGCATTTGATACCGGCTAAATTGCCGATTACAAGCCATAATTGTGATGGACCATTCAAATGGTGCCGCGTTGCTGAAAAGCCCGCCGACAAGCGATTCACCGCCTTGATTTTTTGATTATTTTGTATCAAGACAAAAGAATGAAGAAAGTTTAAAGAGTTGATCCTTAATATTGAGGTAAGTCCTCATAGCTTACAATTACCCCGATAAAAAGCAAATTGGGAATGATTAATTACAAAAAGATCCGCATAGAATTCAAAAAATTAGAACTAATTTCCTGCTTTAAACTTTTCGATGGTCTCTTTTGTGTAATCTGATAAAACCAGCTTACCACTTATTTCGGCCCTCTGCTCAAGTGTGGCGCCCCAATGGCCGGTTGCCTGCCAAAAAATTTCCTTCATATTTTGCAGTGCCTCCGGGTTGCTGGCAGCAAGGTCAGCCGATAGGCGGGATACTTCAGCATCAAGCTCTTCAACCGAACCGGTGAGCTTGTTGTAGAGGCCGTGATTAAGTGCCCACTCTGCACTAAACCATGTTTTCGCATCCAAAGCAAGAGTTGAAAATGCAGAGACACCAAGTTTACGCCCAACAGCCGGGCCAACCACAAACGGGCCAATACCTAACGAAAGTTCACTTAATTTGATCGATGCACTATCCAAAGCAATGCAAAAATCAGAGGCTGCAATAAGCCCAATACCACCGCCCACCGTTTTTCCATGCACCCGCGATACAATAATTTTCGGGCAGGTGCGCATAGCATTAATTACAAGGGCAAATCCCATAAAGAACTCCTTACCCTCATCCAGATTGTTGATCGCCGTGAGTTCATCGAAAGAAGCACCCGCACAAAAAGCCCCTTCACCACTACTTTTTAAAACAAGTACCCGGGAGGCCTCATCTTTTCCAGCTGCTTCAATAGTTGATGCAAGTTCGCGGAGCAATGTACCGGGCAGGGAGTTTCCTTTTGGGTGGTAAAACTCGATAACGCCCACATTATCGTTTACTGAATAGGTTACAGTACCGTTTTCATGTTTTGTCATAGCGGCAGAAGGTTATGGTAGATTATATGATGAAATGAACAGTAGTAGTGCTTTCTTTTAAACACTCAAAGATTACTCTTTAATTGGAAAGAGTTCAACCGGATATTATAAAACAGTTGCCGGTTGACTGTTATGTTTTGTGCTTGACAAGAAAAGGAAGCATTTCGGACCGTAGGTGAAGTTGGTAACAAAATTATTGGTTTCATTTATTTTCAACACCCTCAGTTGCTTTAAATGAAATATTAAAAACTTTGTAACTCAATGTTCTAAATTTACTTATGAAAATGTAATGTATGTGAATCGAAGAAAATTCTAAAAAAACTGTAACATTTTTAGTTTTTGTGGATCATTTATATAGAAACATATTCATTAGGCAGGCAATCGATCTTTTATCTGATTGTATTTAGCAAAATTTTTACTTCCTCACTTATGGTATCTAGGAAGCAATAGACATATAGATCCGCAACTACGAGGCGAAATCTAATTTACTATTCATCAAATAAAACAAATGGGTACAATGGAAAAAAATATTAGTCCATTAACTAAGCTGAAATGTAAACAGGCGTTAACATTGTTAGAGAGTTCCATATCGGTTATTCCGGACGTAAATTCATGGGCAGCAGAAACAGGGGTTTCCAGAAGATGGCTCTGCAAATCGATGAAAATGGTTTATGGAAAGTCTCCGCAAATCTTGATTCGGGAAAAAAGATTTAAAAAAGTAGTCTGGTTAATTTGTGATGAGGGCATTCAAGCGGGCTGTTATTCGGTTGCGGTGGAGGCTGGATTCAAAAGTGAGACGGCACTATCCAAATTCTTGTCAAAATATCATGAAACAAACTTCACATCTTTAAAGGCAAATTTACTTAGCGAAGAGTGAGTAAATCAAAATGTTGCTGCTTAAAAGAGAGAGAATTCAGACAGTGCTCAAATAGGAAACAGAATTCCCAAATAGGAATCAATTGGGTCTTGATGATTTAGATAGTTGAAACTTTATTTGATAGTCGATTCATCAAATCACTGCAAAGTGATTAACAACTACTAAAAATTTATCTGTTTCTAAAAATGGACAAGCAACTGTTTCCAGAAGAGATTATTGAGAACTCTCAAGAAGCAAATTTTTCAAAACACTCTGTTAAATCAAAAGTGATATATACTACGATAGTACTATCACTGATCGGTGCAATATGTGTTTTGCCGTTCGTATATGTGGATGTTGGAGTTCGCAGCCAGGGATTGATTAGGCCTGTTACTGAAGTTGTACAACTTGCATCACCTGTTACTGGCAACATACAATTGTTACATGCTTCTGAGAACAGTTACTTAAGACGGGGTGATATTTATGCCACCATTGAAGCACCGGAGCTAACAGAGAGGCTCCGCTTTAACTCATCAAGAGTTGAGCAACTATCTGTTTTTCTGTCAGATCTTACGGTACTGATTCAAGCAGAAAAGCCAGCTTCTATTGATCAACACTCTCTTAAATCCCCTCGCTACCAAAGGGCGTTTTTAGAGTTAAGGCAAATTCTAATCAACCAACAGCAAAGAATAGATCAATCGAGGAGAAAGCTTGACAGGGATAAAACACTTTTTGAAAGAGAAGTTTTGAGTGAAGCAGCATTGGATGAATCTCGTTTTTCATGGCAAGATGCCGTCAATCAATACAAGTTGATTATGGAACAACATCAAAATCAATGGAACCTTGATGAAATTACCTTCAGGGAAGAAATGGATCAGTTAGAGTCCGAAAAAATTCGATTGCAGCAGGAGCTTAGCCGCTATGAAATACGATCTCCCATTTCAGGAACCGTACAAAACACAAACGGTTTGATTCAAAACAGCTTTGTGCATGCCAATCAAGCCTTAGGGGAAATTACACCGGATACCAGCTTGATAGCGGAGATATATGTAACTACCGGCGACATCGGCTTACTGCGCATAGGCATGCCTGTTCGCATACAAGTTGATGCATATAATCATAACGATTGGGGTGTTGCTACAGGAAAGATAGAGAGTATTTCCACAGATGTTATTATGAATGATGGCCAACCTCTGTTCAGGGTAAGGTGCTCTATCGATCAAACCTATTTACAACTAAAAAATGGATTTCAGGGTGAATTAAAAAAGGGAATGACATTTCAGGCGCGGTTTATTGTAAATCGCCGAAGCTTATTTCAGCTGCTGTATGACAAAGTTGATGATTGGCTAAATCCGGCATGGAGCGAAAATGAATATGTAACACTAAGAGAAAGCAACGGGTCATGAAAAAAGGTAAAATTGGTGTAAAACAGCACGATATAACAGATTGCGGAGCCGCTTGCCTGGCCTCAGTAGCAGCAAATTTCGGTTTGGAGATGCCCATTTCGAAAATCCGGCAATATGCATCTACCGATAAAAAGGGCACGAATATACTGGGTATGATAGAGGCGGCAGAAAAGCTTGGGTTAAGTGCAAAAGGCGTGAAGGGTGAGTATGAGAGCCTGTTCAAAATACCGGTTCCAACCATTGCTCATGTGGTAGTTAAAGAGGTGTTACATCATTTTGTGGTTATTTATGGTGTTACAAAGAATCACATTGAAGTGATGGACCCAATGGATGGTAAAATCCATAAAATTCCGCATGAAGAGTTCAAAAAGCAGTGGACAGGTGTACTTGTGCTAATTATGCCTGCAGAAACATTTCAGCCCCGGAGTGAAAAGGTATCTATTTCGAGCCGATTGTGGTTTCTGTTAAAACCGCACAGGGCAGTACTCTTCCAGGCACTGATTGGAGCTGCAGTTTATACTGTTATTGGGTTATCCACTGCGATTTTTGTACAGATAATTGTTGACCGTGTTCTGGTTGATGGCAATCGGAACTTGCTGAATCTTTTGGGCGTGGGTATGGTGGTAATTTTGTTGCTGCAGATATTCATCGGAGTAGCCAAAACGGTCTTTACGCTGAAAACCGGTCAATTGATTGACGCGCGGCTCATACTGGGATATTATAAACACCTTTTAAAGCTGCCTCAACGGTTTTTCGATACCATGCGCGTGGGTGAAATCATTTCCAGGATAAGCGATGCCGTTAAGATTCGTGCCTTTATTAATGATGTGGCGATCAACATTGTGGTGAACATCTTTATTGTACTCTTTTCGTTTGGGCTGATGTTTACCTACTACTGGAAACTCGGGCTTATCATGTTATCCATTATTCCGGTCTATACGCTGGTGTATGTTATCTATAACATATTGAACAAGAAAACCCAGCGTAAACTGATGGAAGATTCTGCTGACCTTGAGTCTCAATTAGTGGAATCTCTGAATTCAGTTTCCACCATAAAACAGTTCGGCCTGGAAGGGTTTGCCAACATGAAAACCGAAGCCCGTTTCGTTCAGCTTCTGAAAACGGTGTACCGATCAGGTTTAAACTCCGTTTTTGCCGGGAATGCCTCTCAGTTTACATCAAGGATATTCACGATTGTTCTGCTTTGGGTGGGTGCCGGTTTTGTATTGCAGGGGTCTATTACCCCGGGTGAGCTTCTCTCATTCTATGCTATAATCGGCTACTTTACCGGCCCGGTGAGCGAACTTGTGGGCATGAACAAAACTATACAGGATGCGGTGATTGCCGCTGATCGTCTTTTCGAGATCATGGATCTGGATAAAGAGGATCAAGGCCAGAAAGTGGCTTTGAAGCCTAAAATGATTGGTGATATCCAATTCCGGGATGTTCACTTCCGGTACGGTTCGCGGGTGGATGTATTTGAAGGGCTGAACCTGGTAATCCCCAAAGGTAAAGTAACAGCATTTGTAGGTGAAAGTGGTTCGGGCAAGACCACACTTGTTAATATTCTTCAGAAAATGTATCCCATTGAATCCGGAAGTGTCTCAATCGGCGAAATGAATCTCGCCCATGTTGATACCCAGAGTTTAAGAAATGTTGTATCCGTGGTACCTCAAAAAATCGACCTGTTCAGCGGTAATGTAATTGATAATATCGCTGTGGGTGTGTATAGCCCGGATATGGAAAAAATCATAACCATTTGCAAAACGCTAGGTATACTTGCGTTTATCGAGGAATTGCCCAATGGATTTGAAACGCATCTGGGCGAAAATGGTGCCACACTCTCCGGTGGCCAAAAACAGCGCATAGCCATTGCCCGCGCGTTATACAAAGAGCCTGAGATCCTGATTCTCGACGAAGCCACCTCCTCGCTCGACTCCGCCTCCGAACAGTACGTACAGGATGCGGTGAACTACCTGCGTGGCCAGGACAAAACTGTGATCCTCATTGCCCACCGCCTCAGCACGGTCTTTATGGCCGACAAGATCTGTGTGCTTGAAAATGGACATTTGGTAGAAGAAGGAAGCCATGATGAACTGGTGGCAAATCAGAACCAGTATTACAAATTGTGGCAGAACCAGTTTCCGTTTTTGAATGGAGATTTAAAAGATAATCTTGCACTAATAACCTCATAACTACAAAACGATGGCTCTATACAACTATTTGAACAGAATACACCGTTTAGACGCTTTAATCAGGCAAAAAAGAACCGGGCCGCCAAAAGAACTGGCAGAAAAGCTGGATATATCGGAGAGATGGCTTTATAACCTTCTGGAAGAACTAAAAACAGAGTTAGATTGCCCGATTCGCTACGATAGAAGGAGTCGAAGCTATGTTTACGAAAAATCCGGGAAAGTCGTCATTGGTTTTACAAAAGAGATGGAGCCCTGGCAAATGAGAAAAGTGAGCGGTGGAGAAAATTTTCAAACTTTTTTTTCACTGTATGTATAGGTGCAGTGGGGAGCACTAAATTTGAAGTGCAACCAAAAAGTTTGGTTGTGTTAGTTTTAAGTTAATTAAAAAATAAAATGTTATGGAAAATTTGAATGAATTAAAACTTACTTCACTCTCTATGGAAGAAGTAGAGGATACAAATGGAGGGATTATTCCTGCTATTTACGGAGCTTATTTAGCACATAAAGCCTATGTCGCTATGTATGGTGCTGCAAAAGTTTATGGGTTTTACGCAGGTACCGCAGCGGCTGTGTATGTTGCAACGGAATAATCTATAATGTTAAAACTTAACTATCAATAAAATGAAAAATACAGATTCAATTGTTGGGCTGAGTAAGCTAAATGAAACAGAGACAAAGTCAATCGAAGGTGGAGTTCTTCCATTAGCGGTTGTTGCTTTTGCTAAAGGTTTTGCTGCTGGTGCCTCTGCTACTGGCACTGTTATACTTGCCGGAAAAGCAATCGAAAAAGCAGTAAATGATTTAACAAAATAATTAAATGAGGGAACATATATATATTCTAAATATGGTTATGTTCCCTTTCTATTTCTAATGAATAAAGTATATTTCACCAATTGCAATCAAAATGAAATTATCTTTTCAAGATTCATTATGATATCCACAATAGTATCAATGTTGCTTATAATTTTTTCGGAAATTGCGGTTATGGTTAGCGATTTTTCTTCTTACGAAAACTATAACACTTTAATACTATTTTCAATACCATTGTCATTAGTTACTGCATTTTATGTGTTAAGCATAAAGGAAGAGCGTCTTACAGAAATGTTACTAATGTTATCAATATGTATTTTTGGGTTATTTTTAATCTTGCTTACCACCTATAATAGGTTAGGTTTACTAATTTCAATTTCTTCCCTATTCTTTTTAGCACTAAAACTTATTTCTTTTAAATACAACAAATCAAAATGTTAGGTGTAGACGAATCAAAATACTCTTTGGATATTGATACAGATTATAGCTGTAAAGCTATTTATACTGTAATTTTATATTCATTTATTGTGGGCAGCTTTAGTATTTGGTATGAACCATTGAATGACTATTTTCTTGCTCATATACCAAACTCATTTCTTTTTTGGGCAGTATCCATTATTTCATTGACACTTCTGATATTGATGAAAAAAGTTAAACGATATCCTGTGTTTTTTTCATTTGGTGCTATTACCCTATTATTTATAGCATTCCAAATTGTAGGAATAACAAATCGTGCACCAATCCTTTTCCTTAGCATTGTTCCCCTGTTTTTTACCTTTTATCTATATCTCATCATGAGCACAGATCTCGAAAATCCCAACACACCAGTAAAAGATATCGATTTAAATAGATCACTAAAGGAAGGTTCATTAAGCGGAACAAGTGGTGGAGGAGAAGGTCTTCGCATCGCGCAGATTGTGATTTTTAGTAAAACCTTTTTATATGCTTGCTTTTTGGTAAGTCTTGTATTTGTTAGTATTGAAATCATATAAAACATTCAGAGTATTTGATTGAACAATGCAACGCATAATAATAAAGGGAAGCATGGAGGAAATTGGAGTGATTAGTGCCAAATTAATTATTATTTGCATTATATCAATTTTACTTTTCACCATAATATGGGGATTGCCTGAACCGATACTTTTTTTTGATCCAACTCCAGGGTTTGTATGGCTTCATGCCAGCAACTGGTTTGTTAGCGGATTGTTATTTATAGTTATAATCTTATTTGGAATTATTTTTCATGAATTTATTCATGCTGTTTTTTTTCTTCCTTTTCTAAATAAAAAGTTTAAAGGAATCACATTTGGTTTTAATAAAATCAACATGGCACCATATGTTCATATAAAGGACTCAATAACTTTTTGGGGATATAGACTTGGAGTTGTTATGCCATTTTTAATACTTGGGATCATTCCATTGCTAACTGGTCTTATAAAAGGTCATTTTTTTACTTTATTGTTCGGACTATTCATGAAGTTAATTGCAGCAGGTGATTTAATGCTTTTGAAGAAAACATCACAAATTGATTCAAACTATTTGATTCAAGATCTGCCAAACGATATAGGATTTATTGCTATAAAAAAATTTTCTTTTAAGTAAACAGATTCATTCAGAGGTAAGTATTATAGAAGGCTTTGCAAAACTGCCCGAGTTCGTGAGTTTTTAATTAGATTCAGTTGTTTTTGTTTCAACCTGAATTTTCATCTAAAATCAGTTTTTTTTATGGCTGTCAGTGATCAATTAAGTTTTGAAGACGGGCTTTTTTCAAGCAGGCGAAAAATCAGTAAAATCTTTAAACACTTGGTAAAGCTCGAGGAAATCATCGACTGGCAGCCTTTGGCCTGGGAAATCTCGATTATCGATAAAACCGATAACAAGACCGGTGGCCGTCCTCGCAAAAACCCGCTATGTATGGTCAAAGCCACGTTTCTGCAATCTCTGTTCAGTCTGAGTGACCCTCAGCTGGAAGATCAATTGATTGACCGGTTGAGATTTCAGTGGTATGTGGGTGTCAATCCTGATCAGGAGATACCTGAATTTAATCACCTTTTGGCATTTCAAAGAAACCCTGAGTGCCCAGAACGTAGACCAGTGCATCTTTTGAGTTCAACTTTTTTGTAAGGAAATACAGATTTCTGGTTCATACGTATTATAGAGGCTTTAAATATTAAAAGGTGTTGTTATATCTCCCTTAGACTAAGATTTTGAATCAACTAACGAAAAAAGGTCAACATGTTTAGAAAACCACTCTTCTGGATTATATGTACACTGCTGGCATTGGGTTGTGTCATCTTCACCTGGAACTACTTTCCCAAAGCTTTCCCGGTTGTTACGGTAGAAATTACCATGGACCGCCAGATGGCGATGGAGCAAGCGGAAGATATTGCCCGAACTTTTAACCTTGGCCCTGAAGATTACCGCATAGCCGCTTCTTACAACCTGAACAGCCGGGTGCAAAATTTCGTGGAACTGGAAGCCGGAGGAGCTGATGCTTTTCGGGAACTGCTCCAGAGTGGCCTCTACTATCCCTATACATGGCAGGTGAGGCTGTTCCGTGAGCTGGAGGCAAACGAAACTCTTGTGCGGTTTACCCCACAGGGCGAGCCTTGGGGGTTTGTGGAAAGATTGCCGGAAGATGAACCCGGCGCTGCCATTCCTGCCGATTCAGCCCGAACTATCGCCGAAGAAGCCGTCAAAGGTTTTTGGAATGTAAACCTGCAAGAGTTTACGCTTGTAGAATCGTCGGAAAATATGCGGCCGGGTGGCAGGCTCGACCATACCTTTGTCTATGAACGCATTGATGAAAAAATAGGAGATGCAGAGTACCGGCTCAGGCTGGGCGTGGGCGGGGATGAACTCACGGAGTTGACACATTTTGTGCGTGTGCCCGAAGCGTTCGACCGGCGTTTCGAAGAGTTGCGTTCTCAAAATAGTACTCTTGCTGAAGTATCTCTTTTTGCGATGCTTATCCTGTTTGGTTTGATTGGTTGCGGGTTTGGCCTGTTTTATCTGCTCAAGCTGCGCTACGTATTATGGAAACAGCCTGTTATTGCGAGTACTGTGATCGCGTTTTTGGTAATGCTGGCTATGTTTAATTCCTGGCCGCTTCAGTGGATGGGGTACGATACCGCACTATCATACCAGAATCATATCATCATGCAGGTCTCAACGGCACTGCTCGGGTTTGTAGCTATGGCTATAGTGTTCAGTATTATTTTCATGGCGGCTGAATCACTCACACGAAAAGCCTTTCCCAATCATATTAACTTCTGGAAACTATGGTCGCGTGGCGTTGCATCATCAAAACAGCTTCTTGGCATTACATTTGCAGCTTTTCTGCTTGTTGCGTACGAATTAAGTTATTTAACCGGCACATATTATTTTACCAATAACGTACTCGGGTGGTGGTATCCCTCGTCAGCACTTTTCAACCCAAATGTAATTGCTGAATATTTTCCATGGCTTACCGCTTTTGCCATTTCACTGCAGGCGGCGTTTTGGGAAGAAGCTCTCTTTCGTGCCATCCCGATTGCCGGAGCGGTGCTTATCGGGCAGCGGTATGGGCGAACCATGCTTTGGGTAGTTGCAGCATTTGCACTACAATCGGTCATTTTTGGAGCGGGGCATGCTGATTATCCGCAAATGCCCTTCTATGCACGAACCGTTGA
>SLLL01000202.1 GCA_007134085.1 Balneolaceae bacterium
AGTACCATTCTTGTAGAGCCTGCCGGCCCTGTTGGAGGTGATGTAACCTGCAAACCGGCTACCTGCCCGGATAAATTATCAGCGATATTAGTGGAGCGAACTCGTGCAAATTCTTCTGTATTTACCCTTCCCACAGAATATCCAAGAGATCGTTCTTCCCGCTGAATACCAAATGCAGTAACAACAAGATCGTCGAGCATGCCAACTTCCTGCTGCAGCATTACGGTTATATTACTTCTGCCATCAACATCGATGGTTTGAGCCTGATAACCAATAAAAGAGACCCTGATTTGTACATCAGCTCCCGATACTGTTAAACTGAATTCCCCATCCGGGTTTGTTACCGTTCCGGTTTGTGTTCCAACTTCCACTATGTTGGCTCCCGGTATCGGTTCATTTGTTTCGCCATCAACAACCTGGCCGGAGATATCGAACTGTGCTTGTGCAACGTTCGGCAAACTTAGTGCCAGACAAAACAACAAGCTCAAAAAGCCCGTTGCTTTTCCTGCTTTTTTTAAGATTTGATAGTACGGATTGTGCATATGTTATAACCGTTTATTTTCTGGTTTTGTGATTACTCAACTATGTTATGAATTGTAGTCGTAAGAAGACAATCAAAATTTCCGCACATATGTATAGAAATTTCAATTAATTATGCCTTTCAACTCTTGCCCTAAGCGCATTTACAATTTCATAACATGGTCCAAGTATACAAATCAGAAGGTTAGAAACAATTTGGAACCGGTTCCAAAAGTGAACTTTTATGAATAAAAACATCACTTATGCGTATCGAAGCGATTGGCATTAAAGAGCAGCAGCCGAACCAAAAAAAGCCCGGCAATAAAACCGGGCTTTTCTTTTTTAGAGATGATCTTTATAACTAATTGTGCTGCAATAGTATTAGCTAATATCTATGGTTGTTGTGCCCACCATAAAGGAGTTAATACTTCGTCACCTCCATTTAAATAACCAACTGCCTGCTGGTATCCCGCAGGGTTTTCGTTTGACAGCCTAGATGGGTATTTAATTCTCTGTGGGAAAAATGATACCCTGCTTTCCATAAAGTTACCCTGATTCAGTGCAGGTAAATTCGTAATTGGAAGCTCAACTGATGGATTTTCGAAAAACGGCAAACCCAATCTTCGGTGGTCATTCCATGCCTCAAGAGGCAGATACGGAAGCTGAGCAAGATACTTCTGGGTGATTATTTTTGTGAGGTGATCGTTCTTCACATTACCGTTTGCATACAAGTGGTTGTCAGGGAATGTGAACTGAAAGGTTCCCTCTTCATTGGTATAACCGTTGATGTAGCTCTTGGCTACAGATGCGGGTGGCTCTGTTGTATGATCCCAGCTAACAGATGTGCCTGCACGGTTAAAGCTTTCAGAGCGCAGATATTCATCTGCAAACTGATCAACTCCAAAGTAAGCGAGGCTTGACCTTACACCTGCTTCGTAAGCATCTTTTGCACTCATCGGAACGCTCCAGCCTCTTACACCAGCTTCTGCTATAAGGAAATGTGTTTCCCAATCGGCAAAGAAAATTCGCTCACCATTGCCCGTTCTGAACCTTTGGCTTAATCTGGGTATTGTGCCTACATAGGCTGCAAGTTGATTTCTTGGGGCTTTATCTCCCCAGTTACCCAAAGGAGTTGCATTCCAGTGGCCGGTGGCATCAACAGTCTTCAGAACCTCACCATCTTCATCAAGGAGGTTTCTTTGAACTGTGAAGGCATCCTGCGTCCATGAAGGGAAGTGACTAAAGTTTGAGTTATCAAACCAACCCGGCACAATAAATGCCTGATAAGCACGCGGATCTATTGTGTGGGGCAGGCCATCTTTCCAAAATCCTGCAGACGGATCGTTTGTATGGGTTCCAAGATGATTTTCCAGCCTCAGGCCTAAATAGTTCTCCGGCCTGATGTGATCATGCATAGTTGCAGGAACTTGTCTTTCAGTAGTAATACCACCAAGGCCTAAATAGAGGTTATTAAGAGTAGCTGACAGTGGCTGTGCATTCCACTCTCTCGACATAACTGCAGTTAAGTCATCCCAGCCGCCACCTTCCTGAACAGAAAATGTATGATCAGGGCCAGTTATAATTAAGCCTGAAGCGGCTTCTTCGAAGTGAGTTTGTGCTACTGATGGTGCAACTTCAGAAAGGCGCATAGCTAACCTCATTCGCATTGAGTTTCCGTAACGAACCCACTTTTCAAGGTCAAAACCGTAAGCTTTGTCGAACCTTTGAATACTCGAGGGTACCGGGGTTCCTAGATCCATAGTGTTTACGGCATCTCTTAACTCTTCCAGCAGGAAGTTATAAACCGTTTCAACATCTCTGAACTCAGGGTTTTCGCCCTGAAAACCTTCAACCGGCATCGGGCCAAAATTATCGGTGAACTCACTCATAAGATAAGCACGCCAAATCCGTGCCACTTGAATGAGGTTGCTTGTATAAGCAAAGTTTACACCTTCCTGAATCTGTTCTTCACCAACGGTTACAGCAAGATTTGCTGTGCGTAGCCAACGAGATAATGAACCATAATAGTCATTGGTCCAGCCATCATTATAGCCTCCCAGTGCCAATGCTCCATTTACACGATGCTGCCGCGCGGCTGTTTTCCAGTAAAGAACAAAAGCACGTTCGGCGTCATGAGGGTTCATTTGGGCGCCGGTTATCGAAGAGTTAATAAAATACTCTACCTGAACCTGATCGAAGCTGGCGGCTTTAGGATCTGTATTCACATCCAAAAAACCGTCAGTACAGGAACTTACTAATAAAATAACCGCAAAAATTAGCGTAAGATATATAAGTTTCTTCATGACAATATATATTAATATGATATTGTTAAATTAAATAGATAGGTTCTGGATGTAGGAGGTGCTGCATTCTCAAAACCCAGTGCATTTGTTCCGGTGGCAAATACCGACTCAGGATCGTAACCATTGAGGTTGCTTCTGATCATCCACACGTTATTTATCGTTGCTCCAAGCCTCATTCCTTGAATTGGCAAGTTTTCAATAATTCTAACCGGGAGGTCATAATTCAGGTTGATATATCTCAGCCTTACGTTTGTAGCATCGTATATATTGGCCTCATTAATTCCCAGGTTGCCTGTTCCCGCAACTACAGTCCAGTATTGTTGTTGAGTTATTTCTGTAGTGTTCTGGCTGAATGAGCCATCATCGTTCTGCACTACGCCTTCAACAACCATGTTATTTCTTTCGCCACCAGGTGCTGTAACAGCCGCAGTTCCCATCAATTGCATCTGCTGGTTGGTTTGTGAGAAAATCTCACCGCCAATTCTTGCATCAACCAGGAAGCTTAAGCGCACGCCTCTGTAAGCAAAGGTATTTGTTATGCCCATTAGAGCTCTTGCCTGTTGGTTTCCTAAACGTACGTTCTGCTCAACAAGCGGGAAGCCGTTAGAGTCAACAATTTTCTGGCCAAAGAATGGGCTGCTTTCATCGTCAACACGCCGGAAGCCTGAACCGTAAATTTCACCAAACGGCCGGCCTGTTTCTGCACGGATAGAAAGATTATCAAAACCTCCAAGCCTGTAGAAATCTACATTCTCGTGCAGCTCAATAATTCTGTTTCTGTTTGTTGAAAAATTGAATGATGTATTCCACTGGAATGAGCGGTTCTGTAGTACATTTGCATCAACCATCAGCTCAGTTCCTTTATTCTCAATGTCGCCGGCATTTACAAGCCTTGCACTAAACCCACTGAGTGGATCCATCGGGATAGGAATTAACTGGTTGGTAGAGTTTGATTGATACCAGGTAAAGTCAATGCCAAAGCGGCCTTCCAAAAAGCGCATATCAATACCAACTTCTCTGGAAGTGATTAGCTCACTTTTCACATCAGGATTGAACAAGGTGCCTCTTGAATCGGCAGTGGTGTTTCCAAGAGGATCGTTCCCAATAGCAAACGTATTAAACAGCTGATAAGGGCCAAGAGCATTACCTACCTGTGCTACCGATGCTCTAACCCGGCCAAATGTAATCCATGATGGCAACTCTATGTCCATAGTATTCAGCATGTCGGTAAATACTAATGAAGCACTAACTGACGGATACATGAATGAGCGGTTATCTCTGCTAAGGGTAGAAGCCCAATCATTTCTCAGGGTACCTTCAATGTAGATGAAATTATCCCAGTTGAACTCAACCATACCATACAGGGAGGCAATTCTTTGCTCTGAAAAGAATTCACTTACGGAGGGGTTAGTAGTGCTGTTATTCAGCGAAAAGAGGTTTGGCACTTCAAGCTGGCCTGCATTTGAAGAAATACCTTCACTCTGCTGCATCATGATATTACCACCAAAACTTCCCGATACTCCCAACCTGTCGATTAGGTTGTCCTGGTTTGCACGAATCAAGTAACTAAAGTTGTGTTCGTGGAAGGTGGTTTTACCCATAGAGAATTGGCCATTTGGAGAAAGCGGGCCACCGGCAAACATTCTGTTATCTGTGCTTGTGGTATACATATCAGAACCGGCAGTTATTTCTGCACCAATCCAATCAGCAAATTGATGGCTGAGTGTTGCCTGCAGAATGAAACGGTCTCTTGAATCTCTGTTTAACCTGTTTTCTGCAGTCCAATATGGATTTAACTGGCTGCTGCCACCATACCATATCATATTGCCATTTTCATCAACAGATCGTTCAAACTGCCGTATATCCATACTTACAGGTAACCTGTACATAGTGAAGAACGGGTTTGATGGATTATGGCCAAGCAGTGGCCTGTTTCTCGCTTCAGCATTCATGTACTGAACTTTCGCATCGATTGACCAGTTGTTGTCGTTACCAAAGTTAGAAATTGCCCTTGTTGAAAGGTTGGTTCTATTTAATTCTGTGCCGGGTATCATACTGTTATCATCCCTTCTTGTTACAGAAGTAAAGACTGATGTATTTTCAAAACCCTGCTGGTACGACAAGCTGTAATTCTGGCTGACACCTCTGTCAAAAAAGTTACTCACATTATCAAAAGGAGCAAGCTGAACCTGTGAACCATCCCAGTTTTGTACTGTTTGCCCTTCAATTCTCGGGCCCCAGCTGGAGTTTGATTCGTTCTCAAATACGCCATCTGTACCCTGGCCAAATACAGTTTGTCTTTCTGGATTAGCAAAGATTGTCTCTACGCCTATTGATGATGAAAATGTCATTCCAAGGCCCGGGCGGCTCTGGCCCGACTTGGTTGTAATGAGAATTACACCATTACCTGCACGAGCACCATAAAGTGCTGCAGCTGAGGCACCTTTAAGTACAGAAATGTTTTCAATATCCTCGGCGTTGATATCGCCAATACCGCTACCCATATCGAGTGATGGGTTCCAGTAGTCGGTATTTTCTGCTCCGGTAAAGTTGTTGATAGGGATACCATCAACAACAATAAGCGGCTGATTGTCACCCACCAGCGATGAATGCCCTCTGAGGATAATTTGAGAAGACCCTGCCGGGCCAGTGCTGGAACGAATCACCTGCAACCCGGAAACTTTACCCGTCAATGAATTTGCAACGTTTACTTCCCTGCTTTCAAGAAGTGCTTCTCCCTGAATATCCTGTATGGCATAACCGAGGGATCTTCGCTCTCTTGGAACCCCAAAAGCTGTTACCACAAGATCACCAAGCTGGCCAACCATCATGGATAAGCTGATTGTTACGTTGCTTCTGCCATCAAGATCTACAATCTGTGGCTCGTAGCCAATGAATGATGCACGTATCTGAACATCAGGGCCGGAGACTGTAAATGAAAATTCTCCATCAACATTTGTAACTGTTCCCGTCTGGGTGCCAACTTCGATTACGTTAACACCAGGAATAGGTTCACTCGTTTCGCTGTCAATAACCAATCCTGAAACACTAAAACCCTGCCCAAGAGCAGAATTTGGCAACAGGTAGGTTATTCCAAAGATCAAACCGAGCATCACTGATACTTTTAGTATCTCACCAATCTTTTTATAGTAAGAAGTGCGCATAGTTTTTCCCGTTTATTATTGTTTACATGAATTAATACTATTTTATCCGCTTTTTGTGCGTCATATTATATTTTCTCACTTTTTATTGTATGAAGCACCAATTATTAATATACCATATCTACACTCATTCAGGATAATTAATCGGTATGGAACCGGTTCCAAAACGTGGACAATGATTTACATACATCTACATACTCCTTATATAGAAAATATCCCCACCTTACATATTATCGATTAACCAAAATGTCATAAACAAAAAATGGTTAGGCTCTCGATCATAATTTTATCATGTTTAATGCTACTTTGTGCAGCATCCCCCCCCGTTAAAGCACAAGAAGTACGAACACCTTCCATTCCTTTTAACCCCGAAACCTACGTTGTTTACAAAACCGAAAAACCGTTAACGATTGACGGTGACCTTTCCAAACCAGCATGGAAACAGGCTGAGTGGACAAGTGCTTTTGTTGACATCCGGGGCGGAGATTATCCCGCATCCCGCTATGAAACACGGGCAAAAATGCTTTGGGATGAAAACTATTTCTATTTCGCTGCCTGGCTCGAAGAGCCTCACATCTGGGCTACCATAACCGAACGAGATGCGGTTATCTATATGGATAATAATTTTGAGATATTTATTGATCCAAATGGCGATACTCACAACTACTACGAACTTGAAGTAAACGCACTCGGAACATTCTGGGATCTGATGCTCACAAAACCGTACAGAAATGGCGGCAGGGCGATCAATGCATGGGACATCAAAGGACTGAAGATTGGCATCGACATACAGGGTACACTAAACAATCCTGAAGATATTGACGATGGCTGGGCGGTAGAAATTGCCATCCCCTGGAGTGTACTGCTCGAAGCAACCCATGGCGGCATGCCCATAGAGGGAACTCAATGGAGGGTAGGGTTTTCGCGGGTTCAGTGGCAAACCGATATTGTTGACGGCACCTATGTAAAGCGCACCAACCCCGAAACCGGCGAAACCTTGCCCGAAGATAACTGGGTTTGGTCTCCCCAGGGGCTAATCAATATGCACTTCCCCGAGATGTGGGGATTCGTTCAGTTCAGCGAACAGATTGTGGGGGAGGAAGAAGTGGCCTTTCAATGGAACCGTTCTGAAGATTACAAGTGGCTGCTCCGCGAGCTATATTACCGGCAGGTTGAATACCGCAATCAAAACGGAGGTTACAGCGGTTCGAAGGCTACCCTTGGTTATGAAGAACTTTTTGCAACTCTGTTTGATGCAGGCACGCCCAAACCAGAGCTCACCATTACCATTTTAGACAATAACTACATCATGCGTATCCGGCCGGAGGATATGGATTACAACTTCTACATCCGCAACGACAGTAAAGTCTGGAAAACCCGGCGATAACATACTTCAACCCTTAATCTGCCATTATGAAACGAAAAGATTTTCTCAAAACCATAAGCACAGGAACAGCCGCACTTGCTGCAGCGGCCTCGTTCCCATCAACAGCAATTGCCAGAAGGCAGGGGCGGCGATGGAATTCAGACAATTACACCTGGATTTCTCATCACGGTGACAGCGATGATGCTGCACGTGCACGTCTTGAGATTATAAAAAAAGCAGGGCTGAAAGGAATTTTACCATCAGGCCACTATGAGCGATGGGTTAGGCTGGCCGGTGAGTTTGATCTCGGCGTGCACGCCTGGTGGATTACCCTGCAGCGCGGTGGCGACAGCTACCTGATTGAGAATCACCCGGATTGGTTTATGGTAAACAGAAAGGGGCAGTCTTCCGTGGATTATCCCGCTTATGTTGATTACTACAAATGGCTCTGCCCAACCAGGCCGGAGGCACAGGAATATCTGATGCGGCAGGTTGATGAAATTATGGCCATCGATGAGATTAAAAGCGTGCACCTGGATTACATACGCTACCCCGATGTAATTCTGCCGATACAGCTGCAGCCGGTTTATAATATTGTGCAAGACAGAGAATACCCGGAATACGACTACTGCTACTGTGAGGCTTGCCGGTCAAAATTCAAAAATCTTCATGGCGAAGACCCCATTGAGTTTACAAAACCGGAAGATCATGAGGTGTGGAACCGGTTCAGGTATAATCAAATCACCCACCTTGTGAATAAGATTGCAGAAAGAGTTCGAAGTGGCGGCAAAAAGCTTACAGCAGCCGTTTTCCCAACTCCCGATATTGCCCGTTCACTGGTGCGGCAAAACTGGGTAGATTGGTCGCTCGATGCAGTTTTCCCGATGATTTACAATCACTTTTATCACAAAGATGCACGCTGGGTTGGCGAAGCTGTAGCAGAGTGCCGTCGCGAAATGCCCAAAACTACACCGCTCTATTGCGGGCTATACATCCCGGAAATGAGTGCTATTGAAGTTTCTCAGGCGTATGAATACGCTATGGAAAACGGAGCTGCCGGTGTTACCATTTTCCCGGATCATACCATGAGCGAACAGCAGTGGGATTATCTGCGACGAGTAATTTTACAGGGATAGTTATTCTGGCCTGCATTATCGAAACGTATATCTGATTACGCCTGTTGCATTGTGTACGTAAACATTCACATGCCGGGCAGGCATCTATACTTTGAAAAGATTTACCAATAATTTGTAACTATATTGCATAGAGTACAGATAACCACCGGCCGCATACAACATGCAAAAAAAATCAGATCACATATTTAAATATCCGCCAAACCTGCAAGAGCTCGATCTTGCTACCATGGTAAGTATGTATCGTGACCGCGGCGAGCCTCGCAGAGCAGCCCCCGGGAAATATCTTGCATGTGCTGTTACTCAAAAACTGCTTAAAAATGCTAAATGGTGGTTTGGCATTTACTACAGCCAGCCTGCCTGGGACAGCCTTCTAACAAAATCATCAGAAGGTTATCCTCTTACCGAAGCTGAGCTGAACCTGCTTGGGCTTTTGCTCACGCTTGATGAGGAACCTCCCCAAAGAGAGTTTGTGGAAAAAAACCTCGGTGTTTTGCCCAAGCTTGGTTATTTGATTGTGAATGATGTACGCCAGTTCGGGTTTATTAATGAAGATGAATATGGTTGCCTTAGCATAACACCTGCCGGGGAGCGTGCTCTTCAGGGAATATGCCGGCGTCTGTATGGCAAACGGTTCAGCCCCGATATGCTCGAGCTTTACCATCTCGACCCCACCTTTGCCAGAAAAACCACCTCCGACAACGACCAACCCTCTCTTTTCTAAACAGATAAATCCCTTAAATTCCGGGAGAATCGGGGTTGTGAAAGCGGTATATTTGTGATTGCAAGATAAACGCCCAAACTAACAGATCCGCACAGATTATATTTAAGTTTTATGGAATCCTACCTGCAGGAAATTATTGGTAACGCCCTAAAAAGCATGGGGCTTGATGAAGGTCAAATCCCTGAAATAAAAATTGAAACACCCAGAGACCCCAGCCATGGAGACGCTGCCACAAACGTAGCCATGCAGCTTGCCAAGCCACTTCGCAACAATCCCCGAAAAATAGCAGAGCAGCTTGTTGATGCACTTAGCTTAGACCCTTCAAAAATATCTGCCGCCGAGATAGCCGGGCCGGGTTTCATTAACTTCAGGTACGCAGAAAATTATCTCTATGCCGAGCTCAAAAAACTTCTCAGCAGTGGAACAGAATACGGCAAAACAGCCGATAATAAAGGCATTAAATGCCTTGTTGAGTTTGTAAGTGCCAACCCAACCGGGCCGCTTACTGTGGGCCATGGAAGAAATGCCGTTTTGGGCGATACCGTTTGCAGGCTGCTTGAATGGACCGGAGCAGATGTACAACGCGAGTACTACTTCAACAATGCCGGGCGGCAAATGCGGGTGCTTGGGCAGAGTGTGCAAGCACGCTATAAAGAGCTGCTTGGCAAAGAGAGCGAATTTCCCGAAGGGGGATATGAAGGAGCCTATATTATAGATATTGCCCAAAAGCTTGTCGATGAACACGGCGATAAACTTCTTGCAGAAAATGATGAGAAGTTGTTCAAGGAGAAGGCTGAGTCAGCAATATTTGTGGAGATTCGAAAAACCCTTGAGAGGATGAATATTGTGATGGACTCATTCTTCAACGAACATTCACTCTACGAAAGTGGCGCGATTGATCAGGTTATCGCAACATTTCGGGAAAAGGGTGTTGCTTACGACAGTGATGGCGCTGTTTGGTTCAAGACCACTGATTTTGGCAAAGATCAGGATACGGTTTTGGTGAAAAGCTCGGGCGAGCCCACCTACCGCCTGCCGGATATTGCCTACCACGCCGAAAAGCTGGACCGCGGTTTTGACCTTTGCCTCGATGTGTTTGGCGCTGACCATATCGACACCTACCCCGATGTGATGAGCGGTATTGAAGTACTCGGTTACGACAAAAGCAAAGTTGAGGTGCTGGTTTATCAGTTTGTAACGCTGGTTAAAGATGGCAAACCGTATAAAATGAGTACACGAAAAGCCAATTTCGTAACACTTGATGACCTTATGGATGAGGTTGGCGAAGATGTTACCCGTTTCTTCTTTCTGATGCGGTCACCCAATACCCATCTTGAGTTTGATGTGAACCAAGCAAAGGAGGCTGGAGAAAAAAACCCGGTTTTTTATCTGCAGTACGCACATGCCCGAATCCAGTCTATCCTCAGAAAAGTGAACAGTATCGAAACCTTTTCGGATGAGCCGAATCTCTCCGTTCTGAATCACCCATCAGAGGTAACACTCATCAAAAAGCTGCTGAGTTTCCCGGGAGCTGTTTCGAACGCGGCTTCTCATCGCGAACCTCATCGGTTAATCACCTATTTAAACGAGCTTGCCTCTGAGTTCACATCCTTCTACCACGATTGCAGAATTGTGGGCGAGGAAAAGGAGCTGATGCATGCGAGAACCAAACTCGCCGAGGCAACGGCACGGGTACTTGCAAATGGGCTTACCATTCTGGGTATTTCGGCACCGGACAGGATGTAATATTTACCTGAGTTCTATACAGGAATTTATTACAGAATGTCCACCTCTGGAAGGCTGTTAGGTTACTGCTTATCAATAAACAAACGTAGTTTGAAAACATGCTTCATTGCCTCTGAAACGCAGAAAAGTTCGGAATATTCAGTGTATTTCCGTGCTCCGTGGCAATATTTCACAGCCTGTTGAAGGGGGCTAGTGAGTCTTTCGTTATTATACAGAACTCTTATTAATATTAAACAGGCTTGAGTTTTGTGAAGCAAACTATGCCTTTTACAAACTGATCTTCCACCTCAAAACCGGCACGGTTAAAAAGGTCGTTACTCTGTTCCTGTGTCCAAAATTTAATGCCGCTCCATTCGGCAGAGTTTTGCAATATTTTTCCGTACCAGCTGCCGGCTTGTATGAGGTGCATCATAAAAAATACCCCATCTTTTTTAATTACCCTGCGGCATTCATAGAGCACTTTCAACTCATCACCAAGTTCATTCAGGGTGCCGCCCATTACAATTCCGTCAAAAGTAGCGCTGAAAAAAGGAAGCTCACGGGCATCTGCCCGAATCAAGAAGAGGTCCGTTTGGCCGGCCTCTGCCTTCAGGCGCGCCTCTTCGAGCATAGCTTTGGAAAAGTCGAGGGCAACCTGTGTACTTTTTGGCTCGGCTTTTTTGAGCGATCTGGCATAAAGTGCCGTGGAGCAACCCACATCAAGATAGATTCCATTCGGTTTTGGTTGTACCCATTTATTCAGCAGCTCTTTCTCTTTCTCGATGGGAAACGGCTCACCGGTAAGCAGCGAGAGTGAGCGAACCCTCCAGAGATCTTCATAAACAGATGCCGTTACATTCCAGTGATTTGTGCTTTGCGCAAGGGTGTAGTGTTTGTCTTCCGTTATAAGGTCGGCAATATTGTTTTTGACCGGGTACTCATCTCCCTTGGCAGAACATAACGAACCGTTAAACGGCTTTGAAAGGTCTGAAGCTTCCGCAGGAATCGAGATTTTCTCGCCATCGAAAAGAGGGGAACGAAGATCGGGTTTTTTCATAGATCGCTATTGGTTTACCCCTGATAATACGCAAAGAGGATGCTCGTGTTACGCTATTTCTGATTTATGATTGATATCTGAGCACCCTTTTCAACACCTAACATCTCTTTAGCATTTCCTTTATTGATGGCAACTTCGAGCGTGCCTGAGCTGCCGATGTAAGCTGCCGGTTCACCATCGGGCACATCGCCATAGGTTTGCACTATATTTTTCAGAATGGTATTGCCAACATAGATACGGAGCTGAGATAAATTCAGAGCCTCTTTGATTAACGCTTCTGGAATATTGGAGATGAGATTCCCAAAACGGTCAATATGCACAATCCATCCCTGAATTCCGTCTTTATCGGAAATGGGAATAGCCCAGCGAAATGTTACAAGTTTTTCAAGTGGACTCCCAAGGTGGCTGATGTTTAACCCATTTGAAAGATGGGCAGCGACAGGAGCAAAAATATCGCGGCCATGAAAGGTGTTTGAACGCTCTTTGCGCCAGAACTTCTCTTTGTTGAGCACCACTGCTTCATACTCAAAATCTTCACCAATCAACGAAAAAATGCCATTATCCGGGCCCACAAAGAACTGGTCTTCTATTTTAATGGCTACGGGGCTGCGATCGGTTCCAACTCCGGGATCAATCACCACCAGATGAACGGTATTTGGCGGGTACAGCATAGTTGCGTTCCTGACCACCCAGGCACCGGCCATAATATCCTGCGGTGGTATGTTATGGGATATGTCAACCAGGCGGGCATCAGGGGCAATGGCAAGAATGGCTGCTTTCATGGCACTTACATAATGATCCTGTAAACCAAAGTCTGTAGTAAGTGTTATGATTGATGCCATAAAATTACTGGCTGCCCGTCCCCAGCCTGATTAGTATGAGCTAAATTGCCTCGCTTAACCGAAAATGGTGCCTGATTAAACGCGCACTGTTTCCTGATTTGTACGTTAGGCGTAGCTGTTCAGCATTACCGGCATCACAAGCATAAGCATCTCTTCGCCATCTTCCTCTTCGGCAGGCTTTACAATCCCCGCTCGGTTTGGGGTAGAAAACTCAAACTTTGCTTCATCTCCGTCTACATTGCTAAGAACATCTGCCAGATATTTTGCGTTAAAGCCAATTTCCATGCTATCGGCGCTGTATTCGCAAGCAATGGTTTCTTTAGCTTCACTGCTCATATCGAGGTCTTCAGCGCGGATGGTTAGTTTATCACGCTCTAGCTGGAGACGGATCTGCCGGGTAGAGCTGCTTGAAAAAACAGATACACGCCTAACAGTTGATAGCATCTGGTTTTTATCAATCAGCAGATTCTTGTCGTTATCGCGGGGAATTACCGATTCGTAATTTGGGTACTGCTCATTGATCAATCGTGTAATCACAATAGTGCTTCCACTCTTAAACTGTGCATGATCGCTTGAAACTTTCAATTCACAATCAGCCCCATCCAAAGCTTTTGATACAAGATTAAGTGCCTTATCGGGCACGATGAAAGAAAGCGGTGTTTCTGATGTGAAGTTTTTGTTTACAAAGCGAACCAGGCGGTGGCCGTCGGTAGCTACAAACTTTGTGGCCTCTTCGCCAATATCAAAGTAAACACCCATCATGGCAGGCCGTAGATCATCCGTAGAAACCGCAAACATGGTTTTGCTGATGGCATTCTGAATCAGCTCGGTATCGGTGTTTAGGGTTTCTCCGGCTTCCATATCAGGAATTTCAGGGAACTCATCTGCTTCTTCGCCAACCAGTTTGTATTTCCCTTTGTCGGTTTTAAACTCCACATTTTGATCGGCATCCACTTCAAAAAACACGGGGATATTGGGCAGCTGCCTTAATGTATCGAGAAGGCGCCTTGCAGGTATAGCTACTGAACCATCCTCCTCAATTTCAGCATCAATATACTCAATGATAGAAATTTCAAGGTCGGTAGCTGTGAGCTTAAGCCTGCCATCTTCGCTTTCAAAAAGAATGGTTTCGAGAATTGGTAGAGTGGCTTTATTTGGAACAGCGCCAATCACCGCAGAAAGGCCCCCGTTCAAATCGTTACTTGATACGCTAAATTTCATAATCAAAAATCAAAATTTGTGGTCAGTTTTCTCTATTAATCTGTAAGAGCTCTAATCAGCCTATACTAACAAATCCTGCTTCATATGGCAACTTACAAAACGCTACAGCGCCCAAAAAAACATCCTGTTTCAGTTTATTTTCCCCAAAAACTCTTTTCGCAAAAGCCTGAGCATCAACTACTAAATCGCTGTCACAATTAGTTCTCTTCTTTTCCCAATCCAAGCTTTTTGCAGAGATCAGAGAGTGTCGCTTTTTCTTCCTCAGAAAGTACGCTAAACTCCTGCTTAATTCTTTCAAGATGTTTGGGGAAGAACTCTTCAATAAAGCTTTTACCTTCATCGGTTAAATGGATCAGAACTGCACGCCTGTCTTCCGGATCTTTCTTTCGTTTTACATAACCGCTTTTTTCCAGATTGTCGATAACCATTGTGATATTACCTCCGCTCTTCAGAAGCTTTTCACCGATTGAACGTTGATTTAGCGGGCCAAGATGCAGCAATACTTCAAGAGTCCCGAACTGGCTAACGGTAAGATTGGCATCCGCAAGGTGCCTGTTGAGCCGGTTATTGATCGACTCGGTTGCCCTCATCAACTTGATGAAAGCGTTGAGCGTGCTCTTTTCTTCTTTTGAGCCTGAGTAGTGAGTTCCCATTCCGGTTATTGGTTATGTAAACATCTGCAACATTCAAATATATCATTTATTTCCATAGGACTATGAGCTAATCAGCCGCGCATACTTTCTTTTGCCAACTTTCAGCTCAAGCTCATCGCCGGCAGTAAATATAATGGCATGGTTGGGATCGTTAATCTTCTCTTCATTGATACTTACGCCACCCTGCTTCATCATCCTTTTGGTTTCACCATTACTTGATGTTAAGCCAGCATCCGATATAATATCCATCAGCCTGTGTTCGCTGCCTGCATCAAACGTAAATACCGGTGCATCATCAGGTATATTTTTTTTGATGACTGTCTCCTCAAAATGTTTTCTTGCCGCAACTGCTGCTTCCTCTCCGTGATACATTCTGGTGATGGTAAATGCCAGCTGATGCTTTGTATTTCGCGGATCTGTTTCTGCTTTCTGTTTGATTGCCGGAAGCTCATCAACAGAAATATCGGTAACCAGTTCAAAATAGGGATAGATCAGTTCATCAGGGATGGAGAGCGATTTTCCGTACATCTCGTTAGCCGGTTCATCAATCCCGATGTAGTTATCGTACGATTTACTCATCTTCATGGAACCATCTGTTCCAACAAGCAGCGGCATCATCAAACAAACCTGCGGGTCAATACCATCTGCCCGCTGAAGATCCCGCCCCACAAGAAGGTTGAATTTCTGATCGGTGCCTCCAAGTTCAACATCCGACTTCAGGTGAACCGAATCTTGCCCCTGTGCAAGGGGATATAAAAATTCGTGCAGGGAGATAGGTTCGTTATTCTGATACCGCTTGGAGAAATCGTCCCGCTCAATCATTCTCGCAACGGTAAGCTTTGAAGAGAGCCGAATCACATCCATAAATGTAATTGGGCCAAGCCAATCATTGTTATTCACAATGGTTGTTTTTGATGGATCCAGTATTTTCTTAGCCTGCTCGATATAGTTTTCTGCATTTTCCTGAACTTCTGCATCCGTAAGGGGTGGCCGGGTTTTATTCTGGCCGGTGGGGTCGCCAATCATCGCGGTAAATCCGCCAATAATCAGTATAGCCTCATGGCCAAGATCCTGGAACTGCCTAAGTTTTCGTAAAATTACGGAGTGGCCAAGGTGCAGGTCGGGCCTGGTGGGATCAACCCCAAGTTTAATTCGTAAAGGGGTATTCGTTTTGCGTGATTTTGTGAGCTTTTCTTTAAGCTCTTCTTCAGGAACAATTTCAACGGTTCCTCTTTTTATCACGGCCATTTGTTCATCAACCGATAAAAAACTCATGATTCGGATTCTGGTTTATCAAATAATGGTAGAGTTCTTAATGTGTTATTTTCTCGAATAGATTTTTCAATCGTTTCCACAAAACTTACCGCTTGTGGATATACGGAAGCTACAAAATTAAATGCAGCAGGCGCTATTGTTATAGCAGTTGAGTAGGTGAGAGAGCCCTCTCTGTTTTTTTCATTTGGCCTATCGAAGCCTGCGAAAAGCAGTAACATGGCACTGACTAAAAGTGCCATTTTAAGCCCTCCAAAAAGCGCACCGCTAACTGCATTCACCACACCAAGGCGTGCATATGAAATTACCCTGTCCAGCCAAAAAGCAGTCACTTGCACCACCGCCAGTGTTAGAAAAAAAAGCATGATACCTGTTACCAAAACCGCACTATCTGTATCCTGTACTATTGCCCTTGAAAACCCCGATACAGGCCCCATAAAATTGAACGTTACAAAAACGGCTATAATCAATCCTGCAAATCCAAAAAACTCCTTTACAAACCCCTTCATAAAACCCTTGTAAGCAAAGTAGCCTATTGGCAGTACTATTAACAAGTCAATCAAATTCATTTTAGCTCATTTAGAAAGTTCCTCTTTTACAACAGTACTAATTATTGCGCCTTCCGCCTTGCCTTTTAGCCTTCCCATTAGGGCTCCCATCACTTTGCCCATCTCTGCCATCGACGTTGCGTTCATTTTGGCTATTTGATCTTTTACAACAACACGCACTTCTTCTACGCTCATCATTTTGGGCAGATATTTCTCGATAATGGCAAGTTCACTCTTCTCCTTTTCAACGAGGTCTTCTCTGCCTCCGGCTTCAAATTGTGTTATCGACTCTTTTCGCTGTTTTGCCGCCTTCATTAAAACTTCTATTACCTGTTCATCACTTAATACAGATTCACCGCCGGTTCGTTCTTCTATCTCTTTTTCCAGAATTTTGGCTTTTAGAGACCGCAGAACCAAGGTTGTAGCGGTATCTTTTGCTTTCATTGATGTTTTTAAGTCTTCAAGAATAGCTTCTTTGATGGGCATTTCTTTACTTTTTTAAATGAGAAATTTTAATGATTTATGCACAAAATGCTTTCGCACTACCCTTAACACTGAATGTAAACATTTTAAGTACAAATAGATTGCCAAATTTTAGCAATAGTTTTAACTGCTCATTAATTCGCAAGCAAAAAAAAAGGTTTCATCTTTTCAGGATGAAACCTTTTTGAAAGCCTAATAAATTAAGGCTTATTTTTTTGTATAAAATCTGATACGCTGTCTGCCTCAACCATTGTCTCTTTATATGAAAATTTACCTCTTTCATTTTTAGTTGAGATAATAACTTTTGCCATTCTCTTGTGTGAACTTTTTAGAGATTTAGCATCTTCGCCGAAAACCTGTTTCTTAGCCATATCAACTACCTATTTAATTTCTTTGTGAACGGTGTGCTTTCTGAGTACAGGATTGTACTTTTTGATTTCAAGCCTTTGTGTAGTGGTTCTCCTGTTTTTAGTTGTTACGTAGCGAGAACTACCGGGCTTCTCAGTGCATTCAAGAATAACTTGAATTCGATTGCCTTTTGCCATGGTTTACACCTCTTTTAATAAAGTTCCTTTTTCCTTCGCCTCTTTAAGAACAGCAGTAATACCTTTCTTGTTGATGGTTCTCAATGTTTTTGCTGATACTTTCAAAGTAACCCATCGGCCTTCTTCGGGTATGTAAAAACGTCTTCGTTGCAAATTCAGATGAAAGCGATGCTTTGTCTTGTTATTCGCTTTAGACGAACGGTAACCATTTAATGATGATCTTCCAGTAATGTCGTCTTTTCGTGCCATATCTTTTAATCTGTTGACTGAATTTTTGATAGACCCCAAAATTAGGAGTAATCCTATTTAATTTCAATAAATTTTTATCGTTAATATTTACCTCCATATATTGCCCCCTACTCCTGAAAATTCTCACAACCCTCAACTTCCATCAACCTTTTTTTGCGCTTTATAATTTGTCCTAAAAAGAGCTGATCTGGCATCTACAAAGTGATCAATTTATTTTGTGTTTTGCTACAAATTCACATAGATTCCTGCATATTATTTCGAGCTAACTATCTGCTGAAATTTGAATAGATTCTATCATCTCATCAATTGCCACCTAAAAAGACTCTTTTCTTTGATTTTGCGCTTATAAGCGGTATTTTTAAGCGTCTAAGAGGCTATTAAATAACTTACTCAACCCCTGTTTATGTCTAACAAAAAAGGATCAGATTACAAAGCGTCCAATATCCAGGTTTTAGAGGGACTCGAAGCTGTTCGAAAGCGCCCTTCAATGTACATCGGAGATACCGGCCAGCGAGGCCTTCACCACCTTATAAATGAGGTAGTGGATAACTCGATTGATGAAGCCCTTGCAGGCCACTGCGATTTCATAAAAGTAATAATTCACGAGGATGGCTCCATTACCATTTCCGACAACGGGCGCGGCATCCCGGTAGATGAGCATCCCAAACTTAAACTGCCCGCGGTTGAGGTTGTACTAACCAAACTGCACGCTGGAGGTAAATTCGATAAAGACAGCTATAAAGTATCCGGTGGTTTGCACGGTGTTGGTGTTAGTTGTGTGAATGCCCTCTCTATCTTTTTTAGTGCCGAAGTTCATCGCGACGGAAATATATATGTAATGGAGTTCGAGCGCGGGGTAACACAAACCCCGCTTAAAACCATTGGTACTACCAAGAAAACCGGCACAACAATTCGCTTTAAACCCGATTCTGAGATTTTTACTCAAACCACCGAGTTTAAATTCGATATTATCGCCGACAGAATGCGAGAGCTGGCTTTCCTCAACCCGGAAATTACCGTTGAAATTACAGACGAGCGAGAAGAAAAAGACAGCGAAACCTACCAGGTAACTTACCATTACGCTGGCGGTGTTAAAGATTTTGTAACCTATCTTGACGAATCACGTGACTCTCTGATGAAAGAGCCGATCTATATATCAGGTGAGATTGAAAATGTGCCCGTTGAAGTAGCCATGCAGTACAATAACGGCTACACCGAAAATGTTCACTCGTATGTAAACAACATTAATACACGCGAAGGCGGTACTCACATTTCCGGCTTCAGGCGTGCGCTTACCCGCTGCTTCAAAAACTACGCTGATAAGAACAAAATCATCAAAGCAAATAGCAAAGTGCAGATTTCGGGAGAGGATTTTCGTGAAGGCCTTACCTGTGTACTCAGCGTAAAAGTGGCTGAACCACAGTTTGAGGGCCAGACCAAAACCAAACTTGGTAATTCCGAAGTACAGAGTGCAGTTGAGGTTATTATATATGATAAGCTGAATGAATTTCTTGAGCAAAACCCCAAAACAGCTAAGAAAATCCTCGAAAAAGTTGTGGTTGCTGCAGAAGCCCGTGAAGCTGCACGTAAAGCCCGCCAGCTTATTCAGCGAAAAAGTGTTATGAGTGGTGGCGGCCTGCCCGGCAAACTGGCCGACTGCTCCATTAAAGATCCCGCCCACAGCGAGGTATATCTTGTTGAGGGTGATTCTGCCGGTGGTTCTGCAAAAATGGGCCGCAACCGAAGTTTTCAGGCCATTTTGCCACTTCGAGGTAAAATCCTAAATGTGGAGAAAGCCAAAATCAATAAAATTCTCGAGAACAAAGAGATTCAGGCTATGATTACGGCACTGGGAACCGGTGTTGGACACGAAGAAGAGTTCGAACTTGAAAAGCTTCGCTATCACAAAATCATCATTATGACTGATGCCGATGTGGATGGTTCTCATATTCGCACGCTTCTGCTCACCTTTTTCTACCGCTACATGCATCCGCTTGTAGACAACGGACACATCTTTATCGCAACACCGCCACTTTACAGAATTACATCAACCCGCGGGGAAATTCAATACGCCTGGGATGATGACACACGCGATAAAATTATCCGCGACCTGAAAAAGGCAAAGAAAAAGTTTGATGTATCCCGATATAAGGGCCTTGGAGAGATGAACCCTGAACAGCTTTGGGAAACCACCATGGATCCAGAAACACGAACCCTTCAGCAGGTAACTGTAGAAAATGCAGCTGCCGCTGATAAGATGTTCTCTACGTTGATGGGTGACGATGTTGAACCACGCCGTGAATTTATAGAACGTAATTCCAAGTACGCGAAATTGGATATTTAACAAGGTTCAAGATGCAAGTGGCAGTACTGGCACTTCAACTTTGATTTAATCTTATGACTAACCACTCAAGACTCACTATTACTATTACAGACAATAAATAATGGCTAGCGAAAAAATAATTCCTATTACGATAGAAGACGAAATGCAATCATCATACATCGATTATTCGATGTCGGTAATTGTTTCACGTGCCCTGCCCGATGTTCGGGACGGCCTCAAGCCGGTACACAGGCGCGCACTCTACGGAATGAGTGATTTGGGGATGCTTCACAACAGGAACTACAAAAAAAGTGCCCGTATTGTTGGTGAGGTTTTGGGTAAGTATCACCCCCATGGCGACTCTGCCGTGTACGACTCTATCGTGAGGATGGTGCAGGAGTTTTCACTGCGCTATCCGCTGGTTGACGGCCAGGGTAACTTTGGCTCGATTGATGGTGATTCAGCAGCGGCCATGCGTTATACCGAAGTACGTATGCAGCGAATTGCCGAGGAGCTCCTTACCGATATCAACAAAGATACGGTTGATTTCCAGACGAACTTTGATGACACCCTTACAGAACCAACCGTTCTGCCGGCCATGCTGCCCAATCTTTTGCTGAATGGTGCCTCGGGAATTGCTGTGGGTATGGCAACCAACATGCCGCCGCACAATCTTAATGAAGTGGTTGATGGTACCGTAGCTGTGATCGAAAACCCGGAGATCGAAACAAAAGATCTCATGAAGCTCATTACTGCACCCGATTTCCCAACAGGCGGCATCATTTATGGATACGAGGGCGTGAAAGAAGCCTACGAAACAGGCCGTGGAAAAATCACCATGCGGGCACGTGCCAACACTGAAGAGCTGCGAAATGGGCGCGAGCAGATTGTTGTAACTGAAATTCCTTATCAGGTAAATAAGGCTACACTCATCGAGAAGATCGCATCGCTGGTTCACGCAGAAAAAATTACTGAGATCTCCGAAATTCGGGACGAGTCCGACCGTGACGGTATGCGGATTGTGATTATTCTGAAGCGAAATGCCAATCCTGGAGTGGTGCTCAACCAGTTGTTCAAATACACACAAATGCAGCAAACATTCGGTGTGATAAATCTTGCTCTGGTAAAAGGGCGGCCAAAAGTGATGGCGCTCAAAGAGTTGATTCAGCACTTTATTGAGCACCGTGTTGAAGTGATAATCCGCCGTACGATTTATGACCTTGATCAAGCTGAAGCACGGGCACATATTCTTGAAGGGCTAAAAATTGCACTCGATAATCTTGATGAAGTGATTAAGACGATTCGCGCATCGAAGAACCCGAACGAAGCTAACCAGCAGCTTCGTAAGAAATTTGCCCTTACCGACATTCAGGCCAAGGCCATTCTCGACATGCGGCTGCAGAAACTCACCGGCCTGGAGCGGGAAAAAATCGACCAGGAATACAGGGATATTGTAGATAAGATTTCGGAGTTCAGAAATATTCTCTCAAGCAGGGAGCAGCAGAATGAAATCATCAAACAAGAACTTCTTGATCTGAAAGATCGCTACGGCGATGAGCGCAGAACACAAATTGTGTACTCCGCCGAGGATTTCAGTATTGAAGATATGATTGCCGATGAAGATGTTGTGGTAACCATATCGAACAAAGGCTTCATCAAACGAATGCCTGTTAGCGGATATCGCAGGCAGCGGCGTGGCGGAAAAGGAATGAAGGGAACCACCACGAAGGATGACGAATATGTAGAACATCTGTTTGTGGCAACCAACCATAACTATATTTTATTCTTTACCGAACAAGGAAACTGCTACTGGCTGAAGGTTTATGAAATTCCTGAGGGGTCGCGCCTTTCCCGTGGCCGTGCTATCGTAAACCTTATTGATATCGCCAAAGACGATAACATAAAAACCTTTGTACCGGTTAAAACCCTGGAAGATGAGGAGTACATCAACTCTCACTCCATTATTATGGCAACCAAACAGGGGCAGGTTAAGAAAACCACACTTGAGGCCTACAGCCGCCCGCGCAGGGACGGAATTATAGGCATCAACATTCGTGAAGGCGACAGCCTGCTCGGCGCCGCACTTACCGATGGAGACAGTAACATCATCCTCGCCAATAAGAAGGGACGTGCAATCCGCTTCCACGAGAGTGAAGCACGCGAGATGGGCCGAAACACATCCGGCGTTCGCGGAATAACCCTCGGCAAGAATGATGAGCTGGTTGATATGGTAGTAATCAAAAATACTCATGAGGCAACCGTGCTTGCTATCTCTGAAAACGGATATGGCAAGCGGTCGCTCGTGGATGATTACCGCGAGCAGAGCCGTGGCGGTAAGGGCGTAATAACTCTGAAAGTTACCGCAAAAACCGGCAACCTGATTGCCCTTAAAGAGGTATCAGATACTGATGATCTCATGGTGATTACCGAGCGTGGAAAAGTAATTCGCATGCAGTGCAAGGGAATACGCACTATGGGCCGAAATACACAGGGTGTTCGCATCATGCGCCTTGATGAAGATGGCAAGATTGCCGCGATAACCCGCGTGGTTAATGAAGATGATGACGAAGCTGAGGCACCTACGGTGTAAAAGCTTAAAATCAATACAATTTATGGAAAGCTGAGTGGTGATAATTGCTCAGCTTTTTTTATTGCCTCTGTTTGAAAAAACAGGTATCTATTTTTTGATAAACAACCGAAATGTACTGATATCGCTTGAACAGATTACCCCACTCAATTACCGGATCTGGGCATCGTATTTCTTGGCTCTTAGTTGCATTTATCGCAGCGTTAGTCTTGTTGCCTGCATTTGCAACCGCGCAAAATTTTCAAAACTCATCAGGGCTTAGCTTCGGGTTTTCTGCCGGGGCTTTAACCGGCCATCTGAATAGCTATGCAACTGGGGTTGACGGCTTAACCAACCGCTTTCGCTTTCAGGACGATTTTTATTTCTACAATACAGTAAATGCTCGTTACTCATTTCGTAATCAGGAAGCCTTTCAACTAACGCTGGCACGCGGGTCGGTATCCGCCGTTACTGATTTTCAGGACTGGGAGAGCCTTTTATTTGAGAATTCCTTTAATTCAGCCATGATGTCAGCTGACTTTAACCTGCTTCGCTTTTTCGGCACGGTTCCTCCAACATACAATTTTTATGGAACAATGGGGATTGGCTTGATGCGGAAACGGGTTGGAGTTTTCCCTTTTCAGGGCAGTACACCGGCATCTGAAATGGCCGAAGAAATACGCAGCACAGACATATTATACTCATTCGGTGCGGGGTTCAGAATTAAGTTAATCAGCAATGTGGATTTTTTTATTCAGTATGATTTAACCCGTACCACAAGCGATTTTTTTGACCGATCGTACATTGCTGACATTTATCAAACAGAATTCAATTCTGTATCGAACAGTGTATCCGTATTGCAAAGCGGCATACAGTTTCGTCTTTTCTCTGCACGCGACACACGCCCTGCCCGGCGGCAACCCCGCGACACCTACCTGCCTGAGCTCAGCCTTCAGGAAACAACTGAAGGTGTGCAGCTCGATCAGCAAGAAGAGTTGGTGGCTGAAGCTGATCTATCTGAAATAACTCCGCCTGAAAGCGAAGCAGAAGCAATAGAAGGTGAATCAAGTACACCTGAAGAGTACCCTGAAACAGATTCTAAAGTTTTGGGAGTTGAGCAAAAAGAACTATTGGAAGAAGCTGAAAAAATCGGCCCTGAACCATCAACTGAAGATGAGCGCGAATCAGAAGATCCTGCTGAATACGAAACTACCATCATCAGAACACACACTGTTGCCCCCGGCGAGACATTATTTAGAATTGGTGTTCGGTATAACGTGCCTTATCGCCAGATCATGGAAATCAACAATCTCAGATACACCGATACTTTAGAGGTTGGCCAGGTACTTTTTATTGATCGTGCAGATACAATTGAAACCACCGTTGAGGAAACTGATGATACTACTCAACGAACGCATGTTGTGCAAGCCGGCGAAAACCTTTACAGAATTAGCCTAATCTATAATGTAACGTGGCAACAAATTGCCCTTGCAAACAACCTTGGTTCAAATCCTGTAATTGAGGTTGGGCAGGTATTGATCATACCTTAAAAAGAAGTTTGGCCACAGTGGTTCGTTGTTTTAATCCATTGCGCGATAAATTTTCCCCATAAACTCCCCCAGAACATTGTTATCGATCCATCGAAGTACAACAACAAGATCCCTCTCTTCATCAATAATAATGTAATTTCCGCCAAATCCGGCAGCGTAGTACACGTGATCCGGCACGCCGGCCCACTGGGTATTCCCTTTCAGCGTCCACCACATATACCCGTATGCGGGATTCGGTTCTGACGGTGCTTTGGCTTTATCGATCCACTCTTCTGAGAGCAGCCGTTCATTCCCCCACATTCCGCGCCGGGCAAACAACAACCCAAACCGGGCCTGATCGTACGTATTAATAAATATCCCACCTCCATGATGGCCGCCACCACTTACAGATTGTACTTTCAGCCCGTCAATTTCAGTCCATGAGTCATCATAGCCAAACCATCGCCAGGTTGTTGAGGCGCCAATTGGGTTCATAATGTATTCCCTCAAAATTACCGGAAGCGGCTGCCGGAATACCTGCAGTAACGAGTATGAAAGAACATTCACCCGAACATCGTTGTATTCGTAATGTGTGCCGGGAGTGCGAAGTTCTCGCATGCGCCAATCGTCTATACCACCTTCTCTTGGAGGGCGGTCGCCCCAGTCGTCAAGCCCAAAATGAGTGCCGGCCCAGTCAGATGACTGGTTAAGTAAATGGTGCCAGGTAATAGCCCCGTTGTGTTCACCATCAAACGTGCGATCCCATACATAATTCCTAACCAAATCACCTGTGCTTTGAATCAAACCTTTGTCCCACGCCAGTCCCGCAACCGTAGAGAGATAACTTTTGGTAACACTAAAGGCCATGTCCACGCGGCCGGGATCGCCCCACTTTGCAACAATGTATCCGTCTTTGATGATAAGCCCTGCTGGCCCGCCGCGATCTTTAACCGGGCCTTGTATGTCATGATACGGCTCATGGCTGAACGCCTTGAGAATTGCCAGCCGAAGGTCCGTTTCCACACTGTTCTCATTTTCAATGGCAAATTGCAGCAGGCCATCAAGTGCATCAGCATCGAAACCCAACTCTGCTGCATCTTTATAAGCCCACTCTCCGGCAGGCGGTACATACAATTGTTGCCCAAACAGAAGGCTTGTTCCAAAAAATGAGCCAAACAGTAAAAAGGCGATGGAGACTTTCATTAACGTTTTCATAAGATTGTTCTTCTTTTTTTTGGGTGAATACTCTTTAGTATGGCAAACTGATTGTGAATTAACCAACATTATCGAATAATTTTTACAAAAAAGTGGTGTTAGTATTTTTCATCTACATAATAATGCAGTAATCTTATCACCTGTTCAAAAAAATAATACCCAATACAACTTTATGGCTACATCGCATACCCGCCTGATTATTTACTTCAGCCTGATCATCGCTTTCCTTTTGCCAATCTATATAACCGGATGTTCTGGGTCAGAAACAACAACTGATCATTCCGAACATCATCAGCACCATCACAATGGCCACCAACAAGAAATTCATCAGGAGCATACTCAACATGAAATGAGTGATCTTGAGGCTCTTTACTGGGCACGAATAGATAGTTCGCGTATGAATTTTGTACAGGCTGATGTGGATTTTATGACCGATATGATTGCCCATCATGCACAGGCACTCATTATGTCTCGCCTGGCTCCCGAAAATGGAGCAAGTGACTCTGTTCAGCGCCTTGCTGCAAGGATAATTAATGCTCAGGGTGATGAGATCGGAACCATGCAAAAATGGCTGCGCGACCGCCATCAGCCGGTTCCGGAGGTCCATATTGATGGTTTAATTCTGATGATTCACATGGAAGGCGGCGATAATCATGATATGCACGGAGATCATCACGGGCACCACGGGCACGACGCCATGCACCACCACCACGATATGCCCGGAATGTTAACTCAGGAGCAGCTTGAAGAGTTAGCAGCAGCACATGGCTCTGAGTTCGACAGAAAATTTTTAACCTTTATGATTGAACACCATGAAGGTGCTATCTATATGGTAGATGAGCTCTTCGCCGCTGATGGTGCAGCACTGGATCGTGAGCTGTTCGATCTCGCCTCAGGAATTAATGCAGAGCAGGTTACCGAAATTGACCGCATGTGGAAAATGCTTGATGAAATGAATTGAGCCTAATCCTAATCAACTACATAAAGAAACACCCACAACACAAAACCTCCATTGTTATGAACTATACCGTAACGGCTAAATTTGCCGTACTTTTTCTACTGCTTGGCGCTTACCTCTTTTCTGCGTCTGTACAGGCTCAGCAAAGCTCCACAGCTGAATCCGCGTTGAAACCTATAACCGAAATTGCCCAGCCGGACCCCGATCCCCGGATTGGGCTGCGTGCAGGTGTATTTGATGCGGAAGAGACCATCTGGAATCTCAGAATGCTTTCAACCGCGCCGCCTCCGCCCGATTTTATCGGCTCCTGGGGAACTGACCTTGCCTTTAAAGACAATTATGCCATTCAGGGTAACTATAATGGTTTTGTAATCTGGGATATTTCAAACCCGGAAAATCCAAGCGTGGCGGTTGATTTTCTCTGCCCCGCCTCGCAAAGTGATGTTTCTGTTTACGGTGACCTGTTGTTTGTATCGGGTGAGGGGCTTGGCGGCCGCCTGGATTGCGGTACCGAAGGTGTTCGCGAAACCGTAAGCCCCGACCGGCTTCGTGGTATCCGCATATTCGACATTTCTGATATTTACGAGCCGGAATATATAGCCAACGTGCAAACCTGCCGTGGCTCGCATACTCACTCTGTTTTAGTTGATCCAAATGACGATGAAAACGTTTATGTGTATGTATCCGGTTCGGCTCCTGTTCGCCCTGAAGAGGAACTGCCGGGTTGTTCCGATGCTTTTCCCGATGAGGACCCCAACAGTGCTTTTTTCCGGATTGAGGTAATACAAGTACCGCTTGCAAATCCTGAGCAGGCTGCGATTGTAAGTTCACCCCGTATTTTTGATGGATTAGAAGCCCCGCCGGTTCATGGCCTTGCACCTGAAGAGCAGGCTATAGTTGACCGCGCTGCAGAAGCCGGACGTTTTATTGCAAACTACCGAAATGCCCAGCGGATTGTGAACGATGGTATTGTAAACCGATTTCTGGCCCAGCTTGTTGAAGAACGCGGTGGTGAGGGCGAGCCAACTGCTGCCGACAGCACACTGCTTCGTGAACGAATGGACGATATGTATCTGGACTTGATGGAAGAGCGGCTCGCAGTACGGGGGAGAAGTGTTGACCTCGGCCCTAATCAATGTCACGACATCACACTATATCCGGAAATTGGCCTGGCAGGCGGGGCCTGCGAAGGTTATGGCCTTCTTATTGATATATCTGATCCCATAAATCCGGTACGAATTGATGCCGTGGCCGATTCAAACTTTGCATACTGGCATTCTGCTACCTTCAACAACGATGGAACAACCGTACTCTTTACTGACGAATGGGGAGGTGGCACACAACCCAAATGCCGCGAAACTGACCCCTACGAGTGGGGGGCAAATGCTATCTATTCTATTGTTGATGGTAAGATGGAGTTCCAGAGCTACTTTAAAATGCCTGCACCGCAAACCAGCACCGAAAACTGCGTAGCTCACAACGGCTCTATGATTCCAATTCCGGGGCGCGATATCATGGTTCAGTCGTGGTATCAGGGGGGGATTAATGTGTTTGATTTCACCGACCCTGCCAACCCAATTGAGATTGCATTTCATGATCGTGGGCCGTTGAGTGATGACCGGCTTGAAATTGGAGGTAGCTGGTCGATCTACTGGTATAACGGTTTGCTGATTAACTCCGAAATAGTACGTGGCCTTGATATTTTTGAGCTTTTACCCAGCGAATTCATAACAGAGAATGAAATTGCCGCATCCAATACTGTGCGAATGGATTACTTCAACCCTCAGGGCCAGCCAATGTTTACCTGGCCGGCATCATTCCCACTTGTAAAAGCGTACGCCGATCAGCTTGAACGGGATCGCGAATTTGACATGCAATCACTTCAACTGTTGCGTACCGGCCTTGAGCGCGCTGAATTAACAAACGGAAATGAGCAGGCACGTATACTTACCGAACTTGCTGTAGAAATGGAAAGCCGTGCTACAGGTTCAGCAAACAGTGCCAAAGTTTTGAAAATTGCTGAAACACTGAGAGAACTGGCTGCGGGCTAAACACTTTAGCAACTTACTTTAAGGCAGTGGTTTGAATGAATCACTGCCTTTTTTTGATTACCAAATTGATAATTTTCTATTCTTCAAGAGAAATATATAATGTCTGTTTTTGAAATTTTAAAATGATCATTAAATTCACAGATACTTATTAATAAATGAGTGTAATTGTGTAACATCATAATTACATACTATATCTAGCCTAAAACTTAACCAAACCAAAAAATAATGAAGAGAATATATACGTACGAAAGCGTCTTTATACATCTAAAAAAAGTATGTTATACAGCATTTCTGGCAGTACTACTGTTATCCTTTGGCACAGTGAATGCCCAGGATTTTGCAGGTGGTGACGGCGAAAGCCCCGAAACCGCTTATCAAATTGAAACGTGGGAGCATTTAGATAATGTTCGAAATCATTTAACCTCTTACTTTATTCTGAACAACAACCTGGATGAGAACACAGATGGATATGATGAGCTTGCTTCTGAAACAGCGGATTCTGATCAGGGCTGGGTACCAATTAGAGGGGGGAGTGATAGTATAATTCTCCTAAAGAACCTTCCCACTAATGGAGCTAGTATTCAATCTGATGACTTCGATGATAATGGATGCTTTACTGGCGACTTTAATGGAAACGGGCATACAATCAGTGATCTTTTCATCGAAAGGTTTTCTATTAATACCGGTTTGTTCGCATGTATTGAAAATGCTGAAGTGTATGATCTTACTTTAGATAATGTCA
>SLLL01000072.1 GCA_007134085.1 Balneolaceae bacterium
CAACAGAATCAAACTAATTGAGAAAAATTATTACTTAATCATGAAAACACTATTATCATTACTTACAATCCTGATCCTTTCCATGACAGCCGTGGAGTCTACCGTACAGGCTCAACAATCAAGAGACCTGCAGTATTTCAGAGCACCGGACAGAACTGGTATAAATGTTTTTGAAACTACCAAAGATAACCAGGTGCCTTTTGAGGGCGTAACTGTACGCATTGGTGGTGCAAATACTTTACAGTTCCAGGCACTCGATCACGAAAATGCAGGCCCATACAGAACCGGAACCGATGACGATGGCAACCCGATAATGGGTAACATTTTTGATATTGGCCCGAATTTTAACCTGGCTACATCAAACCTTGATATAGATGTGCAACTGCACAATGGCCTTAGAATGCATCTTAGAACCTATCTTTCCTCGCGCCACCACTCACAACCATATGTAAAAGGCGGTTACATGCAGGTTGACCGGCTCGACTTTATCCAGGAAGGCTTTATGTCTGACCTTATGGACAAAGTAACCATCAAGTTCGGCCACATGGAGATCAACTACGGTGATGCTCACTTCAGAAGAAGCGATAATGGCCAAACTATCTTCAACCCATTCGTAGGCAACTACATTATGGATGCATTTACCACTGAAGTTGGTGGAGAAGTTTACTACCAGAACAATGGCTTCCTCGCGATGATTGGTATGACCAATGGTAAATTGAATCAAAGTGTACGTGAAGCAGCTCCCGGACAGCTCGAAACACGCGTATCTCTTGTTGGTAAATTAGGTTTTGACCGCCAGATTAATGAAGACCTCCGGTTACGCTTAACAGGATCATTTTACCACACCGGTCAGTCTAACAGAACATTCCTTTATGCAGGCGACCGTGCAGGATCCAGATACTATAACATTCTTACAAACAACCCAAGTGAGTTCAGAACACCCAGATTCGACCCCGGGTTTGGTAACGAGCTTACAGCTATCATGATCAACCCGTTTGTTAAGTTTCAGGGGCTGGAGTTCTTTGGTGTTCTGGAATTTGTTTCCGGCAAGTCACAGGCAGAGCCGGATACACGTTCCTTCACTCAGGTTGGTGCAGAACTTCTCTACAGATTTGGCCGCGATGAAAATATTTACTTCGGTGGACGTTATAACCTGGTAACAGGCGATACAGCAGCCGGCGAAAGCGTAGATATCGACAGAATCAACATCGGTGGCGGCTGGTTCCTTACCAACAACGTACTTACAAAAGTTGAATATGTAACTCAGTCATACAGCGGTTTCAATCAGGGAACACTGTTTGATGGAGCCAAATTCAGCGGCCTGATGCTAGAAGCAGTTATCAGTTTCTAAATAAAAATTGTATTTTATAATAAGAGAGACTCCTCTTGGGGAGTCTCTTACTAATAAATCAGATGAGTTATGAATATGAAAGTAATTATATCAACCTTGTTAGCCTTCGCATTTGTTTTTTCAATAGCAACTGCACAAGATGTTACCTACACCCTTAACGAAGTAGCTGAGTTTAGAATTGACGGAGACAGTAACGTTCGCTCCTGGTACGGCGACATTACAGACGCAAATGCAACCCTTGTACTATCCGGCGTAGACAACTTTAGTATTGATGAGTTAACACCGGATGTTTTTTCATCACTCGAAATTAATATTGCAGTAAAAGGCATTGAATCTGATTCCAACCGCCTTACAAGCAATCTTCATAATTACCTAAAGGGAGATGACCATCCCACAATTACATTCAAACTGAATGAAATTACCGATGTTGAAACATCAGGAAATGAAGCAACCATTACCGCAGATGGTGTAATTAATGCGGCAGGTAAAGATCACAATGTCTCAATGAGTGTTTTAGCTACTGTAAACAGTGATGGTTCAATCCGTTTCACCGGCAAGCAAGATCTTTTAATGACCAGTTTCGACATAGACCCGCCCACAGCAGTAATGGGTACAATTCGTGCACGCGATGAGATTGAAATTTTATTTGATGTAACCTTTGCTCGATAAATAACCTCTGATATAAAATGAACAAAGCCTCAGCCATAGTAACATGTTTGTTGCTTGCGGTATTTACTACAACCGCAATTATGGATGAGGCTTTTTCACGGCAGACAACTTATATACCGGAAGAAGTAAGTAAACTTTGGATTGAAGGGCGTTCTAACATCAATGAATTTGAGTGCCTGGCTAATAAATATTTTGGTGAGGCAACCCTCTTCGATGACCCAAACCCCGACTTTTTACAGGACGTAAACAGCCGTCTCTTTTTAAAAGTAGAAATCAGGGTTGATGGTTTTGAGTGTGGCCGCAGCCGTATGAACCGGGACCTGCAGCAGGCGTTAAAATCAGACGAGTTTCCTGAAATTGTATTCATGTTTGATAATGCCACAATGCTTAATGGCCCTCAGGAAGACGATGATGCCTTTGAAATAGAAGTACATGGATCATTAACTGTTGCTGGTAACACAAAGAACATTCGGTTTATTACAAAGGCCTACTATCTTGAGCATAGTAAAGTTCGGGCAATCGGAAGAACCACAATACGCATGTCAGATTTTGGTGTGGAGCCGCCTACTGCACTCATGGGGCTTGTTAAAGCCGATGATGAACTTGCTGTAAACTTCGATCTCATTGCATCAGAAAATAATCACAAGTGTACAGTTTGTGATGTTGAAGATATTCCTGAATCCCGCTAAATATCATTTTCTTGCATCTTCCCGGTTAATAGTTCCCGCCCATAACATCTTCTTTATATAGGGAATATCCCTATCACCTAATCAGAGTAATACCCCTCTTTATCTATCTCTTTTCTATGGATATTGGAGGTATGGCTACAGGGTACAACTACTTTACAAAACCAGGCAAACGCTTGTCTTCAAAACGCTTTTTCACGAAGCAAAAAAATGTTACCGCTACTATGTTAGAAAACTGGATTCTTAAAATTCGCGAAGATACCGAAACGTATCTTTCGCACACCTGGAGATATCAGATTTCTGGTAATTCTATTGAGTTATCTGTACTCCGGCCGTACCTGAAAAATAAGGAAACTTACCGGTCAGCTGTTATAGCGATTGGCAGGGTGCTCAAAGCATTATCCAGAAAAATTGAGAAAAGTAGTGCCCAGTTTCTTATTCAAAGTTTTCCTTCAATCGATCATCACGAGGTAGTTGCATCTATCAGGATGGATGAAAACAGTACCGCAGAAAATAGTATTAAATCTCTGCCCAAAACTGCTAAAAAAGAGGGGTATCAAGAAATGTTGAATAGGGTTACAGAATTTTATCAGCTAAAAATTGAACAGGCAGAACCCGCATTGATGAGAGCATTTGGGATTGATACTCATAAATACCAAAAGAAAAACTGGCAGCTTGTAACCTCTAAAACCGACAACCCATTTACCTGGCTAAATGTGGGTTTTTGGCAAGAGAGCATTACAAAAAGATCATCTGAAAAACCTGCATTCATAACCAACTTCAGCCGTAAAACTGACGGAGAGATAAAAAATGAGTCAGCAACACCTCAGGTTTTGATTGCTTTCAACTAAACTAACAATCTCCAAAAAGTTTATTTTTTGGTAACTGATGACCTAAGCTCCAGATCAGCTTGAATGGTTTTATGAACCGGGCACTTTTTTGAAATCTCAAGCAGCCGCTCCAATTGCTCATCAGATAGATCACCTTTTATGATGAGTTCCTTTTCGATAATATCGATTTTTGCTTTGGGATCGTCGCAATCTTTACAATCTTCTGCATAATCTTTGGAGTGGCGCAGTTCCATATAGATGTCTTCTACTTCCCAACCTTTTCTCTCGGCATACATGCGTACGGTTATCACCGTACAGGAACCGAGCGACATTAAGAGATAGTCATAAGGATCGGGACCCTCGTCACTGCCACCCATATTTTTAGGTTCATCCGAGATCAATTCATGCTTGCCGGCCGTCATTACTGTTTTGTAGTTATCAGGGCCAAGATGAATGTGTATAATTTTCTTTTCTGATGCCATTGTTCGTGTTTTATAAGCTTTTTCAATATTTCATTTCTGTTCTCAAGGTAGCCTTAAGGGTATCTTAACATTAATCGAATTCTTGTTTTTTCATTTTGCGGTTAAATTCAATAGTAAACTTGGTGCCACCCGATTGGGGTGAATTATATGAGCAGTCGGCTTCAAGTTGATTTGCCAAAATATCTATAATTCGCATACCCATACTTGAAGCCTCAGCTGGCTGTACCGATTTGGGCATCCCAACTCCATCATCTTCTATAACAATACGCACCTTCTCACCCTCCATTTCAGTTTGCACCTTAATATTTCCACCATACTTGTCTTTGAACGCATGTTTATAAGCATTTGTGATAACTTCATTTAATATGAGAGCTGCAGGTATAGCCTGGAACATACTGAGCTGGTAATCAACTTTAGGGTACGTTACTTGTATCTCTTTTGTACCCTTCATGGTTTTCTCAATACCTGATATCAAATTTGCCAATACACCAGAAAATGCCAGTTTCGAAAAATCCCTCGTCTGGTAAAGCAGTTCGTGAATAGTGGCTATTGCCTGCACTCTTGATATACTGTCTGAAAGCTTATCAATCACCTCTTCATTTTCTTCATCAAGAGCCTGTAACTGTAATATACCCGATACGATAGCAAGATTATTTTTTACCCTGTGATGAATTTCAGATAGTAATATTTCTTTCTCTTCAAGAGAGTTTTTGATTCGTATCTGATCTTTTATTCTACCGGAAATATCATGCGCATTAACTACAAATCCGGATATTGCAGGCTCATTAAGCATATTGGTTACAACCGCTGATAGCCACCTCCACCTGCCTGATGCATCCTGGAATCTGATTGGTGGTAACTCATAACGCTTCAGCGTTGGTAATTTTTTTATTTCACCCGCAATCAACTCTCTATCATCCGGATGAATAAAAGAGAAAAAGCTTTTATCGGCTGCATCTTCAGATTTTATGCCCAAAACTACTTCAGAAGTGGGGCTCACATATTTAAACCTGCCCATCAGGTCAATCACAGCAACGAGGTCAGATGCCTCCTGTACAAGGGCTTTAAACCGTTGTTCATTGAGTTCAAGCTTCTGCCTTGCTTGTATTCTTTCGGTTACATCCGTTACAGTAGATATCATCAAATCCTGATCAAACAGTGGAATATTCATTGCATTTACCACACGTTTCTCACCAGTTTTGGTAACAATATTGATTTCATCCCACTTCATTCTATCAGGGTCGCCGCTATTTATATCGCCTAATACCATTTCTCTTATTTTTGCCCGGTACTCTTCGTTGGGGTGCAATTTTTTGAAGAAGGTTTCTACGTCTGTCAGCTCCTCTTCAGGCCAGCCATAAATTTCAGCAAACTGTTTATTCATTAGCTGCCTTTCACCGGTACTAATTTTATTTATCGCAATTCCAATAGGAAGAGAATGGATAGCCGTTTCAATGAACCTGTTTCGTTCATTAAGCTCACGTTCTCTTTTTCGCAACTTTAGTTCTGCTTTTTTTTGATTCTCAACATCCTGAATTGTGCCAAATAACCGTACCACTCTCCCATTTTCTACCTCAACATCACCAACAGTACGAATCCATAGATTATTTCCTTTAGCCGTAACAATCTGAAGTTCAACAAAGTAAGGCTCCTTTGTTTCAATGGCTTCTTTTACCAATTCTTGAATTGCAGCACGATCTTTTCCCTCTTGATAAAATTCTATTGCTGAGCTAAGAGTTGGCACAAAATCATCAGGCACTTCGTGGATTTTTTTCACCACTTCCGACCAAAAAAGCTCTTCTTTCTCAACATCGTACATCCAGGTACCGATATCTGCGAGTGAATAAGACTTGAAAAAAAACTGCTTTTGATGCTCAATGTTTTTTCTTGCAACGATTCGTTCAATTTTTAAGGCAAGTTGAGATGTGATAGATTCAATTAGCTCTCTCTCTTCATCTAAAAAACCTGAAAATTCCTCCTCTGATATGGAAGCCCCATAACAAACAGAAATAGTGAGTTTTGAGCCATTAATTAACGATTTATCACATTTTAGAAATTGTCCGTTTAATGCGAAGCCCTCCGTACAGCATATTTCGCCGTCATAATCAATTTTACACTTACATTTTTGTTCAAACCGAAAGCCCTGAGGAATTGTCTCAACTGCCTTGGCAAGCAGGTTCTCAACATCCAGGCTGTAATCATCAAGCTTGGTAATGGCATAGATGCAATTGAGTTCTTTTAATCTCTCATCACATTTATCAATTTTTCCCATATAATTTTATTCCCCATTACAGATAGTATTTAAAAAAGTAATATTGTGAATTGCTTGTAAAATGTCGAATTAAAGAGTAGCAATAAAAAGTTGCGTAAACGGTTATTTTTTGAGCCACTCTGAACCGGGCAGTTCAAAAATCAAATCATGTCCATAGCATGAGGCTGGTGTAGAAAACCCCGGTTTAAAATCACCTTTCAACACTTTTTCAGCAATAATTAAACTTATATCTGCGGTTAATTGGTAACCCTCTTTGGTGAGCATTTCTGCATATTTTACCTCACCCTCAGGATTTCTGACTTCTCCCCATATTACTGACCTCCCGGTTCTTCTCTGTTCGGCTGTTGGGCCGGCGGGCCCCTTCTCAATTCTTTTTTTTGCAAAACGTTTTACCCACCCCTGTTGAAGAATCGGGTTCAACCACTTCATCCATTTCATTTTAGATACTACTTTTTCAGGTAAAACAGCATATACAATTATGTTATCTATACCCGTGGTGTAATGTGCAGTAGAGAGGTCGCCCCATGATATTGCTACCCCGTTTTGCGGTTTCTCTGTAAATGGTATTGCCCGGGAAATACTTCCTGATGGTACTTTTTTTAGCTTGCCGTTCTTCCTGATTACTGCCCCTTCCCCAAGATTTTCTACCATAGTTTTGGCAGTGCCACGCGAAACACCCCCGCCCAAACCTTTAAATGCAAGCTCAAGCTGTGTGGCATTCGGCATGGTTTTTTTCAAATAAGCAGCCATACAATCTGTAGGTACTACATCAAAACCGGCACCCGGCATAGCCATTAGATTTTTTCCTTTGAAGGATGCATCCAAACCTTTCAGTGATTCAAAAACCTGTATCTCCCCTGTTATGTCGAGATAGTGGCAGTTATTACGCAGGCAGGCCTGAGCCATGGGCTTCCAGGTATGGATGAAAGGGCCGGCACAGTGTAATACAAGGCCAGTTTCTGAAAGTGCTGAATCGAGCTCGGCCTCTGATTCGAGTGATGCCTTTTTATAAGGAAAACTCAGCCTCTCCGACTGGGCTTTCAGTTTTTCTTCGTCCCTGCCTGATAAAATTAAATCTACCCCATTGGTTGAAGCCGCCTCAGCTATAAGATTACCTGTATATCCATAGCTGCCATACAGTAACAACCGTTTATTCATTGTCATATTGAAATTTTAAGTTAATTCAATAACTCACTGTTAATATTAATGATAATAATCAGAAAATTAATTTTTTAACAATCTGGTGATGATAAGCTAACAGTAGCGATACAATACGATAATAGTTGTTCATTTAATTGGATGAAAAATAAATCATCTGCAACAACTATGAGAAAAAGATCTCTCGACATTGTCGTGATTTCAGATGTGCACTTGGGAACGGTTGGCTGCCATGCCTTTGAACTGCTTCAATACCTTAATTCCATTGATCCAAAAATGATCGTTTTGAATGGAGATTTTGTGGATGTGTGGAACTTCAAGAAATACTATTGGCCGGAATCTCATATGGCTGTTCTGCGCACACTCCTCACTATGATGACCAATGGAACAGATATCTACTACCTCACCGGAAATCATGATGAGGTTCTACGAAAAGTATCGAGCCTACAGCTTGGGCCACTGTTTATCCGGGATAAGCTGGTTCTTGATCTCAAAGGTGAAAAAGTGTGGATTTTTCACGGCGATATTTTCGATATAAGTATGAAGTACAGCAAATGGATCGCCAAAATAGGCAGTCACGGGTACGAGATGCTTATTCTTCTCAACCGGCTTATGAATCACATTTCTATAAAAATGGGTAAAGGGAAAGTTTCCCTCTCCAAAAAAATTAAAGACAGTGTTAAAAAAGCCGTTCGCTTTATTGATGATTTTGAGACTACTGCGATTGAGCTGGCTTTGGATCAAGGGTACGACTATGTGATATGTGGGCATATCCATCAGCCAAAAATACGGGGCTATGAAAGCGAAAAAGGAGCTGTGATTTACATGAACTCAGGCGACTGGATTGAAAACCTTACCGCACTTGAATTCGACGGTGAAGAGTGGAACATGTACAAATACAAGGAAGAAGATTACATACCCAAAGAACGCATCGAAAAGCTAATTCGAAGCAATGGTGCAAAATCACTTATTCAGGAAAAATGAACATACTTTACGGAATTCAGGGAACAGGCCACGGACACATCAGCAGAGCGCGTGAAATTCTGCCAAAGCTTTCTAAATCGGCAAATATTGATGTATTGATAAGCGGATATAACTGCAATATGACACTTGATGACAGGCCTGTTATCCAGAAAAGAGGGCTTAGCCTTGCATACGATTCGAATGGAGGTGTATCCTACCTGCAAACCGCACTGAGCTTAAAACCGGTTACTTTTCTAAGGGATATTCGCTCTGTGGATACCAGCCAATATGATTTAATTATTTCAGATTATGAGCCGGTTACAGCCTGGGCTTCACAGAATAAAGATGTGCCATCCGTTGCATTGAGCCATCAGGCGGCTTTTCTCTCGGAACTGAGCCCACGCCCGAAGAAGAAATCGCTGTTTGCTGAACAGATACTCAAAAATTTTGCACCATGCCGGCATGCCATCGGTTTTCATTTTCAGCGATATGATTCGTTTATCTACCCGCCCATTATCAGAAGTGAAGTTCTTGGGCTCGATGTGAAAAGCGAAAATCATATTACTGTATATCTTCCGGCGTTTCACCATAATGTACTGAAAGAGGTCTTTACACAAATTCCATCGGTAGATTGGCACATATTTTCACCGGTATGTAAAGAGAGTTTTTCAGTTGAAAATGTGCATGTAAACCCAATTGGCAATCAGCCATTTCTGATAAGCATGAAGGCCGGCCTTGGAGTAATTACAAGCGGTGGATTTGAAACCTGTGCTGAAACTATGTATCTGGGCAAAAAGCTGATGGTTATCCCCATCAGAAATCAATATGAGCAGCTTTGCAATGCAGCAGCACTTAATAAAATGGGTGTGGCCGTGGTGAAAAAAATCAATAAAAAGTTTGTACAAAAAGTTGAGGATTGGCTGGAGAGCAGAGAAATTACTACGATAAGTGAGGTTACGGATATTGACGAGCTTGTGAATCGGCTATATGCGCTTGCCGACAGTAAACCCATAGAGCCTGCAATTTCATCCGAAAAGAAACCTGCTGTTATAAACGTGTATTTTACAGATTGAGGAGAGGCAAATATCTCTCATTGAGAATGTTTATATGGTGCATTTCATGCCCTGCAATGGCATAAAGCAGTGCTCTCACAGAAAAAATGGCACTGTTTACTTCTCCTTTTTTCAGAAGATCCTCATCAGAGAAAGAATCACAAAGAGTTAATGTAGCCTGTCTTACTGCGTGATATTGCTTTTGAAGTTGTTGAATTGAATGAGAATCAAAATTGGCATTTTCAACAAACAAATTGTGATCATAACCGGCCAGAACTCTGTTCTCGTCCCTTGCTACACTAAGAGCACGATAGCTGAAAATTCGTTCTGTATCTGTAATGTGGCCAACCATCTCTTTTATTGACCATTTGCC
>SLLL01000213.1 GCA_007134085.1 Balneolaceae bacterium
CTACTGATGGTTTTTTTGGAAGCCACGAATACAAAAAATATGACGCCATTTTAGCGATGTATCACGATCAGGGGCTGATTCCTTTCAAAACACTCTCTTTTGGGAAGGGAGTTAATTTTACAGCGAACCTTAACATCATACGTACCTCACCCGATCATGGCACGGCATATCAAATTGCCGGTCAAGGAGTTGCTGATGAAAGCTCTTTTCTGGAAGCGTACAATCTTGCCGTTTCTATGGCAAAAAACAGGTTTGGAGAATCAGCGGCATGAGCAAATCACTTGTTGAGAAGCGCGGTTACTCTGCCCTTGCGGAAATATATGATGAGGTAATGGCTGATGTTGATTACGAAACATGGGCAGATTACATCGACGAAATCATTCTTGAACACAATCCTGAGGCCGAAGATCTTCTTGAACTCGCCTGCGGAACGGGAACCATTGCACTATCTCTTGAAGAGCTGGACTGTTATAACATCACGGCTACGGATGGCTCTCCCGAAATGGTTGAGCAGGCGGTTCGAAAAGGAGAAAAAGTTCATTCAGAAATATATTTCGAAACAATGAACTTTCTCGACATTCATCTTAAAAACAAGTTTGATGTAGTTTACATGGTTTTTGACAGTATTAACTACTTGCATTCAGAAGAAGAGATACTTCAGCTTTATTCGCAGGTTAAGCAGGTATTGAAGACTGATGGTATTTTCATATTTGATTTTACAACCCCCCGAAATTCCCGGAAGGCCATCCAATTTCTGCATAACCATCAAAAAGAGATCTCAGATGGCCTTCGCTACTACCGCGAAAGTTCATTTGATGGAAAGAACAGAATTCATACCAACCATTTTAGAATTGTGAAAACAGATACTTCAGACAAATCTAAATCAATTATTGCGGAAGAGGTCCACAAGCAGAAGATCTACACACAGCAAGAGATGGAAACCATCATAAAGAAAACAGATTTCACTATCTTACAAGCTTACGACGGATTTGAGCTTCGGCCGGCTCATGAAAAAAGTCTCAGAATAACCATGGTATTACAATGAGTGTAAACGGAGTTATCGAACTCAACAACGTTTCGGTTAGTTTTGGCCCAAACCAAGTGCTGAACGGCATCAATTTTAGGCTGGAAACCGGTGAGTTTTGTTATGTTATTGGGCGTACGGGTGCCGGAAAAAGCTCTTTCCTGAAGCTACTCTATCGCGATGTAAAACCCGACAACGGCCTGGTGTACGTTGCTGATTATGATGTGAACAAACTTCCCGAAAAGAAAATACCCTACCTAAGGCGCAGAATTGGCATCGTATTTCAGGATTTTCAGCTGTTGCCGGACAGAAATGTATTTGACAACGTAGCCTTTGCACTGCGTGTAACCGGCCATAAAAAAAGCTTCATCAAACACAGGGTTCTCGAAGTTCTTGGCCTTGTTGGGTTGAGCCATAAACGTAACGCCATGCCTAATGATCTCTCAGGCGGAGAGAAACAGCGCGTGGTAATTGCAAGGGCTCTCGCAAACGAACCCAGGCTGCTTCTTGCAGATGAACCAACCGGAAACCTCGACCCCGAGGCGAGCGGATCCATCATGGAGCTGCTTCGGCAAATTAACAATCGCGGCATGGCTGTACTGATGGTTACGCACGACTATGACGTCATCAGAAAATTTCCAGCACGCACCGTTCAGATCGAAAATGGTGAGCTAAACGATATTGTCATCAAATAACACCCTATCAACCTATCATCGGTTTCTTTATCAGAAATCAAACACACAATCATTTATGTACTCTTATTTAAAAAATATCTCACTTTTTCTGTTTAGCTCCGTGCTTTTGCTCTCCTGTACTGCACCTGAACGAGTGGTTGATTTTAACCCCCCACAACAACAGCAGGCATCCCTCAATCTTGAGCGGCCAATACCCTATCCCATCGACATCTCTGAATCATACCTTTACGCACAGATGGTTGGTACCCGCAGTTTTGATGGTACCCCCGGTGAAAATTACTGGCAAAACTATGCGAGTTACACGCTCCATGCCATACTCGATCCCGAAACACACACAGTTTATGGAACGGCAAAAATCACCTATATAAATAATTCCCCGGATGACCTTGATGTAATTGTGGTTGAACTGGCTCAAAATCTCCATAAGAAAGGTACACCCAAGTTAGACATCACTGAAATAACCGGCGGTGTGGATCTTACATTAATTGCTGCCAATGGCGTTGAACTTGAAGAGACCACAGCCACTGCCCGATGGATTGAAGGAGCAAGCGGTTTTATTAATGAGGGTACTCAGCTCTACATATTTCCGGAAGAGATTTTAGAGAGTGGCGGTGAGATGGATCTGGAATTTGAGTGGTCGTTTGTTGTGCCTGAGAGAGGAGCTTCAGGCAATACATCAGGCAGGATGGGCCGAAGCCGGGATAATCTCTACTACATCGGCTACTGGTATCCCCATATTGCTGTTTATGATGATGTTTACGGATGGTTTTACGACCCCTTCATCGGCAATGCAGAATTTTATCACGGTTTTGCCGATTATGATCTTTCGGTAACTGCACCAAGGGAATGGATTGTGATGGGTACCGGCGAATTTCTCAACCCCGACGAAACCCTGTCCCCGATTATGTTTGAACGATATCTCGAAGCTGGCACCAGTGATGAGACATTCATGATAGCAGATTTTGATGAGCTTGATATTGCCACAGCAAAATCGGAAGATGGCAAGTTGACCTGGCGGTTCAGATCGGAGCAGGTGCGTGATGTTGCTTTTAGTGCCACACTGGAATCACGCTGGGAGGGTTCCCGAACATCTGTGGGCGACCTTACCGGAAATGGCCAAACCGACTACACCCGCATCAACACATTTTACAGAGATACAGCACCACTCTGGGAGGAACAAACCGAATATGCGCGCCACAGTGTGACGTTTATGTCTGATTATCTGAAAACACCCTACCCATGGCCTCATATGACCTCCGTTGAAGGCGCCGACATTATTGGCGGCGGGATGGAGTACCCTATGATGACCATAATCGGTGATTATAACACCGCAGGCCCTACCCGTCTCTATGGGGTAACTGTACACGAAATTGCTCATATGTGGTATCCTATGATTGTAAGCACAAATGAACGCCGCTACACGTGGATTGATGAAGGGCACACAAGCTACCACACCAACGAAGCAAATATCGACTTTTTTGGGGCCGACAGGTTCGACAGGCGCGATACCTTCAGCGGATACCTTCAATTTGCGGGAACAGATTTTGAGGGTGAAATAATGCGAAGGTCAGATTTTCATTATCCCGGCCCGGCTTTTGGTGTTGCATCTTATCCAAAACCGGCTTCCGTACTTTATGCCCTACGCGGAATTCTGGGTGATGAACTATTTATGGAAGCCCACCTTGCTGTAATTGACCGATGGAAGTACAAGCACCCCTACCCCTGGGATATTTTCAATACCTTTGAGGATGTAACCGGCAAAGATTTATCATGGTTCTGGAGGGCCTGGTACTACGAAACATGGACACTCGATCAGTCTGTGGCAGATGTGTATAAAGAGGGGGAAGAAACCGTTATTGTGATTGAGGATATTGGCAATGTGCCAATGCCTGTTTTTCTAAAAGTTACGTTTGAGGATGGCTCAATTTACGAAAATGTGTACGATGTTGATCACTGGCTGCAGGGTCACAGAACCCGGGAAATTCGATTAGCAGATTCGCAGCAGGTTGAACGAGTGCAGATTGATCCCGAAGGACTGTTTCCCGATGTAAACCGCCAAAACAATACCTGGAATCGTTAATGTTGAGGAATTGAGATTCTAAGGTTTCAGCTTGAATCAACGCATATTTTTACAAAAATTTAGGTTAGCATATCAATTAATTGATTAACATTATAAAAATTATATCCATTACATAGTTATTCTTCGCCCAACATGTCACTCTTCACTAAGTTCAAAAAAAGTAATTCTCTCCGTTGGTTTTTTCTGAGTGTGGGTATTCTTGCCGTGGTTGCCATTACCGGTATGAATGTCTATTCACTCTATGCACTCAAGGAATCAACCATAGAAGCTGCAAAAGAGAACCGAAAAATTCAGCTTGAAGAGTACTCTAACACGGTTCTCTATCGGTTCTATCAGCCATTCCGTGGAATACGTAATCTCGAGATGAATGATCTTGAAGTTGCTTGGGATGCATCAGGTACATTTCCAATTCAGTTTAACGAAGTACTTGCTGAAGCTATATCAGATTCTCTCTTTTCTGATATCTATTTCTCTCCCGGCCATATGAATGGCTGCTATATTTTTGATTTACCAATCTACAATTTTGACCATAATACCGGTACTTTTCTTGTTTCCGTTGATGTGCCGAAAGAGGTATGTGATGGTTTCGGGTTATCAAAATCGAGAGTGAATACCATTTCTCTTGAAGATTTCAGATGGAACAACAAAGTAGTTTTCGATGCCCACAGAACCATGACGCTTGTTCTGATCAATAACGATGAAAACAGAGTTGTAGGGCATCTCAATTTCGTAATCGATCGTGATTACCTGCTATACAAAATTCTTGAGCCTGAATTGATTGCAAAATTTGGAGAAGACAGCGATTCCGGAATGGCGGTTTGGCTGCGGGACTGGATGCAAAATGAGGTTTTGCTAAGCAGTAACCCGAACTACGATTTTAGCCGCGATAAAATTGAGATGCGACAGCGATTCCCTGACCTGCTCGATAACTGGGTTCTTGTAGCATCGTTTTTTGAATCGCCTGCAGTTGCTGCGTCTAATGCCTCACTAAACCGTAACTTATTTGCACTGGGTATTGCAGTTTTTATACTTTTTGGCGCATTAGTGTTCATGTTTATCAATGCTCAACGTGAGAGGGAATTTGCCCAGCGGCAGGCAGGTTTTTTGGCCAATGTTACACATGAGTTAAAAACCCCGCTCGCAGTGATGCAAGCCGCAGGCGAAAACATTTCTGATGGCAGGGTTACTGATGGCAAGCGGCTTAAAGATTATGGCAGCCACATTTACACCGAAGCGATCAGGCTCAGAAAGATGATTGATAAACTTCTTGATGTAGCCAAGGCAGACTCCGGCCAGACTATGGTTAACCAAGCACCATTTAAACTCGATGAACTAGCCGAAGAGTATTACAATACTACAAAACAATATGTAGCCTCAAAAGGGTTTGAGTACTCATTAAACAAAGAGGAAAACATGCCATTTGTTATGATTGACCCCGATCATGTTGAAACCATACTGAGCAATCTTGTTGAGAACAGTATGAAGTACAGTTCCAAAAATAAAGATATCTCTATTGATGTGTACAGAGGGAGGAAAACAGTCTCCTTCTCTGTAACCGACAAAGGAGACGGTATCCCCAAAAAGGCACAAAAAAATGTATTTGATAAGTTTTATCGCGTAGAAAGTTCTATGACTTCAAACACAAAAGGCCATGGCTTGGGCCTGTCAATTGTGAAAAACATGGTAGAATTAAATGGTGGCAGCATAACTGTTTCAAGTGAAGTTGATAAGGGCACTACTTTTACTGTAACTTTCCCTGCGCTTTTCGAATTACCGGAGGGTTACAAAAATGGAGCTCAAAAAGCTCCTGAAGGGATCAAAACAAACATAGAACTGGAACATTATGCCCGATAAAGCAAAAAAAATTCTCATTGTTGAAGACGAACCAAGCCTTGTATTCACCCTGAAAGACACTCTCGAAGCAGAAAATTATGAAGTTGTAGTTGTTAGCGACGGAGCAGAAGCAGTTGATACGGTGAAAGAGGCCGATCCCGATTTAATGATTCTCGACCTAATGCTGCCAAATATAAGCGGCTACGATATCTGCAAGGAAGTTCGTGACCTCAAGTACTCCTTCCCGATTATTATGCTTACCGCAAGAGACCAGGAAATTGATAAAGTTACCGGCCTAAATATTGGCGCTGATGACTACATGACAAAGCCTTTCGGCGTAAAAGAGTTACTTGCACGAATTAAAGCACGCCTCAGGCGTGCCAATGCCTACGCAAAATCAGGGCCTGCAGAAATTTTAAAACTGGGCGAAGTAAAAATAGACCTCAACGAATCGAAAGTGTACAAACCGGGAGATGTTGAAGAAGATCTCTCAACAAGAGAAGTAGAAATCATTGAATATTTACTTGCAAACTCCAATAAGCCTATTTCAAGAGACGACCTTCTCGAAAAAGTTTGGAGATATGAATACAGTACAAATACTCGTACTGTGGATGTGCACATATCAAAGTTGAGGGCTAAAATCGAAGTAAATCCCGATGATCCCAGATACCTGGTTACACTACACGGTGTGGGCTATATGCTACGCATCAACTAAGTTGTAATCCAGTTTAGATACGAAATCCGGGAAGCATTTTAGCTGTTTTTCAAAAAGCTCTTGTAGCTTTTCGGATTTCAACCCCGTCTTCTCATCAAACGTGTTGTTCACATTTTGAATAAACATTCGCTCGGGGTAAATAATCGCTTTTCTGTAAGTGAGTATTTGTTCGAATTGCTCAACTGGACGCAGTGCTCCAAATGCCCCGGCTGCTTCACCTACAACACTAACCGGAACTTTATACAACGATTCCGGGAAGGGTAAGTAGTCAACAAAAAGCTTCAAAATACCAGGAAAACCACCATTGTATTCAGGTATCACAAAAAGAAAACCGTCTGCATCCAGAAACTTATCGTTGAAATCAGTTACACTCTTAGGTGTTTTACCATAGACTCCACCTACAACATCTGCAAGTGGAAAATCTTCGAGTGTAAAGAGTTCTACATCTGCTTTTTGCGCCATCATGTTAGCAGCATACTTGGATACCCTAAGCGCATTTGAATCCGGCCTGTCTGTGCCGGATAGTACATGTATTTTAGCCATTCCTTTCATCTTTTTTTTATGATTTAGTGTTATTAACCAAAAATAGCAGGCATTCGTTTAGCTATTTTATTATCGATCAAATTTTTTTCTTAAATAAAAGCGCTTTTTTGATGTTTATAATTAATTTTTATTAGTAATTATAAATTTATACCTAAATTTATTTGTTTTATATCATCAACCGCAGTATACTTTGAACAGTTAAGATTTTCTTTAAGATCTCATGTTATGGTAGACATCGAGCAATAGCTCCAATACTTCGCTGACCTGAAATTGATAATTTCAGGTCAGCTTTTTTTTATGCAGATAATCTTATTTCTTTTTGCCGCTCTTAATTTCCTCCAGCCTCTTTTTAAGAACAGGCTCTCTGCCTTCCGTACCCCCACTATACCACTCACGGTTTCTCAATTCTTCAGGCAAATAAGTTTGTTCAATCCAGTTCCGGGGAAAATCATGAGGGTATTTGTAATCGTCCGACGCGTTTCGGGTATCCATATACATCGCCGATAATCTGTTTGCGGTTTTATCCTTCAGATGCGGCGGTACTTCCTTCACGCCATTTTTTCTGATTTCATCGGCCACCTCAAAAATTGCCTTTGTACTGTTACTTTTTGGGCACATAGCGAGAAAAATGGCAGCGTGTGCTAAAAAATACATTCCTTCCGGCATACCGTTTTTAATGAATGCCTCGTGAGCCGCCTGCACCACAGTAATGGCGTAAGGGTCAGCCATGCCCACGTCCTCTGATGCAAAAATGAAAAACCTTCTGAAGATAAATGCCGGGTCTTCTCCCCCATCAAGCATGGCCACCATCCAGTAAAGGGCTGCATCAGCATCAGACCCGCGAAGAGACTTTATCATAGCAGAAGCATAGTGGTAATGTTCGTCCCCGGTACGATCGTACCGAACGGCCCTTCGCTGTATAGATTGTTTTGCAATTTCAATTGTGATGTGCACACTGCCATCACTACTTTTTGGCGTGGATAGTACAGCAACTTCAAGCGCATTTAGTGCATTACGTATATCGCCACCTGCGTAATCTGCAAGATGGCCGGCAGCTTTATCGTCAAGATTGATGTTTATAAAACCAAGGCCTTTTTCAGAGTCCTGAACTGCGCGCCGGATCATTTGCAGCACCTGCTCTTTTGTAAGTGGGTATAGCTCAAACAATTGACATCGGGATAGCAGCGGGCTAACCAGAGAGTAGAAAGGGTTTTCGGTTGTAGCACCTACAAGTGTAATGATACCGGATTCCAGATGTGGTAGAAGTGCGTCCTGCTGAGCTTTGTTCCATCGATGGATTTCATCAACAAACAGAATGGTTTTCTTGCCGTTTACTTTTTTTTGATGTTCCGCTTTGGCAACAACATTACGAAGTTCTTTGATGCCATCAAGAACCGCGTTAATCACCTCGAAGCGGGCATCAATTTCGCGGGAAATTACATGCGCAAGCGTTGTTTTACCCGAACTTGGCGGGCCATGAAAAATGAGTGATCCTATCACCCCAGATTTTATCATCCGGTTCAGCATTTTTCCTTCTCCAACAAGGTGTTCCTGCCCAACAAATTCATCCAGCGATGCAGGCCGCATACGCGTGGCTAATGGCTGGTTCGAATCGGTTTCAAATCGTTTATTATCAGAACTATTCTCTTCGAATAAATCCATGCAGTTTGTTTGTAATTAGGATTAGCTCTGCGAAAATAAAAGAGCTTATTCTATCTATTCATCCCCTAAGAATACAAAATTGTTTTAATCATTGATTGTAGATGGAAGAAGTTTCTGATTAATAATTTAACAAACGTTTATCTGAAAGGATTTAAGCAATCGATTAAAAAAAATCCCCACTGTTCAATACAATGGGGATTTATTGAAAAAAACTAATCCCGGTAATGAGTTACATGAAATTATACCCTGCCAAACGGATCATACTCTCCGGGAACCGGAACAGGATAGTTTCCAAATTCATCAGGAAGTACCGGAGGGGCGCTGTCCCAGTTTAGATCATCAGGTACAAGCAGCTTTTCGGAGTTCATCGCCTCTTCCCAGCGAATTACCTGCCCGGAGTACGTTGCCATACGGCCCATTAAAGCTGCAAGCGTACTCTTTGCTCCATTCTCAGCGTCGGCAATCACTCCGCCATTTCGGATCGACTTGAACAGGTCATCAATCTCTTGCTGATATGGATTGGGGTCTCCCGTACCATCATGGTCATAAACCATATTGCCATTCCACTTTGTCATGATCCCCTGATTGGAGCCATTTACATATATGTGGCCATCAGTACAGAGAAACTCCTCATCCACACGAGAGTAAGTGTTTGGCTGCTGGCGGCACTGGCTCGAAATTACCTGGCCATCAGGGTATCTGAACTCTACGAAGTGATGGTCAAAAATTTGCCCGTGCTGTGGGCCCGTGCGAACTTCACGCCCGCCCATTCCCTGAGCAGAAACCGGATATTCACCAATAAACCAGTTGGCTACATCGATGTTATGGATATGCTGTTCCAGGATGTGGTCACCGCACAGCCAGTTGAAGTAGTACCAGTTCCGCATCTGATACTGCATCTCATTTTGATCAGGCTGGCGTTCACGCACCCAAAGGTTACCCATATTCCAGTATACCTGGCCAGAAATGATATTCCCCAGCTCTTTATTCTGAACCCGTTTATAAACCTCATGATAACTGTTTTGATACCTTCGTTGAAGGCCTACCACAACATTCAGGTTTTTCTCTTTGGCACGCCTGCCCGCTTCAAGCACCCGGCGCACGCCCGGCACATCGGTAGCAACGGGTTTCTCCATAA
>SLLL01000061.1 GCA_007134085.1 Balneolaceae bacterium
TCGCTGCATGCAGTGATCATGCTTAGACTAACTACGGCCATCAATAGCAGAATTAGGTATCTGTTTAATAGTTTCATAATGGGTTGATTTATTTTTTTGGGGTTGAATTCTGAGAATTTAGATTTCATATATGCCATCAAAACATGAAAGAATTAAAAAATCGTTTGCCATTACAATTAAAAAAATTGTAAAAGCAAAAAACCCCTCTAACTGCTTGCAATCAGCGATTTTAGCTGTTCGAAGCTCTCGAAACCCTGTCTTTCAGTGCAAAAAGAATAGAAGAATTTTCATCATCCGGTAGCTTTTCGATGAAAATTTGAGAGTGGCCAAGATAGTCTGCCTGCCTGAAGTGATCGTAAAGATTGTGTGCCAGTTTGTTAAAGTCGCCCTTATAATTATACACTGATTCTCCGGATTCTGACGTCTCGGCAGAGTGAAAGATGTACGTTATATTGCTTTTCAATTCCGATGGTATCTCATCAATTACGCTCACTTTTGCAGCTGGTTTGTAGTGCGTATAACGCATACCGGGGCTGTGTTTATCAGAGTTTAGTTTTTTTTCTGATGACTGAACTTTAAATCCGGTTTGGCTCTCGATCATTGCAGCGGTTACTGCGCCAGGCCTCAGGATAGTAAAAGGCTCCTCTCTGATATCAAGTACAGTAGATTCTATACCGAGTGATGGTGCCTGCCCCTCAAGAATTGGAAAATCAACTCCAAAATCGTTCTCAATATGTACTGCACGGGTGGCACTTGGCGAGCCCGACATGTTTGCACTTGGAGCGGTGAGAGGCCCGGTTTTGTTGATAAGGGCCAATGTTTCGGGATGTTCCGGCATTCGAACAGCTACAGAAGCAAGCCCGCCTGTAATAACATCAGGAACGTTAACTCTCTTATTAATGACAATTGTAAGTGGGCCGGGCCAAAATGATTCTGCAATTGTTTTGGCGGCTTCAGAAACAAAAACAGTAAGCAATTCAAGTTGATCTGTGCTGCTTATGTGCACAATTAATGGGTTATCTGCCGGACGGCCTTTCTGTTTGAAGGTGTTTTTGACGGCATCTACATTAAATGCATCAGCCGCGAGGCCGTAAACTGTTTCTGTAGGAATAGCTACGAGTTCTCCCTTTTTGATTATTCCGGCCGCTTTTTCAACGGATACAATCATACTGCGACCTCGCTTTCTTCGGTAATACTAATATACAGACACCTCAGAAAGTCAGACGCTTCATCGATGTTTTTCAGGTTTTTGATTACAAATGTAACGACATCGTTTTTTTGTACTACCTGATAGGGATGGCCTTCATCAGCCTGAAATTGGTTCAGCATCTTTTGGAAATAGCCATTGTCATAAAAATAGCTGCCAAGTTTCGAATCATTTTTTGGGCAAACCAGCCAGGCTCTGTCAGCGCGCACAGTTACTTTGGTCAAAAACAGTTTTGATGCGAACAATTTCAATTTGGCTGCTTTAACAAGGTTTGCCCCGCTATCAGGCAGTTTGCCAAAGCGGTCGGCCATTTCGTTCTCCCACTCATCAATTTGTTCAATGGTAGAAGCTTCCGATAATTTTCTGTAGAGATTCAGCCGCTCAACGCTGTCCTGAACATAATTACTATCAAGGTAAGCGGAGAGGTCAAACTCAACAGTGGTATCGGGAAGGTCAACCGTGGCGGGTTCGGCAGTAAAGAGCGAGCCGAACTCACTCTCTTTGAGTTCACGAACGGCATCGTTCAGAATTTTTGTGTACAATTCAAATCCAATGTCAGAAATGTAGCCGCTTTGTTCAGCGCCCAGAATGTCTCCGGCGCCACGAATGTCGAGGTCGCGCATGGCGATGTTAAAGCCCGATCCAAGGTCAGAATACTCCTCAAGCGCCGTCAACCGCTTTCGCGCTTCAGTGGTGAGGCTGCTTACTTGTGGCGTGATGAGATAACAAAAGGCCTTTCGGTTAGAACGCCCAACCCTGCCCCGAAGCTGGTGAAGCTCAGAAAGCCCAAACTGATTGGCGTTATTTATAATGATGGTATTGGCATTGGAGATATCAATTCCGTTTTCAACTATATTAGTTGAGACGAGCACATCATATTTATGATGATAGAAATCGCTGATGATCTTCTCGAGCCGTGCAGGCTGCATTTGCCCATGGGCATGGCGAACCCGTATATCGGGCACCAGTTCATTGATCATCGAGGTGACCTCATCGATTGTTTTTACCCGGTTGTGTATGAAAAATACCTGGCCTCCCCGTGATGTTTCCTGAATAATTGCATCACGAATAAGCCCTGCATCAAAGCTGTGTATTTCGGTGAACACCGGCTGTCGGTTTGCTGGCGGAGTATTTATGATGCTTAAATCCCGGGCACCCATCAGTGAAAATTGCAGTGTTCGGGGGATTGGGGTTGCTGTGAGCGTGAGTACATCAACAGTGGCACGAAATGCCTTTAGTTTCTCCTTTACTGCTACACCAAACCTCTGCTCCTCATCAATAACCAGCAGCCCAAGATTTTTAAATTCCACATCTTTTGAAATAAGCCGATGCGTACCGATAAGAATATCAACCTTTCCGGCTTTAAGGCCTTCTATTACCTGCTTCTGCTCAGCTTTGCTTCGGAAACGCGAAAGAACTTCTACATTAACGGGGAAATCTTTCATTCGCGATGAAAATGTTTTGTGGTGCTGATCCGCAAGAATTGTGGTAGGTACAAGAATGGCTACCTGCTTTTGATCCATCACCGCTTTGAAAGCAGCACGCACGGCAACCTCTGTTTTACCAAACCCAACATCGCCACAGACCAGCCTGTCCATGGGCTGCGTTGACTCCATGTCGTTTTTTACGGCATGTATTGCCGAGAGCTGATCCGGTGTCTCTTCATATTCAAATCGTGCCTCCATCTCGGTTTGCCATGCATTATCCGGCGAAAACTGAAATGCGGTTTGTGCCTTGCGCTTTGCATAGAGTTCAATCAGGTCTTTGGCGATGTCTTTTACTTTCTTTTTGGTAGTGGCCTTTTTTCTGGCCCACTCGCCCGACCCAAGCTTGGTGATGCGCGGCTCTTTGCCCTCCTTGCCGGAGTATTTTTGCAGTTTGTGAAGGCTCGAAACGTTCACATAAAGAATGGAATCTTCTTTATAACGAACCACAGCAGCTTCCTGAACGCTGCCTCTCACCTCAATTTTTTTGAAGCCGGCAAATTTACCGATGCCGTAGTCAACATGAACAACGTAATCGCCAATGTTCAGCTCTTTTAGCTCCTTAAATGAGATACCTCCGCGAACCTGCTTCCGTTTTATTTTTGGGCGATGGTAACGGTCAAAAATCTGATGGTCAGTAAGAACAGCCAGTTTTTCATCAGGAAGAATAAACCCTTCGTGCAGGTTTTGGATAACAATGGAGTAGTTGAAAGCCTCTGTTGACTCACCAAGTAACTCTTCAAACCGCTCTTTTTGTGTGATGTGATCGGTGAGAATCAGGGTGTTTAATCCTTTCTGAGTTTCCCCTGAAATGAATTCTCTCAGCAACTTGAAACTTCCGTTGAACGATGGATGAGGTAACATTCTCACTGATTCTTCAGCATCGGGTTTCACTGAACTGCTGAAACTTCCAAGTGTGATCACTCCAAAGCGCTTAATCGCATCATCCCACTCCTCTGCCTGTAGGTAATGGAAGGAGGGAGGCTTCTTCGTATCTTCATCAAGTGCAGAATATCTCTCTTCAGCTTCATTGAAAAACTCTTCAATATGAGATTGAATCAGGTCGGCATCTTCAGCCACAATAGTTGTAAAATCGGGCATGTAGGCTACAATACTCTCCTTGTGCCCATTTTCTGAATGGCCGGCATTGGGTACAAGCCGTGTTTCGGAGAGAAAAGCTATAGAGCGTTGAGAGTCGGGGTCAAATTCGCGGATCGATTCAATTTCATCTCCAAAGAATTCAAAGCGGACAGGGTACTCACCCGAGAACGGAAACACATCAAAAATACCGCCGCGAATGGCAAATTCACCCGGTTCATCTACAAACTTTGTCGGTTTGTATCCCTGTTCGGTTAACTGTTCAGCGAGGTTTTTAGGATCGGTCAGCTGGCCTTTTTTCAACTCGATGGATGAACGGTGAAACTCTTCAGCCGGAACCAGTTTTTCGGTAATTGCATCGGCCGATGCTACAATGATAGACGCTTTGCCATCATTCAGTTTCTCGAGTACTTCCGAGCGCTGCACCATAACCGACATATCCACAACCTTATCCTGATCGTACGGTTTTGTGCGGGTAGGGGGAAATACGTACACCTCTTCACATCCAAGCTGTTCAAAATCAGACGCCACCGATACAGCTTTTTCGAATGTTGGGGTGATGTAGAGAAAAGTGCTGCCTGATCGGTAAAATCCGGATAGAAGGAGGGCAGGGGATGAGCCAACAAATCCCTTGAGGTGCACTTTTCTGTTTTTCTGAATTGCTGAGGCAAGTTTTTCAGAAGAGACAGCACGGTTTATTGCTGATGTAATGGTTTGAATCATAAAAAAGGTTGTACTCTGATTACGGATGGAAGACCGGTGAACGGGTGAAGAAGCGTTCGTTCAGAAAAGCAAGAAGCAGAAAAACAAGGCCACCCAACAGATAGTTCGGATAGCGGTCTTCAAAATCCACGTAAATAATTTCATCAATTTCACTACGCTCCAGGCGGTCAATTTCCCGGTAAATTTCAATCAGCTCTTCGAGATCGGTTGCCCGCCAGTACTGCCCGCCGGTTTGTTCGGCGATTTGGATGAGCATATCCTCATCAATATTAACCTGTACATTCTGATAACGCCGCCCAAAAATTGGGTCATCAACCGGGTAGGGGGCTGTACCGCGTGTGCCAATACCGAGGGTATACACCCGTATGCCAAGCGTGGCAGCCATTTCCCCGGCAGTTACCGGATCAATTTCACCCGCGTTATTCATGCCATCGGTTAATAGAATAATAACTCTGCTTTCGGCATCACTGTCTCTCAGCCTGTTGATTGACGTGGCAATGCCCATTCCAATTGCGGTGCCATCGCGAACCATGCCGAGATCAACGGTTTCCAGCAGGTTTTGAACAAGATTGTGGTCGAGAGTTGGAGGTACTACGGTAAAACTCTCTCGGGCAAAAACGTTAATTCCAATTCGGTCGGTAGTTCGCTGGGCGATAAATTCCGAGGCTACTTCTTTTGCTGCAGTAAGTCTGTTTGGCTGAATATCCTCAGCAAGCATAGATGAAGATATATCGATACTGATCATGATATCGATGCCTTCAGCCGATCGTTCAATCGTTGTGTTTTGTATTTGCGGACGGGCTAACGCAAGTGTTAGAAGTGTGAAGGCAGCAGCATAAGCCAAAGGCGTACCCCAAACAAGATATGCCCTGAAATTTCCGGGAAGATTGCTTAGTGATACAGCAGATGAAAACGTAATAGCTGCATTCTTTTTCGAATAGTAGATCCAGATTTTGTAGGCTACAAAAAGTGGCAGCAGTATTAAAAACCAAAGAAATTCAGGATTTGCCCAGCTCATAGTGTTATGCCGTAACCTTTTTTTCTGTGGTTTTACTCTCCGGGGTAATACCGTGTTGTACTTCGTATTTATACTTCATGTAACGAATCTGGTCGCGGTGAACTATTTCGGCAGTGTTTACAAACTCCATCGCTTTTTCATATGCTTTTTTTGCCTGCTCGTTGGTTGGCTGAAAATTTGCGAATTTTACAATATCGGCCTCGTTTAGAACCGAACGGGTTATGGTTAAAATTTCTGAAGGAGCTAATTCTTTCTGCAGTTCGAGATTTATCTCGCGGGTGGTCATTTCAAGTGCATGAAACTTGTACACTTTTTTGATATAAAGGCGAATGGCATCACCAATGGCTATATAAAACTGTTCATAATCCTCTCTGGTTTGCAGTGACGAAATATCGGCAAGTTTAGCCAGTGTATTTTTAAGTACAAGTAAAGGGTTTTCAAAAGGTTTGGGGGGAGAGGCGGGTATAGGTTTAGCTACAGGTTTCGGTTCTCTGTTTTTGTTCCTTTGATAGATGTAGTAGATCAGTGCTGCTGCGAGAAGTATGAGCAGAAGGTAGGGCCACCAAACACGGGCAAAGTCGAAAATGGGTTTAAACGGGCGGAACTCATCGTCACCCTCAGCCAATATCGTTTTGAAAAAAAGTGGCACTGGAGTTGTATAAACGGTAGTATCACCCGCAGTTGTTTGTAGTTGAATGGCTTTTCTCCCTATGGTTACATCATCAACAGCAAAAAACTGAAGCCGATACACAAGACTGTCCCTTCGTTCACTCAGCTGGAATCTCTGCCTTGAAATAAGCTCAATATCGTTATCAACCTCAAAAGCTGATGCATCAGGGTATGTAACTGAGCTGTACTCTCCATCAAAAACAATGGTAAAAGTAACGATGTCTCCAACGCGTACGGAGTCCTTATCCACATAGGTATGCACCGTTTGAGCAAAACCTTGTGAAATGAATAAAATGAGGATCAGAACAGAAAAGGTTAATCGTGCTTTCAAGCTGATAATTCGCATCAATTTTATAGATGTACTCCACTATTTGGAGGCATGGAATATACAAATTGCGTAAATGAATGTTTATTCACTTTTCTTATTGTTTACAGCATTTTGATTATGATTAAATAATGCTAAGCGTTATTTTCACCGTAATCATCTACAGCCCAATACTTGTAAATAATAAATCTTTTAGCATGCTTAAAAAACTTATCGGAATAGGTTTGCTGTTCACTCTTTTGATTGTAGCTATCACAACACTTGGAAAGAGCGAAAAAACCTACCCCGACGAAGAGCCGGTAAATCTTCAAACGCTGAACGAAATACCGGAACAGCCTCCTCTTGATACATACGGCATGAACGTTAAACTGTATGATGTTATTGAAGATCAAATACGCAGAAATGAGTCTCTTTCTTTGATCCTAAACCGGCATGGTGTTGGGCCAGAAACCATTCATAACATTCAATTGGCTGCGCGAGGCAAGGTAAACCTGAACCGTATGATTCCCGGGCAGCAATACAGAATTTATAAGAATGATGAAGGCAGAGCCACTACATTTGTATGGCACCGAAGTGCAACAGACTATACTACCTTTTCATGGGAAGATGAGATAAATATTGAAAACGGATCTATTCCCGAGCGAATTTCTGTTGCATCTGTTTCCGGGACCATCAGAAGCTCACTTGCAAATGCAATTCAGGCGCAAGGTGTTTCTCAACGCTTGGTAGTAGAACTCGCAAATATCTATGCATGGACAGTTGACTTCTACAGCCTTCGCCAAGGCGATAATTTCAAAGCCATTTATGAAAACAGGCACGTTGAAGATACATATGTAGGTATTGGGCGAATAAAAGCAGCTGAATTTGAGCATCGTGGCAATGTTAGAAGGGCTTACTATTTTGAGTATGGCGATAAGGCCGGCTATTTTGATGCTGAAGGAAACAGTATGCGCCGTACTATGATGAGAGTGCCATTTGATTATAACCCGCGGATCAGCTCTCATTTTTCTCACAACAGGCTTCACCCAATTCTTAACCAAAGAAGGCCTCATTACGGTACAGATTATGCTGCCCCAACAGGTACACCAATTTTGGCCGCAGGTGATGGTGTTGTTACAGAAGCTCAATATAGAGGCGGTAACGGTAACATTGTTCAGATTCGGCACAACAGTGTGTATAGAACAGCTTATCTCCACATGAGCCGCTTTGCACAGGGCATCAGGCCCGGGGTAACAGTACGGCAGGGGCAGGTTATTGGTTATGTTGGGCAAACAGGCCTCGCAACCGGGCCGCATCTTTGTTACAGGCTTTATAAGAATAACTCACCAATTAATTCGGTTACGTACGATTTCCCTCCATCTGAAGGCCTAAGCCCTGAGTATATGGATCAGTTTCTTGTGAGGGTAGAGCGTCTTGATGCAATGCTCGATGAACTGGATGGTTCAGAAGCCGACAGACTCGCGATGTACTAAATCATCAAAAACGATTAATTCTTCTCTGGAAGAAATTAATCAATGGACGTATATACGATTTGTTTGTGTACACATCTACAGAATCCATCTTGTTCTTTAGAAAATATTCTTTCAGATAAGCTTTTCGGTTAAGAACATTCTCCTTGTAAGCAGCCCGTATTTTTTTGCTCGACGTATCAAGAATGGTTTGCTCACCGGTTTCAGGGTCCAGCAGCGGAACAACCCCAATATCAGGGAGCTCTTCTTCCAGTTCGTCATTTACGATCAGATTAACCAGGTCATGTTTACGGGCTGTGATTCTGTGCTGCTTCTCAAAGTTTTGATCCTGAAAATCGGAAGCAAGAATAATGATAGACCTGCGATTTAGCAGCCGGTTTACGTAAGAGAGTGCATCAGCTATAGATGTTTGTGATCCGCCCGGCTCCGTAGTGTAAAGTTCGCGAATGAGGCGTAAAACATGCGTACGCCCTTTTTTTGGAGGTACCACTTTTTCGATGCGGTCACTGAATAGTACAAGGCCAACTTTGTCGCCATTCTTGATGGCACTGAAAGCCAGTACAGCACAGATTTCGATGGCCAGTTCCATTTTTGTTTGTGATCTGCTCCCAAAAAAACCACTTGGCGAAATGTCCACGCAGAGCATGAGTGTCTGTTCGCGCTCCTCCTCGAAAACTTTTACATACGGCTCGCCATTGCGGGCGGTAACATTCCAGTCAATCTGCCGGATGTCATCACCAAATGTGTATTCCCGAACTTCAGAAAATTCCATCCCTCGCCCTTTAAACGCAGACTGATACTCACCACCAAAAATGTTGTTTACCAACCCTTTGGTTCGAATTTCAAGCTTTCTGACTTTCGATAAAATCTCTTTTGCAATCATAAAAAGTGCGTGGAATCAGATTGTGTTTCTTTTAAAAAAGAAGATAACGAATTGAAGGCGTTTTTCAGGAATTTTTGAATCAACAGTTATCCTATCCATTTATTACAATTAGTCGCCGGCTCGATGAAAAATCTTACTCTTCGACACATCTTTTAGCTCTAAGTTTGCTACCTTAACTGCCGAATTTTACCATTTAACAGAAGACAAGAAAATTATGATTATTGGAGTTCCAAAAGAGATTAAAACACATGAGAATCGTGTATCGCTGCAACCGGGTGGTGTGCTTCAGTTAAAACGCAACGGCCACACCGTTCTGGTTGAAAAAGGCGCGGGAGTGGGTAGTGGTTTTACGGATGAAATGTATGTAGAGAGGGGTGCCACAATAGTAGATGATGTTGAAAAACTGTGGCAAGAAGCTGAAATGATCATGAAGGTTAAAGAGCCTATTGAAGTGGAATATCCACGGATGCGTGAAGGACAAATTATCTTTACCTATTTTCATTTTGCAGCCAGCGAAGCGCTTACACAAGCAGTGATTGATTCAAAGTGTATTGCCATTGCTTATGAAACCGTTGAGAAAGCTGACAGAAGCCTGCCGCTATTGGTGCCTATGAGTGAGGTTGCCGGCCGTATGGCACCTCAGGAGGGAGCCAAGTATCTCGAAA
>SLLL01000035.1 GCA_007134085.1 Balneolaceae bacterium
GAAACAGGATAAAAATAAACTTCCGGTTTCAAATCGTTCTCGAAGGTTCTTTCAGCAGTACCAGGAATTGTAATAGCTTTTATTGTATGAGAGTAGATCAACCGATAAAGATCACCAAGTGATGAGATGAGCTCACCTGCTACATCCGCCGGTTTCAGGGTTAAATCAAGCGGATAGATACTTTCGTGTGGTTCTTCAAGGGAGGCTGTTTCCTGCAAGAAGTTGGGTTTCAATTCGCCATCAAGAGTTGCCCGTAAAAACTGGGTTCTGAAATTTACCCATGTTTGCCCGTAAAATGCGTTGGCAGAACTTCTCGGATAACTGATTAAAGACTGCCTGGTACCCGCAAGAACCGTTTGAAAGAGCCGCTGAAGAAGAACCTGAGCATCATTGTACCCGGATGAAATGGATTGGCTAACAGATTGCTCAATCAGGTTGAAGGTTGAGAGCGGTTCAATAATTTTGTACTGCTGTTCCGAAGCCTGTTTTATCGGAATCCATTCATCCGGTTCACAAAATACGGGGGATGAACTCCTGTAAAGTGTGTTATTCTCATCCAGAAAGTGGGTGAAATCTCCGGATGTGCCAAATAGTGCTGCAAGGCCGGAAAGCTCGACTTTTGGCAAGCCTTTCTCTTTCTCCCATACAGATTGAATCAAAAATAGATTTTTCAGGCTTGATTCGAGGTAGGCAATGTCTGTTTCCCGAGCCTCTTCCAGCATCTGAATAATGCCAGCTTTGCTCAGGTTTTGCAGTTGCGCACGGCGGATTACCGGCAGTTTTAGAAATTTTGCCACCGACCATGCTATGAAATCCCCCGAGGGGTCACTATCTGTTGCAATAATAATAGTATTAGCCCACTGTGCCTGTTCTTTTAGCTCCCTGCGTACGTCAATTTTATCGGGGTTGGCTTTTGGAGTGAGGCTGTTTTTCGAAGCATTATAATCAGGGTACCAGCAATAACCGCCTGTTGCAATGGGGTAGATGGATTGCGGTGCAACCTCGCTGATGGCCGAAGCCAGAACGGGCGATTCAACAATCAGCAGTGTGTACACCGAGTAGTTCACTATTCTATTCCCGCCTGGTTCAAATAGTGGTTTTCGCGTTGAGTCATGGCATCTTTATCCGATTCGGACTGATCGTCATAACCGGCAAGGTGCAGTAATCCGTGGATAAAAATGCGGCAGAACTCGCTTTTGACAGATGCTCCGGCTTCTTCGCTCTGTTCCCTGATGCGTGGCGCACAACAAAACAAGGTACCTTCAATAGATTGATTGCCGGCATCCTCATCATAACGAAATGAGATGATATCGGTAACATAATCACGATCAAGATACTCGAAGTTTACCTCTTTGATGTGATCTTCATTCACGTAAACAAGCTCGACTTCGCTGTAAGTTACATTTTCCTGCTTCTCGATGATGCTGAGCAGAGCTTCGAGCTCGGCTTCAGTAATTGGGAAGGAATCGCCTGAAGGGTTCGAGATTGTGAGTTTTGGCGTATCGGGGTGAGAGGGTATGTCAGGAAATGTTGCCATCGTCGAATGAGAAATCATCCGTATCGAGCGACTCTGTGAGGGATAATGCAACTCCGCACATCATCACATCATCAGGCAGCTCGGTAAAATCTCCGCTAAGTACGGACTCATGAACATTGGCATAGATACTGCAACCGGCTCCCTGCTCTACAATTAAACCGGTGGTAATGTCGCCCTGCTTGCCAAAGAAGGTTACCTGCCGCAGTATTTCACTGGCAACAAATGCGGTACAATTATGTAACTGTATGAATGTACTGCCTGAATAGACCGATACCATAGTCATCGGTTTTTCATCGATCACTAAACCAAGCTGAATTTCAAGGGCAAGCTTACGGCTATCTTCTTCGCTTTGCATCTCAAGGCGATACATTTCTGAGCCAACTTTCTTGGGCGAACAGCCAAGTACCTTACCGATGGAAAGGATATTCTCTTCTGTAAATTCGTGTATCATTGTTAGCAGGTTTTGAGAATGTGATAATGGTTAATATACAATCAGATTTAATGATTTTAAATTTATTCCTTATCTGCCTGTATAATCAGATGCCTAAATTCGGAAAATCTGATAAGATGTACCATTAATTAAGCCCAAACTGGCGAATTTGCTGCCGGCTCTCCTCAATATTTTCTGGCAAGCCAATACGGCCGCCGGTAATGGTTTCAACATCAAATCGGAGCATATCTGCCGTTAAATCGTCCTCATTTTCAAAAAATACATTTTGAAGAATAGTTAGCCTGCTTACCGAAAAACTAACATCCTGAAAGATTGATTCTCTTTTCCGAACAAGCCTGTCCTGCCGGTTGCGAAGGGTTTGTGCCCGTTCGGTTCGGGCTCTTGAGCGTGCCTGGCGAATGTTCTCTTCAAGGCTGCTGATTTGCTCTTCAACTTCATCGAGGTCTCTGATATCGTACCGAAGATCGTGCTTAAGCCGCTCAGCGATGAAGAATGCCAGGTTATTAGCTCGAAGTTCTTCTCCTACGCGCATATAACGGAAAGCGTAGAGTGTGGCTACGGTCCAGTCGTGCTCAATTTTGCGGAACGGTATTTTGTCTTCACCAAACTTCAGCCAGTACGCGGCCGATTCGTAGTCACCACGGCTGATGAACTCGTCAGCAAGTTGAGTAAATCCATACCTGTAATTGCCAAGCATTCGGCGAATGTTCTCATCGAAGTAAACAGTTGGAGAGTTCCAACGCTCAAACCGGAAGCTGCCCATTCTGTCTGCGTGAACTTCTGCATCAACGTAACCGAACGGGCCGGCTTGTCGCCTTAGAGGCATTACACGAAATGCTTTGCCTTCAAACTGGAAATAATCGTCAAGCCCAAGCTGGCCGCTTCGGGCTACGGTATTGGCAAAGTAGATTGGCCTTAGCCACATATTATTCTCAAGCAGATGAAGAACCATTTTATCCTGAGTTTGCAGGAAAAACCGTTCGTTACCTTGCCCGTCTCTTCCGGCTGAACGGCCTTGAAGGAACCATCTCATCTCATCATCTAACTCATCAACAGATACAGAGAAGGGAGTTGCCATTAGAATCTGGTTGTGCAGCATTTGAGACATTGGCACATCAGCAGGAATTCCGCCTTCTCTGAAAAAAGTAGTTGTTGTGTCTTCCAGCTGAGATAAATCAGCCTCAAAAACTGATCTCAGAAGATCTTTGTTTACCGGAATTGCCACTTCACCGGGCATGTGCAGTTCCAGTGTGCTTGTCATATGATCAATTTCCTCATCACTTAGTGTGATGGCAAGTGGCAGTGATTCATGCGTTTGCCGGTCGCGCATTTGCCGGATATACCAATCGGTATTAAGCAGGCTAAGGTTCACAACCCGTACATCAGTACGTATACGCTCAACCTCTTGCAAGTACCAAAGCGGGAATGTGTCGTTATCGCCGTTGGTGAATATGATGGCGTTTTCTTCAACAGAGTTAAGAAGATTGTAGGCATAATCGCGTGCCACGAAATTTTCACTGCGGTCGTGGCTGGGCCAGTTTTGTGTGAGCATCCAGCCGGGTACTGCAAGAAAGATTACCCCCAGGGTGCCAAATGCTACGGGCTTGCTGTTTTTCACGGCACTTTTAAGCATCTCCATCAGCGCGGTTGCTCCCAAACCAACCCAAATGGCATATGCGAAAAAAGAGCCTACATAGGCATAATCCCGTTCACGCGGTTCAAACGGTGTTTGATTCAGATAGAAAATGATAGCGAGCCCGGTAAGAATAAACAGTGCAAAAACAGATAAGGCTCTGCGCCAATCATGCCTGAAATGAAACAACATACCCAGCAGCCCGAACAGGAATGGCAGATAAAAGTACGCGGTGTTGGCTGTGTTATCTTTATGCCGGGTGTCTGAAAAACCGGAGTTCCAACCGGTGTCCTGAATATCTGCTTCGCGCCCGATAAAGTTCCAGAACAGGTAGCGCATATACATATGGTTTACCTGATAGCTGAGGAAATAGTCGAGATCGGAACTAAAGTTAGCGTAGTATTCCAGATGGTGCGGCTGCGAAGAGTGGCGCCTCGGAAAAAGTATTTCTGTTGACCGGTCGATATTGCCGGTTCTGGCATCAAAGGTGTTGCCACGAATTAAGGGAGCTGTACCGTATTGATCTCGGTTCAAATAGTTAACAAACGATTGAACATCTGACGGACTATTTTGATCGATAGCCGGTTCTGCCTGAGAGCGAATAATAACAAGTGCGTAGCTTGAGTAGCCAATCATGATCATCGCGTACGAGAGCAGAACAAGGTTTGCCACGCGATATCCTTTCTTGTGGGTGTAGTACACTCCAAATGCAACAGCCAGGCCAAACAGAACTACAAAGGTAAATGCGCCAATCAGTCCGTATGTAATCCCGCCAATCTGCCCGGCAAAGTTTGGAATCAGAATAATTGTCAGCGGATAAATGGATAGGAATCCGGCTACGGAGAGCCCTACCATATAGAAAAATGTTTTGAATGAGAAAGTGAACTTCTTGAAATAGAAAATCATCGCCACGAAAAAGATGGCAAGCAGGTTCAAAAGGTGTACACCAATTCCAATACCAAACATGTAGGCAATAAGAACAAGCCAGCGCTCTGAATATGGTTTATCATGATTAGAAGACCATTGCAAAGCCATCCAAACCACAAGAGCTGTAAAAAACATGGATGATGCATACATCTCTGCTTCCACGGCATTAAACCAGTGTGTATGTGTTACAGTAAATGTAAAAGCAGCAAATAGGCCACCTCCGTAGAGGCCGGCATGATCCATAAAACCCATTTCATCGGGCGAACCGCGCCACTCACTAATCAGCTTCACAACAATTAAATAGAGCAACATTATTGTAAATGATGACGCTGTAACGCTGATCATGTTTATACTCAGTGCTACATATTCAGTGGGCATAAACATCGATACTACACGCCCAACAATAGCAAAAAAAGGAGAGCCGGGTGGATGGGCAATTTGCAGCGTGTGTGAAATAGCAATGTATTCAGCCGGATCCCAAAATGAGGCAGTGGGTGCAACAGTTAGGCTGTAAATGATAAATGCGTAGAGGAAACTTATGGTTGCAAAAAAAATATTTCGCGTTTTGTGCTGTGCGAAAATAGTCGAAAAATTCATGTTCGGCTTTTACAATTGCGTATTAATTCGGTGCGATCTCAGCGTCTTTTCAGTGATTGTAAACGATGAATCGGAATAAGTTATTTCTGAAAAAGTTCAGAACAAATGAAGATACCGAATCGCTGTTTGAAAGCGCAATGTTTATTGAGATTACATGAGTTGTGCTGTTTAGCCAATTTGCCAGGATATATTAATTGACACAGTTGTCCAAAATATTTTGAAAAACATGAAGAATCTTTGTTTTTAGTTGAATTTGGCGAGATCATGCGAAATTTTAAAACTGAACCCCTGATAAGGGGTTCAAGATGATTAACCCCCGACAAACTTGTCGGGGGCTAATCATATTAGATCCCTTCAGGATCAAGGTAAAACGTTTTGGACAGATATAATTAAATGATGTAACAGCCGGTTGTTTAAAAGTTGAAAATTGGTTATCAACGGAGCGAGTAAATTTTATAAAAAAACAGATTTATGAACTCCACACCAAAACCGGCCGGTGAACGCTTTGCCACAAAATGGGGGCTTATTCTAAGCGTACTTGGAATTGCCGTTGGTACCGGAAACATTTGGCGTTTCCCGCGAATTGCTGCTCAAAATGGTACGGAAGATGGCGCCGGTGCATTTTTAATTGCTTGGATTACCTTTCTGTTTATCTGGTCTATACCGCTGATTATTGCTGAGTATGGCATAGGCAGAAATGGGCGTAAGGGAGTTGTTGGCTCTTTTATTAAAATGGCAGGGGAGAGGTTTGCCTGGATGGGTTCCTTCATTGGTTTTGTGGCTACGGCCATTATGTTTTACTACAGCGTAGTTGCGGGCTGGTGTGCGTATTATTTAATTGAATCGGTTATCTCGGTTTTGCCTCAAAATGTTGAAGAAGCCAATGTGGTGTGGAATGGATTTCAAAGCTCAACACTTCCTACCATTTTTCATGCGATGATGATTTTCCTCGGCGGCTTAATAATCCTGAAAGGGGTTAAAAGCATCGAACGGATTAATATGATCCTGATTCCTTCCCTGCTTTTGGTGCTGATTATTTCATTGATGAAAGCACTGACCCTACCTAACAGTGGTGCCGGAGTTGCTTATCTCTTTACTCCGGATTGGGCCACACTGAAGCAACCCGGCTTATGGCTCGAAGCACTCACGCAAAACGCCTGGGATACCGGGGCTGCTTGGGGGTTAATCTTAACCTATGGCGCATACATGCGAAAGAAAGACGATATAACCATCAGTGCTTTTCAGACGGGGATTGGCAATAATGTTGTATCGCTCGTGGCAGCGGTGATCATTTTCTCAACTGTATTTGGCACCCTTGGCGCGAGTATGAGCGACAGTGAAATTTTAGATGTAATGAAAGATTCCGGCCCCGCATCAACAGGGTTAACGTTTATGTGGATGCCGCAACTGTTTAGCGATATGGCCGGTGGTAAGTTTTTTGCTATTATCTTCTTCCTCGGGTTAACGTTTGCTGCCTTTAGCTCGCTGATAGCTATGATTGAGCTTGCCACAAAAGTTTTTGTTGATATGGGTATTACCCGAAAGAAGGCAACAATTGCGGTTTGCAGCGCAGGGTTTGTTTTTGGACTGCCATCCGCCATTTCACTTGAGATCTTTGCAAATCAGGATTTTGTATGGGGTGTTGGCCTGATGCTCTCCGGTGGGTTTATGTCGTTTGCGGTGATTACTTTTGGTGCAGATAAATTCAGAAAAACACTTGTAAATACAGAGGAAAGTAGGGTAAATCTTGGGAAATGGTGGGTATTCATCATTAAATATGTAATACCGGTTCAGGTTGTTACTCTTTTGAGTTGGTGGATTTACCTGAGTGCAACAAGCTTTGCACCTGATACATGGTACAACCCGCTGAGTCCGTTTTCAGTAGCAACAGTTTTTGTACAGTGGGGAGTGGTTATGGCGCTATTTAAATTCTACAACAGAAGAATTGCTTCAAAAACCATGCTGAATTAGAATTTAACCCACTTTCTGCTCAATACTTTTCAAGGTTTTGTGAATCTCATTCAGCAGCGGAATGAGATTATCTTCTTCACTTTGGGTTACAGAAGAACTGTCACCGGCCTTATCCGTAATTTCATCACGCTGATCGAGTACCATCTCCCTGAATTTCCGCGCATCGATAATTCCGGTTAACGACATATCTGCACCGCCTTGTACACTTTGCCCCGCTGTTTCAACTTTCAGGTGGCTAAGCCCGAAGTATCTCAGAATGGGCCCCTCCTTGAAGGTGAGGTCCTGTATTTTATCGAGAGGAATGGTTCGTTCCGTTTGAAACCAAACGCCTTTTTTAAAGTGAAGAGCCCTTGTTGTGAGTTCGCAGAAAAGGCTGTCGAAATATCTGTTAATGTAAATGCTGCCAAATATCAGCCAAAATGGAAGCACAATAATGCCAAAAATAATGACTACCAAAAAACCGGACACAGACAGAAGTGTATAGGTTTTCAGCCTTGGGTCGAACTTTGCCTCAATAAGTTGTTTCGCACGGCGCGGGTTAGTTTGATTGCTCATAATAAATTTTGTTTAAATTAAACTCAGGCAACAGGATACCAATTTACTAACTGAGCAGAATAAATCTAAGAATTATCAGGTTCAGGCCGTAAATAGCCACCGCGTGCAGTGGCGCCAATAACAAGAGCAGCACTAATCACTACAAAGTTTTTAAAGATATACTGGCCTTCAATAGTGAGAACCAGTGGTGGATTCGCAAAAACAATATCTGGAAAGAGGAAAATTGGGCTCATAGTACCTGCCATCTGAACAAGCAAAAAGAGTATGGTAACTCTTACATATTTACCAAACAAAAGCAGTATGCCTATAGTAACTTCAAAAAAGGCAAGTAAAAATTGTGCAACAGAAGGAGCTATAAAGCCGAATGTGAGAATTTCAATGGTTGAGATGGCAAGCTCCTCTGCAGGGCTAAATCCCGGAAAGAATTTCAGGGCACCAAACCAAATGAAGATTAGCCCTATACTTAACCGAAGAGCATAGATGCCATATTTGGCCATTAACCTGGTGATAATTGGATCATACTGATCAAAAAACTTCATAAAGATGGCCAATAAAATTTACGTATGGTGAGGCTATCACATCAGATGATCTCTAATTCAAGAATCTGGCTAATTCTCTTCTTCACTGTTTTCTTTAGGCACAAAGTGTAGCGCTGCGGAGTTCATGCAGTAGCGTAAGCCTGTAGGCTCCGGGCCGTCATCAAACACATGGCCCAAGTGAGAATCGCACCTGCTGCAGACGATCTCCGTTCTAACCATGAAAAAGCTTCTGTCTTCTTTTTCATCAACGGCATCTTCGCGAATGGGCGCCCAGTAACTTGGCCAGCCGGAGCGGCTGTTATATTTTGTTTCTGAATGAAACAGGGGCTGGCCGCATCCCTTACATACGTATATACCGTCTTCGTAGTGGCTGTTATACTTGTTCATGAAGGGGATTTCCGTTCCGTCATTACGGAGAATACGATACTCTTCGGATGTGAGGCGCTGCCTCCACTCTTCATCCGTGCGGACTACTTTTTCTTTGTTGGTTGAATCGGCCATAGCAGATTGGTAAGTGATTTGGTTTAAAAAATGTGAGTGATCTTCTTGAGTTACAACAGGATTTTGCCCTTGAGTATCACAAGCTGCAAACAAGAAAAGCAGTAAAGGTAAAAGGAGTAGATTTTTCATAGGTGTTTACTTTGAAGAGTAAACAAAACGGAGCGATACTGCATTCATTATTCAACAGCCCAATCTTGAAAAAAATCCAAGATTGATTGTTATTTAATTACAGCTCTTTTCGATGAGAAATGTATGCAGCCACACCCCAAATAAATACCCAGGCTGCTGCAGTAAGATAAAAAGCACCCCAAGCCAGAAAAAGTACATTCAGTGCGTAAAGTATATGATAAATCCAATCAGGTGCCTGGGATACTTTTTTTCTCGTGATCTGGCGAAAGTCACTGCTTAGAAGAGTAAAGGACCTCGCTAAAACCATGAGCACTGTATATGTATACAGAACATACTCCAACACCCGGGTTTCTTCGAAAAACACTACAATTGCGATAACAATGGTGGTTATGAGGTCAACCGTTACGTGCTTAAGCCATTGCATCGCTTTAGGAAAGATGTGCTAACAGAAAAAAAGGATCTGTTTTGCCCTTAAATTACTGTATTGGTATAACTTCTTTAGCCTGAAGGCCTTTATCACCGTCAGCAAGTGTGAATTCAACTTTTTCCCCTTCGGTTAGTTTTCTGAAGCCGTCACTCTGTATTTCTGAGTAATGAACAAAAACATCTTCACCACCCTCTCTGGTAATGAATCCGTAACCTTTACCATTATGAAACCACTTAACGGTTCCAACTTCACGGTTTTCCATATATAAATCCCAACTAAGTTCCCATTGATAGTTAACAACAGCATAATTCTTTTAACAAGAACAATTACCATCAACGGCTAAGATAGTTCAGAGGATGGTTTTAAGCAATAAAGTTTATAAAATGTGTAAAAACCTCTTAAAAACAGTGTGCTGCAATGAGGATTTTGCTGTTTATTGCATCAAATCAAACTAAAAAACATCCAGCCTGATGCCGGCACGCACGTTTCTGCTGCTACCCGGTTCAAAATATCTCCCACCAAAAGCGTTTACTGATACGGATGTATTGTAGCGCTGGTTGAGAAGGTTATGAACGGATACAAACGGCTGCAATCTCCACATTTCGAAATTCAAGCCGGAGAATGACCATCGCCCGTTTATCAAAAAGTAAGGGTCGTTAGACGTGCTGTTTGCACTATCTGCAAAGTATTCCCCAATCCATTCCACATCAGTTGTGATTGTATGCTCTCCGAAACGGCCGGTTAACATGGTGCCAACTCTGTGTGGAGCAACTCCCGGAATTTCATTTCCTTCGAATTCACCATCCGCAAATTCAGCATTGATCCAGGTGTACATAAAATCAACAGAGTAGCGATTGCTTGGATAAAAACGGATATGAGATTCAAGGCCGTAGTGCACCGTATTTCCCTCATTTCTGAACAGATCGGGGCCGCCATCAACTTTCTGAAACGGTACAATAAGATCGGTGATGTTAAGCCCAAACAGAGTAACATCATACTCAATACGGCTGTTGTTTAAAGTTCCGCGCACTCCGGTTTCAGCTCCAATGGTGCGTTCCGGCAGTAAGTCCGGGTTAAAACCCGTACCGCCGCCGGGCCTGTTTCTAAACTCAGTAGTTGTAGGAGCATCAAATGAAGAGCTGATGCTGGCAAAAATCCGTGCATTATTCAAGTCATAATTGATTCCTACACTGGGATTTACCGTAAAAAAGGAGCGGTTTGAGTTTTCATTCTCAAGAAAATCATCCACACCAAAAACCATACGGTCTGCACGTAAGCCAATATTTAGGGTTAACCTGTTTAGCGCAAAAGCGGTTTGTGCAAACAGTGCCTGGCTCGACACTTTGTCGGTTTGATCGATTCTTAACTGATCTCCGGGCTGCCCATTAACATTATTTCGCTGCTCCCTCTCATCCCGCTGAAATTTAACTTCCCCGCCAAGCTGGAGGTTGAACGGGAGATTGTCGAAATCGTAGGTGGCTCTCGAGCCGCCGGCAACACGATCTACAGAGATGTAGCCAACATTTGGCAGAAGAGGATTGTTAAAATCACGCAGGGTTCCGTGAGCAGAAACCGTTAGAAGCCCAGAACCGGTATTGTAGAGATATCTTGTTGATGCCATCCACTGCATAAAATCTTTTCCGGCTCCAGCATCAACAAAAGCCGGCCAGGCCATTGAAGGGCTGTTTGCTGCATCATCGGCAGAAAGTGAGCCGGGATGCTGTGCCTTCGGCATTCCCGAAAACGCAATGCGTGTTTCGAGTGAGGAATTGGTTGATAGATCAAATCCTGCAGAAACCCCGCCCCTTATTAATTCTGATGCGCTGTGTTCCCGAAAACCATCTGATTCAAAATAGGAGCCATAAGCGTTCCACCTCACCCCACCAATAGTATCGTGCCAGCGGGCTTCGTATTTCATGGTGTTGTAGGCTCCTCCAAAACTACGCAGCATAAGCCTTGGTGAATCGGCCGGTGGATTGGTACGCATATAGAGCACACCACCACTACTGTTGCCCCAGTAGGTGGCAGAAGGGCCTCGCAATAATTCAATTGATTGCACCATTGCCGGATCAACCATATTCATTATCGTTTGGCCATCGGCTACAGTTAGGGGAATGTCATCAAGCACTACCATTACGCCACGCAGGCCAAACGGGCTTCGCCACCCCATTCCGCGCACAGTCATTCTCTCTCCCAATGCTGCATTTTCTCTGTTACTAACCCAAATTCCGGGCAGAGTGAACGTAAGTTCATCCATAGTTACGGCAGGGCGGGCGGTGATATCAGCCTCAGAACGGTTCAGATAACTAACCGAAACGGGAGACCTGCCTATGGTTATTGATGAATGAGCTGCTTCCACCCGAATTTCATCAAGCACAACCGCGAGAGTATCGGAGGAATTTTCCTGAGCAAATAGTATGGTTGATGGAAAAAAAAACAGAAGCGGGAAGAAAACTTTAAATGTGAACTTACGTATTGTTGATTTCATGTATTGTTTGTTATTTCTGAAGGTCAACCAAGAAACATAAAAATCGGTAAATTGCGATCGCGATCATATAAAAATTACTTTTTTTTGCATTTTGAATGGCTTTTGCTTGCTGCTGCTCTTCTGCTTATGGCATTCATCGATCCTGCTGCTGAAAGGGTGTCGTTTTGTGTGATTGACAGATTTGGATTTACATTTTGCCCCGGCTGCGGCCTTGGTAGATCAGTAGCTTACTTTTTCCGCGGTGATATTCAGGCATCACTGGCGATGCACCCTGCAGGAATTATTGCAGTTTTTGTGCTTTTCGGGAGAATCATGCAAATTTTAAAAAGAAACAAAACCTATAAAATGGAGATGGGCCATGAAAAAAATATTCACACTGCTTCCTGAACTTGAAGGGGATGAGTCTCAATACGTTAGTATGATCATCGAAGATATGCCCGATGAGAAAGCTCAAGCCTTTGCCGCAATTTACAGATCGAGAAGGAGAGATCCGGTGCTATTACTAATTCTTGCGTTAATTGGCTTGTTTGGAGTTGCCGGAATTCACAGGTTTTTTGTTGGCCACATCGGCATGGGCATTCTATATTTTTTAACTGCAGGGCTCTGCTTCATAGGTACTATAGTTGATATGATCAACTATAAAAACTTTACGTTTGAGTATAACCGTAAGATTGCACAAGAAACGTTAAAGGATTTGAATTTATGATTGAGCATCTGCCGGAAAGAGATTTCTCTAAAAAACTGCTTTACTCTTACATCGAATCGGAAAGTTTGAGGCAGCACTGCGAGATGGTTGCTGTTGCAATGGAAGCTTACGCGCTAAAACTTGAAAAAAGTGAAAGAGAGAAAGAATACTGGTGGAGTGCCGGGTTACTACACGATCTGGACTGGGAAAAATACCCGGATGAACATCCAAAAAAAGCAGTTCACGAAATATTGCCGCCACTGGGTTATCCCGCTGAAGTAATTGCTGCCATCAACGCGCATGCGCCCGAACGAACGGGTAAAGAGCCTGAAAGTGAGTTAGAGAGATACCTGTTTGCCTGCGATGAAATCTCCGGATTTATGAACGCAGTTGCCCTGATGCGGCCAAACGGATTTGAAGATATGAGGGTAAAATCGGTCCGTAAAAAGTTAAAAGACAAGAGGTTTGCAGCCAATGTGCCAAGGGAAGACATCCAAAAAGGGGTAGAACTAATTGATACCGATCTGTCTGATCATATTTTATTTTTGATTGAGGTTTTTAGTAAATAACTCAGACTTTTTTGCGAAATAGAAAGGATGTGACAACAAGCCGTCACTCTGATTTTATAGATTTTGGCAGTTAGTTGTCAATTAATCTTACTGTATGTCGCAAATTGCTCTCTTTCCTTCAAGGCCTTTTTTAAAAGATAAATTTGGGCCTGATCTTTTTTCTGATGTGCCAAACAAGCCTGGAGTGTATAAATTTTTTGATGCCGCTGGTGCTCTGATTTATGCCGGAAAAGCGAAGAATCTTCGGAGAAGGCTTTACACCTACAGAAATGCGAAATCTGGTAGTTGCACCCGTAAAGAAGCAAAGCTGATCAGTAATATCTCCACCTGGGGCTATACCGTGCTTGAAACAGAAATGGAGGCGATTCTTGAAGAGAACAGAACAATCAGAGAATACCGGCCGATCTATAACCATGCCAATAAATCTGTTGAGGCTTACTACTTCATTCATTTAGTGATTTACAGTAGTGGGGTGCTTTTTGAGTTATCCATGTCACCGAAATTAAAGCCAGATAAAGGTATTTCTCAGGGAGTATTGTTTGGTATATGTAAATATCCATCCATTCTACCAAATGAGAACATACAGAAAACGGCTACATTTGGCTGTTTTAAAGGCCACCTAAGGGTTAGAAGTTCATTAGGCGCACTTTTACAACTGCTATGGTTACAGCAGAGTAAAACTGATCAGGTTCATTTTTTACCCAATATGTTGACAAGAAATCTGACGCCAAATTATTTCTTTCTCCCATTGGATGATTTTCCTGAACAATACCGAGAGCTTTTGATTGAAAATCTAATCGCCTGGTTTGGCGGAAGTTCAGATGCAATCATCAAAAGTTTTGCTGAGATGCCGGCAATATCAAAGCAAATATTCAATAAACAGTTTATCTCTGAAAGAATAGAGGTATTGTGGAGATTCTATACGGGTACATTGGTTACACATCGGCAAATGCGAGAGAATTATATGCTGCAGGACGAAAAGATCATTAAACAGAATGAACTGGACGACATCCTTGTAAAGCTGAAAATGTAATTTTTTTTATTTCGCAAAAAATCATTTATTAATTCAACTCAAATTGAAAAAACCTAACTAACAGAGCGAATTGTATGTCTCCAATCATAGCAGAAATTATCGGAACAGCCATCCTCATGCTTTTTGGATCAGGGGTGGTAGCCAATGTTATTCTTAACAATACAAAAGGGTTCGGCAGCGGCTGGATTGTAATAACCTGGGGCTGGGGAATGGGAGTATTTGTTGCAGTTTTTGCAATGGGGCAGTTTAGTGGTGCTCATATTAACCCTGCTGTAACCGTAGGCCTGGCAGTTGCAGGGCTGTTCGAATGGGGAATGGTTTTTCCATACATTCTTGCTCAGATTTTGGGGGCATTTATTGGTTCATCGCTGGTATGGTTTGCCTATAAAGATCACTTTAAAGAGACCAGCGATCCCGGCACAAAGCTCGCAGTTTTCTCTACTGCACCTGCTATTCGGAATTATCCGTCTAACTTTATAACGGAGGCTATAGCTACGTTTATTCTTGTATATGGAGTTCTATACATTACCTCACCGGGCTTTATGAATGCTGACGGCGAAATGCTGACGGCGATAGTAATTAATGGCCAGGAAGTTGGGTTCGGGCTTGGGGCTCTCTCCGCGTTGCCTGTGGCATTATTGGTATTAGGAATAGGTTTGGCGCTTGGCGGCCCAACCGGTTATGCTATCAATCCTGCTCGTGATCTCGGTCCACGAATTGCTCATGCCATTCTCCCGATACCCGAAAAAGGAAGCAGTGATTGGGCATACTCCTGGATTCCCGTTGCGGCACCGGTTGTAGGAGCGGCTTTAGCGGCAGGTTTATATATCATCATTTAAAGTGGTCTAAAACTTCTCTTTTCACGATCTTTATTGTCTGCTTTTTCTAATGCAGATCAATGAGTTATACCGATTTTCCTTGGGTGTAAACCGAATTTATGGTATTTTAGACATGAAAGGCTAAAATACAACTACAGAGAGATGAGGCAGGAGGTTAATACAGCCAATAGCCATGATTATATTTTTCAGCAAACTACTAATTGCATTACTGTTTACTTCTTTAGGAACTACTTTTTTTCAGGATAAAACTGATGAAGCCGTTGCACTGGATGCCGTTGTTCAGGAATTTTATGAAGACGATCGGTTCAATGGCGTGGTTCTGTTAGCGAAAGAAAATAATATCGTATATAGCGGTGCATATGGTATGGCCAATTTTGAATGGCAAATTCCGCAAACTATCGATTCCAGATTCAGGATTGCCTCCATTACAAAAACCTTTACGGCAACATTGGTTTTAAAGTTGATTGAAGAGCGCAAAATGTGCTTTGGTGATCTTATAACGGATCATCTGCCGGATTACCCACCTGAAACAGGCAACAGAATTACGATAGAGCACTTATTGGTTCAGTCCGCAGGTATCCCGGATTATATCAGCCTGCCCGGATTTCTCGAGAAAGATGCGTACCTCAGCCACGATGTAAATACTTTTCCTGAGTGTTTTAAAAATCTGGATTTGAACTTTGAACCGGGGACTGACTGGGACTATGGTAACTCAGAATATTACCTGCTTGGTTTAATAATAGAGCAGGTTACGGGAATGTCGTATCAGGAAGCGATGCAAACATATATTTTAGATCCTATTAACCTGCTGCAAACCGGGTTTGTATCACCCGGCGCAGTGATACCCAAATATGCAAATGGATATGTTCGGGGTGATAACGGCATTGAAACGGCACCCGCTATTCATCCGAGTGTTTGCTTCTCCGCAGGAATGATGTATTCATCAGCACTGGATATGCAGCGATTTGTGCATGCTCTATACAAGGAGAAGAGTATTCTCGGGGAGGAAATGCTTGGCATTATGACAACCCAGCGCATGGCAGATTATGGTTATGGAGTGTTTGTAGGCTATCAAACCATTCAGGGAGAGCGGCATACTACCTATCTTCACATGGGTGAAATCCATGGATATACTGCACAGGTATCTTATTTTCCCGATAATGAGTACACCGTAATCATACTGGATAATACGCAGCAGTGTGCATCGAGATTATACTTTGCCATAATGGATATTCTTCCGGGATTTTCATCACCTGAACATGCTGAAAATTATTGACAGATCTTTTATCCAATAATTAGCAGCCAAAGGTATAGCCCAAGCAGGGTAAAGAATAGTGTGGGGATGGTGAGAATAATGCCAACTTTAAAGTAGTATCCCCAGGTAATTTTTACCCCTTTTGTTGATAGCACATGCAGCCATAGCAGAGTGGCTAGCGAACCAATAGGAGTGATTTTAGGCCCAAGATCTGAACCAATTACATTTGCATAAATCAGAGCTTCGCTCATTAAACCTGAGGTTTCAGTGGCCTGAATGGCAAGTGCATTTATCATAACTGTTGGCATATTATTCATTAATGAAGAGAGAAAAGCCGCAAGAAAGCCCATAAGCATAGTTCCGGCAAACAGGCCCTGATCTGCACCTGATTGTATCACCTCGGCAAGAAGATCTGTAAGCCCAACATTCTGTAATCCGTAAACCACAACATACATTCCGATAGAGAAAATAACGATTGCCCAGGGAGCTGTTTTCAGAACTTTACGGGTATCCACGGCTTTACTGTTCAAACCCATTATGCTGAAGAAGATGGCAATGGTGCCAGCTACGATCGAAACCGGAATGTGCACAAACTCAGCTACAAAATAACCAATCAAAAGAACAGTGAGGATGATCCACGACATTCTGAACATTTTCTCGTCTTTGATTGCAGATCGTGGCTCTTTAACATCATCAAGTGAATACTCACGGGGAATGTCTTTTCTGTAGAGTAAATAGAGTACTACCAAACTTGCCGCTACAGCAAAGAAATTTGGAATAATCATTCTGCTGGCATATTCAATAAAACCGATGCCAAAAAAATCAGCCGATACAATATTTACAAGATTACTCACAATAAGCGGGGAGGAGGCGGTATCCGCTATAAACCCACTTGCCATAACAAAAGGCAAAATCATCCTATCTTTGAATTTTAAGGCACGTACCATTGCTAAAACAATTGGGGTAAGGATGAGTGCTGCACCATCATTTGCAAAAAAAGCGGCAACTATTGCTCCAAGAAGGGTGATAAAGATGAACATTTTAATTCCATCACCATTTGCAAAGCGCGCCATGTGAAGGGCAGACCACTCAAAGAATCCTATTTCATCAAGAATAAGCGAGATGATAATTATCGCAACAAACGTAAGTGTAGCATTCCAAACTATTTCAGTTACCGTTATTACATCCTGAAAGCTTACCACGCCTGCAATGAGTGCTAATAAAGCCCCAATGGTTGCAGACCAGCCGATGGATAAATTTTTCGGTTGCCAGATTACAAGAGTGAGGGTAAACAAAAAAATGAGCGTGGCAATGATGGTAAGCGCCATTGATAATCAGATGATTTGGTTAGTTTGTTCTATTAGCCGGTAAACTGTATTAGTTGCTTTCAGCACGGCGAGCCGGTATCGTCAAAACAGGAATTGGTGATTTTCTTACCACCTGGTGGCATACTCCCCCCATAAAAATATCCTCAACATAACCTCTGCCCTGGCTGCCCATTACGATTAAAGTTGAATCTGAACTTTCGGCATGCTCTAAAATTTGATTAACTGCAGCCCCGTACCGAACTTTGATGGATACTTCTGCATTTGTTACTGACTCTAAATCAGATTGCAATTCCCGCAAACGCTCTGTATCTGTTCTGTCGAAATTTTCGAGCATCTTAGGGTCGTTCATGCCCGATCGCCCGGTAGCCTGAACATGCAGAATGTCTATTTTTTCAGCTTTTGCCCCAAACTCTTTAACAACTTCAAAAGCTCTGTCTGATGTGGTTGAGAAATCAGTTGGGAGTAAAATTCTTTCGAGTGATTTTCTTCCCGCTCTCATGGCGGTTAATCTTCTTTCGCTCATTTCCGATTCGTCAGAAACAGATAACTTCATCAGATAAACAGGTAAATCACACCTTTGCAGTAGTTCAGTTGCAGTACTTCCCAGTAAAAGCTCTCTGAATTTGTTGTACCCTCTATTTGCAATAATAATGTAATCGGCGTTGCATTCGTGTGCCGCTTCAAGAATTTGTGCAGGTGTGTAAGCATTTATTACAGACCGTACTTCTGTATGCACTTCAAACCCATCGGTTTCTAAATGGAGTTTGTAGATGTTTAGTTTGTTCTCTAAATCTTCTCTTTTTTTCGAGCTGAGACTACCTGGGTATGAAACACTCACAGATGTAAAAAGCGTAAATTTTAAAGTCCCAAACTGTTTGAAAGAAGAGAGGCTATCTACAATGAGATCACTGGCGTCCGATTGATCCAGTGCAACAAGTGCATGCTTAAATGGAAGACTCATATTACCTCCTGTTTATGTAGTGAATCGTGTACCATTATTTCTAATATACGATCTTCTACAATCCAGGGAATGGTATACAACTTATTGGCATGTACATTTTGTATTTGATGCAAATGTGGTAATTCGGCTTGTGCCCGCTGTTTCAGTAGCGGATCAGTTACATTAGCAGCAGCCATACTTTGATTTGCTATCCATGCATAAGGCTCAATACCCGATCGCCGTAAATCGGCCTGAAGTTTTGCTGCTTCTGTAATAGGTGTTGTTTCAGGCAATGTTACTATGATCAGTTTTGCATAATCAGAATCCTGCAGGTACATATATGGTGTTTTCAGCTTCCCTGCTTCCATAGTTGTATTTCTTAAAACCTCTCTGTGATAACTTCCGGTTGAATCGAGCAGTAACAATGTGTGCCCGGTTGGGGCAGTGTCTATAACAACAAACTTACGCCTGGCAAGATGGATTGCTTTTGAAAAGGCATGAAATACGGCAACCTCTTCTGTGCAGGGAGATTCCAAATCTTCTTTGAGCAACTTTAACTGCTCTTCAGTTCTATTTTGCCCCTTCTGTTTTAGCACTTTTTCAATGTACTCTCTCTTTTCTGCATGAGGGTCGATCCTGTTAACCTCCAGATTTTCAGGGAGTTCGATGTCGCCAATATGATCCATCAAATGAGCGGCCGGATCGGTAGTTGTGAGATGTACTGGACACCCTTTTCGGGCAATTTTAATAGCTATGGCAGCTGCAATGCTTGTTTTTCCAACACCGCCTTTACCCATTGTCATCACAAGGCCGTGCTCGTTCTCTTTTACCAAATCATCAACTAAATGATCTAATCCGGGAAGATCTGTTTCAAGATGTTCCGGCATGGTAGTTGTTGTACCGTTTTTTTTGATTTCTGCTACATCAAGAGGTTTGAAAACGTTTCTTAATTTTTCAATTCCAAGCAGATTGTACGGCCTTAGAGGAAATACAACTTGTTTCATTTTCTTAAGTCTTTCCGGCATGTTTTCCAGGGTTGACTCAGCTATATTTTTCATTTTTTCTGCAAAGGGATCAGAAGAGCCCACAGGCTCGAAAAAGCCATTAATGAGAAGCAGCTGATTTTTAAGTCCCATTTCATGCAATTCCTTTCCTGATCGATCAGCTTCACGAAGGGCAGTGCTATCCGGTCTGGTAACAAGATAAACGGTAGTTGTATTTTTGTCTTTTAATCTGTTAACAACCTCCTGATATCTTGCCTGGCTTGTTTTTAGTGCTGATGATGGCCCGATACACGATGCGCCGTCAGGGTTCGACTCAATGAAAGTACTCCATGCAGCCGGCAGTTCAAGAAGGCGAAGTGTATGGCCAGTTGGGGCGGTATCAAAAATAATTACATCATAAGGCTGGTTTTCATCGTCGCCTGCAATATATCGTGCAAATTCATCGAAAGCGGCAATTTCAGTGGTGCAAGCCCCGGAGAGTTCTTCTTTGATTTTTTCAATCTCGCTTTGAGGCAAAATACCTTCCATTGGAGAGGTAACTCTTTTTCGATACTCTTCTGCCGAAATTTCCGGGTCGATATTAACAGCATGAAGATTCTCAACACCTTTTACTGGTGTAATCTTCTCAGTAATTTCAGTTTCAAGTACTTCTTTTAAATTCGATGCAGGATCTGTACTGATGAGCAGTATAGTTTTACCTTCATCAGCCAGCTTAATTGCCGTTGCACTCGCAAGCGAAGTTTTACCAACTCCTCCTTTTCCAGTGAAAAATATAAAAGGTGTAATTTCGGGTAGCATAGTGGCCTTTTTTTAAATTTTACTCTCTTTTTTTTGATGTCATTATTTTTGATAAGGCTGAATTTAGCAGCATCCACCACCGGTTCCGTTTGATGGTACTCCTAATAGCTCATTTGCTGTTTCCACAATAGTTGACATTGCAGCCTGGGAAACATTAATACCTGCCTGCATAGCTTTGGCCATATCTTCATTACTTATGCCGGCATTTAGGCCTCTTTCAAATAATTGCTTAAGAGCAGCACTGTTGCCTGATGCTACTGATGCACCAATTGCAACTAAAATGTCTACGTTATCCGTGTAGACGGATTGATTGTGTGTTCCATTGTTATGATGCTGTGCCTGTGGTTCACTTTTAACATTGATCGTTGCCCAGGATGCTAAAGTTTCACGGCCGGGGTAGCCACCCTGAGAAACCATTTCTCCATTCACCAGAATGATTGGCAAAACATCAGATCCTTCTTTTTGAAGGCGGGTAAGTACCGGTACACACATTTTAAACGCTTCCGGTTCCTGTGCCAAGTTGAATCGTTTAACTTCTACCCCCATAGATTTGAGCCACTTTATATCATTGGCAAAGTCAGCCAGTGTATCGTCAACATCCGGGCCGCATACTCCTGTGCTGCAGCACATAGCAGGGTCATAAACTTCAATTACTGTTTTTATATCTGTTTGATTTTTCATAACTAAATGTGATTGAATATTCTTTAATCGTAAAAATACGATTAATGGTTTTGGTAACCAAGATTAAAATTCTTCTTAAAAGGAAATTTATGTACACGGAGTGCTGTTTTGATCACACAGATACATCACTGATCATGTAAAACATCTCTATACCAATTTGTTTACATCGCTCATCGTAGGTTTCTCTTTCAAGAGCTGAGCCATCTGATTCTTTTGGATCCCTGTAAGTGATAGGTTTACGAAATGATGCACCCGGTACAAAAGGACAATTCTCATCGGCATCAGAGCAAGTCATTATTGCGGCGAAATTTTCTGATGGATTGAATGGATCATCAAATTTTTTAGAGAAACAGATCATAGGTTCAGCATTAACATCATACCGTACTTCGTAATGCGGATTTTCGCCGCCCGGATTTTTAACAGAAAAACCCGCGCGTTCAATTGCGGCAACAGCTCTGGGGTTAAATGCAGTCGCCTCAGTTCCTCCGGAATATGTTTTTATTCCATCAATCTTGTAATAAGCGGCAGCTGTTTGTGCCCATATTTGAGATAGATGGCTCCTGCGGCTGTTATGGGTGCAAATAAAATTCAGATGTACACTCTCGTTCTTTTGGAGTTCGTCAGAAATGAAAGTTGCAACTTCATATAGTTCTTCCTTCCGCTTTTTAGAGATAGTGCCGAAGTTATCGGTAAGTTTGTTGGTGTAGGTATTCAGTTTAGAGTACATGAACAAGAATTATTTTGTGTTATATCAGGATGCTGGGTTAAGAGGTATGAAAAGCTCTACTGCATGCTGGTGTCAACAGCAGGTTTCTGCTAATTCATTGGTAAACTCAGAGAGAAGTGTATTAAGCTCGCGCACTCCTTCAGGGTTAAGGCAATAGCAGGTTCGAACGCCTTCAATGGTCCCTGAAATGAGCCCCGCATCTTTTAATGCTTTTAAATGTTGCGAAACAGTGGATTGCGCGAGCGGTAATAACTCAGTTATGTCTCCACAGAAACAGGTACTTCTCTGGCCCAAAATTTTTAGAATTGCGATTCGTGCGGGGTGTCCAAGTGCTTTTGCAACGGCTGCTGATCGTATGAGAACAGGATCATTCAGCTCTAAGGTATATTCTGACATGTTGTAACAATTATATTCATCGTAATATTACGATGAATATACGCAGTTAAACCCTTTACTTCAATGATGTATAATTAAATTACATCTATGCCCTTGGATGAAACTGCTTATGTACCTGGTGCAGCAGTGAGCGGTCTACATGAGTATAGATTTCAGTAGTGGTGATGGATGTATGGCCAAGCATCTCCTGAACAGCGCGAAGGTCTGCACCGCCTTCAAGCAGGTGTGTGGCAAAAGAGTGCCGAAAGATATGGGGATACACATTCTTCTTGATGCCTGCTTTATTGGCATATTTGTTTACAATATTCCACACACTCATACGGGTTAATGGCCCGCCTCGTTGATTCAAAAACAGCCTGTTTTTACTTTTTTGTGGATTTTTATCACTTAAGAAAACCGGCCGTGCTGTTTCCATATAATGTTCAATCGCCTGCTGAGCCAAACCGCCAACGGGCACCAGCCTCTCCTTATTTCCCTTTCCTATAACACGGATAAATCCGATCTCGAAAAAGAGCCGATCCATTTCAAGATCGGTCAGTTCGCTTACGCGCATTCCGCTTGCATAAAGGGTTTCAAGTATTGCGGCGTCCCGTATTCCGGCATTTTCGGTCCGGTTGGCGGCATTAATAATCTGCTCAACTTCGTTTGCATCAAGCACCTCAGGCAGTTTTGCAGCTTTGCGGGGCAGTTCCACTAATTCTGCGGGATTTGCTTCTGCAATCCCTTCAACTACAGCAAATTCGTGGAAACTGCGAATACTTGAAATATTTCGAGCAATGGTGCTAACGGCAAGGCTCATCTCAGTAAGCTCAACCAGATAGTTTTCAATGTGAGCAAGTGTAATGCCGCCGAGATCTTTAAGCCCAAGATCGCGTGCAACAAATTTTAGGTAGCGTTCAAGGTCATTTCGGTAGGAGAGAACCGAATTCTCCGATAAACCCTTTTCAAGCTTTACGAACTGCAGATATCGTTTCAATTCTGCTTCAAAAAAAGCCATCTAACCGTTCTCTTTTTTCTCGTCAGAATCGGCAGTTCTCTCTTCTTTTTTGGTTTCCTGCTGGGCTGTTTTTTTGGCAGGCTTTTTCTCATCGGGATATTCAATTCTGCTGTGATAAACTCCTTTTAAAATCCTCAAGAAAGATTCTTTTATTGTCTGAATCTGGCGGAATGTTAACGGACAATCTTTAAGCTGATCGTCATTTATGCAGCCATCAACAATGCGGTCTATCTGATTTTCGAGCTTGCTGTATGTGGTATCTTTCATCGAGCGGCAGGATGCTTCCACACCATCGGCAAGCATCAAAATTCCATGTTCTTTTGTGAAAGGGGTGGGTCCGTCGTACCTGAAATCTTCTTCCTGAATGGTTTCAGAATCTTCACTCGCTTTTTGGTGAAAATATCTAATAAGTGACGTTCCATGGTGAGTTTTAATCAGGTCAATAACCAGATCGGGAAGGTTGTTCTCTTTGGCAATTTTTACCCCTTCGCTTACATGCGCCTTAATTACAAGAGCGCTCATTCGGGGTTTCAGCTTATCGTGATCGTTCGATTTGTTCTGATTTTCTATAAAATAAGAGGGCTTAACCATTTTCCCGACATCGTGATACATAGCACCAACACGGCATAAAAGGGCATTTGCGCCAATATCAGAAGCTGCTGATTCAGCAAGGTTGGCTACCTGTAAGCTGTGGTGAAAGGTACCCGGCGCTTTACTCATTAACTCTTTCATGAGTGGCAAATTGGTATCAGCAAGTTCGAGTAGAGTAAAATCGGTAGTGATTTTAAAGAGTTTCTCAAATAGTAGAATCAGTGGATAGGTAAACAGGATAAATACCGAATTTACACCCACAAAGAAGAGATCTCCGAAAAACTTTTCCCAGCCTGTGAAACGTGCCAGCCCAAAGCCGGATATTACAAGCATGTACGAAATGAAGACGATCCCCGGAGTGATGAAGAAAAACTGCGACCTCTTTTTGATATCCCTCACAGAAAAAACACCGAGGCTGCATGCGGCGATGGTTGCCACCAAGTATTCGAAATTGTAATCGTGCACCACTCCAGTTATGATTGCAAGCGTTACTGTTGCCATCAACCCAACCCGAGAATCAAATATAATGGTGAGAATGATAGGGGCTACCGCAATGGGCACGATATAACTGTTTACATTATCAAAGGGATAGATGAGTGCACTTGCCAAGGCAACGATACCCATCACCAGAAATACCAGCAAAAACATTGAGGGCAAGTCATAGATCTTCTTTCTGTAGAGGAAGATGTAGATGAAGAACATCAATGTGGCTATGATTACCACAATTGCTTCACCAAAATATCTTAGCCAGCGCTCCAGTTCGGTTGCAGTAAGAGCCCGCGCTTCAGCAAGGCTGCGTAAAATGTTGTCAGTTTCGGGTGTAACGATGTCGCCGCGCCGAACGATAATTTGCCCCTGATCTACAGCGCCCCTGGTAGTGGAAATATTTGCAAGCTGTTCTTCGAGATATGCATCTGTATCTGCCTCACTAAAAAAGAGGTTTGGCTGAATTACCTGATTAAAAAGCTGATGGGCTGCCCTTGCAACTTCCGGTAAATAAGCTCTGCTGAGCTGAAGCTGAGCGAATTCCGAAGCTTCTCTTGGATCGCGTACATTCGCGAGAGAAACTGACCTCTCCGTAAGCTGTCGCAGATTACGGATGATGATTTCGTTGTTATCAATATCATCTTTGCTCCGGTCAATTATGCCATCTGCTATAAGCAGGTCAATGAGGTCAAAGATTTGTGACCGTATCTGAAAAACTACTGCACGGCGTTCGGGCTGGTTGTTTATTACTACAGAGGCATAGTTTTCGAGCAGTGCATTCCATTCATCGCTGTTGAGCCGCACATTTGCTTTGTTGCGATCCTGAATAAATTGAAGGCTGTCACTCTCAGCGGCAGATTCATCATTGGCAGAGAGTGACCTGCGCCACTGAACATAACTATCCATAACAGGCTGCAAAGCCCGATAGATAGAGTCTACCCGGGACTCTATCATCACCAAAGCATTATTATCTACATGAAAAATGGGGGCAGTTTGCTGCCGGATTTCATCGCGTTCTTGCTGAAGCTCGCTATCTGTCTTCTTAATAGCGAACGTAAACGGTGCGGTAAGGTCGTCAGCCCGCCAGGGTTCGTTAATGGAGTAACTGGCTACCGGCTGGAATGTAGTTTGCGGTAAAGAAATGAGCACAACTGCTAAAAAAACAAGCAAGGTTACGATTCTGATATACTTATTCCTTCTCTCAGCCGCTTCTTGTTGCTCTTTAACTTTATTTGCACCAATGGGTGGCGGAACTTCGCTTTTCTTCTGTGCTAAACCGAGTTTTTTGAGAATGCTCATAAAAAATGTTTATATGCACCACGTTGATCAAGACAACGTGTATCCAGTTGAAAGTATAAGGAGGGTAATGCCAAAATAAAAGAGCTTAACACGATCAATCAGGCTTGTTGGTTAAAAAGAGTGATAAGTATAGTAATTACAGAAAAATATGGCTTGTATTGAATTTAGCCCTCAATCATTGCCTTTAAATCACCTTCGCTCAATATGGGGATATTTAGCTTGGCTGCCTTATCGTATTTGCTGCCGGGAGAGTCGCCCGCCAGAAGGAAATCGGTATTCTTGCTGACGGATGACGTGGTACTGCCGCCATGTAGTTCAATCAGTTCTTTAGCTTCATTCCTCGACATGGTTGGAAGGGTACCTGTAAGCACGAACTTTTTATCCTTAAGCTTAAGAGACAGGTTTTCTGTTTCTTCCATTGTGAAGTTCAGCCCGGCTTTTTCAAGACACTCCACAAGAATTTTATTCTTTTCATTGCCAAAAAATGCAATTACCGAATCAGCGATTTTTGGGCCAATGGAATTGATGGAAACCAGTTCATCAAAATCAGCACTCATCAGGTTTTCCATGGTTTTGAAATGCGAAGCAAGATCTTTCGATACGGTTTTGCCCACAAATCGTATCCCAAGAGCAAAAATAATTCTGTCGAGTGGTTGCTCTTTGCTGCGGGCAATCGCATCAATCAGATTTTGCGCACTCTTTTCTGCCATGCGTTCGAGTGGTGTGAGCTGATTCTGTTCCAGGCCGTACAAATCGGCATAAGTTTTGATGAGCCCTTCATTCAAAAGCTGTTCTACTACGGCCTCCCCAAGCCCCTCAATATCCATCGTTTCACGTGATGCAAAATGTGCTAACCGCTCTCTAACTTGCGGCGGGCACTGTGGGTTAACACACCGCCAGTCCACTTCATCTTCAAATTTCTCGAGTTTTTCTCCACAAGCCGGGCAATTCTCCGGCATTTTGAAAGGCTCGCCCCTGTTTTCCCGATCTGCGTTCACCACCTGAACAACTTGTGGAATAATTTCTCCGGCTTTCTCCACAACTACGGAGTCCCCGGGCCGGATATCTTTTCTAAGGATTTCATCCTCATTGTGCAGTGATGCACGTTTCACCGTAGTGCCTGCCAGCTGAACGGGTTTTAGTTCTGCTACCGGTGTTATTTTACCAAGCCTGCCCACCTGCAATGTAATGGATTCTAATATGGTTACAGCTTGTTCTGCTTCAAACTTATAGGCAATAGCCCATCTGGGGAATTTCGATGTGCTGCCAAGCTCTTCGTAGTACCGCTCTTCGTTTACTTTTACCACAACACCATCCGTTTCGTAGGGTAGGGTGCTTCTTAGATCATCCCAACTGTTTATCGTATTGATAACCTCATCTATCGAGCTGCAAACATTAAAATGCTCACAAACAGGGAAACCCATATTTTTGAGTAGGCCCATCTTTTGGCCATGGGTTCTGTTTTCATCACGTTCATCAATAAGCAAGTCGAACGCAAAAAAACGGATTGGCCTTCGGGCAACTTCGCGCGGATCCTGCATTTTTAGTGAGCCGGCTGTGGAATTTCTTGGGTTGGCAAATGGCTGCAAGCCTTGCTCTTCACGATTTTCATTTAGCCGGATGAACGCCTCTTTCTCCATATAGGCTTCGCCGCGTATTTCAAAAATGTCGGGAGAATCTTCATTCACCGAAAGGGGGATATCTCTCACAGTTTTTAAGTTCGGCGTGATGTCATCACCCTTAGAACCATCGCCACGGGTAGCACCGAGCACAAAATTTCCATTCTCATACCTCAACCTGATGGAAGCTCCATCAAATTTCAGCTCAACAGCATAGGAATAATTGCTATGTCCAAGAATGCTTGTAACACGACGGTCAAAATCCCTGAGTTCATCTTCATTATAGGTGTTATCGAGGCTGAGCATCTGTTGTGGGTGTTCAACATTAGGGAAGTTGCTCGAGGGTTCACCCCCCACCCGCTGCGTAGGTGAGTTTTCTGTGTTGAGATTAAATTGAATTTCCAGTTCAGACAGTTCTGCAAGAGCTTCGTCGAACGCTTTGTCGCTTATAAACGGCAGTGCATCAACATAATATGCTTTGTTGGCTTTGTTTAGAAGGTTACGCAATTCTTCTGCGCGTTTCTCAGCAGTAGATCTATCCATGAAATTTAGAAGATAGCGGATTGAATTAGAATGTAGGCCTGTTTTCCACGCTTTGAGGTGGCGAAACACCTGCCGGCATATCAAAAGGTATGGTATTCAACCATTTTGCATCAGAAGTAAAATAATCACGGGTAAGTTCCACGTAGTTTTCTTCTTCGATGAAGTACTCCTGGAAATCGCTGATGCGGTGCCCGTTCTTGAATAACAGCATATTTGCGTATGGCCCGCGGATGCGAATAGTATCTTGAAATTCAAAGTTAAGAGCAGTTCCCTGTTCCAGCCAGTAGGGGTCCAGACGTGGCTTCAGGTCACTCCAAACCCGAACCGGGTCAAGCACATCGTAAGCCGCAAAAACGGTGATGAAAAGCACATCATCAAGTGAAGCTGGTGTAGAGGTTGTTTGTTCTGCGGCAGTTTCATCCCCGGTTGCTTCACCGTTATTGCCAAGGTCGAGATCAACACCGCCGGGAGCTGATGGCGGGCCAGTTACAACCTGTTCTGAGTCAGTAACTTCGGCTGATCCAAAGAAGCCATTATCAATTAAAACGTAAGCAGCAACTCCAATTACAGCTACAAGTAAAATGATTCCAAAAATCCATGCTGGCGACTTTTTCTTCTCAGTAGCAGCTTTGTTGCCAAGATTAGCCCAGTCAACACTGCTCACCGATGGTTCGCCGCTATTTTTGGCGGGTGAGGGCTCATCAGCAGGCGTTTCCGTTGTTATAACAAGTGTTTCTTCATTATCCGGTTTGCCTGTGTTTGGGGCAGCGGTAATAACTTTCTCAGAACTGTCCACTTCATCAGATTCATCTTCAGATTC
>SLLL01000210.1 GCA_007134085.1 Balneolaceae bacterium
AGCAAAATCTACTCTACGCTTACAGGTTGTAACCGCTGTTCAATCATATCCCGGCGGCTTTCGAGCCAGGGTGGCAGAAACAGCTTTTTGCCCATCTCATCTTCACTTTCGGCTACAGATTTATAACCGGGGCCATCCGTGGCTATTTCAAAGAGTACGCCACCCGGTGTTTGAAAATAGACCGACATAAACACATGCCTGTCAATAAGCTGCGTTGGTGAGAGGCCCATCTCAATTACTTTCTTTCGCATCGCTTTGAGATCTTCCTCATCGTTTGCGCGGAAGGCAATATGATGCACATAGCCCCGCCCGTTGGTGCCGCTTTTTGGATTATCATCTTTTTCGATGATGATAGAGTGCCCAAGGTTGCTATCAGTTGTAAGCAGTAGTTCATGACTGTTTTCTTCTGTGGTAGTAAAACCCATTACTTGTTCAAGAATGTCAACCGTAGCGCTGGTTTCCGCCAGCCTGAGATTTGAGCCCCAAAAACCTCTGATGGAATACTCAGCCGGCACACTGCTATCCTGCCATGCCGGTATTTGGCCGGCTTTTTGATCTTCCACGAGCTCAAGTTTCAACCCGTCGGGATCGTAGAAAGGCAGTACTTTCTTCCCAAAGCGTTCAATGGGTGAGTCAAATTTGATATCCATTCCTGCAAACCGATCGATCCAAAAGTCGCACGACCCCTCCGGTACTGTAAACGATACAGCGCTAACCGTACCTGTTCCAGGCTTCGCCTGCATAGCCATAGGCCATGGGAAGAATGTAATGCTCGAACCCGGCTGGCCCTCTCCGTTCGCATAAAAGAGATGGTAGGTTCCGGGATCATCCTGGTTTACGGTTTTCAGAACAAGGCGTAATCCGAGTGTTTTTACGTAAAAATCGGCGTTAACCTGCGGATCGCCCGATATAATTGAGATATGGTGAATTCCTTTGTTATTCATAATAATTGATTTATTTAATTTAGTTTAATGTTAAACTATTTATGAATGAAAATCAATCCCGGTTGTAGTCTTAAAACTACCATTCAAATATCCCAGTAGTAGGTTCGGTGTGTTTTATGATGGTAACATCCAAGCGCCTCGAGGCTTCGCTGCATCAACCAGTTTTTTTCACTAACCCAGGTTCCCTCAAGATATTCAAGTTTTGGAGCGGCCTCTTTGGTCATTTGGATGCCACGCACAAACGTTAACGCTTCAAGGCCGAGTTTACGGTATTTTGGCAATGTGCCATAAACGGTAGTACGCAGATGTTTTGCACGCTTCTTAAATCGCAGCACCTTGGGCATGTGCCACCATTTCAGTTTGCCGCCCGTTTCGGCTGAAAGTTCGTTCAGGTCGGGCACACAAACGATGAATGAGGCCGGTTCATCCCCCACAAATGCTATCAAAACACTCTCCGGAATCATGATTGGTTTTAGCTGTTTTACCATCTTCTGGACATTCTCCCGGCTTAGCTCCGTGAACTCATGCTCGCGCTCTTCAATATCCTGCTTGCTCCATGCTTCGTTATATATCCCTCTGATGAATTCCGCATCCCGTTCAAGGTTGTTCATATCGATCGGCCTAAGAGAAACCTCCGGCCGGCTCTCAATCCGATCGGTGATTTTTACGAGGCGTTCCGGCAGCGGCATGTCAAATTCGCGTTTATAGCTCCAGTGGTCATCCAGTTTTATGGCTCCGGTTTGCTCGAACAGTTCTCTGTAATAGGGCGCGTGGTAATGCATGCCATAAATGGGCGGCTCATCGTAGTTTTCCACCAGAAGCCCCCAATAATTCATATTCTCACCAAAATTAACCGGGCCCCGGAACCGTTTGTAACCTCGTTTGCTGTGCCACTCTTTTGCAAAATCGATCATCGCGCTGGCTACAGTTTTATCATCAATCAGCTCCGTAAAACCGAGGCCACCCATTGGCGGATCAAAAACTTTGTCCCGTTTTGCATGGTTCATCAGGGCAAACCGCGCAACTACTTTTTCGTTATGAATCATCAAAAAACGCTCACACTCTCCATCTTCAAAAAGCGGGTTTTTTTCCGGGTCGAAAATATTTTCTACTTCAAATCTGAGAGGTGGAATCCAGTTCGGATAATTCTGATAGAGTGATTCGGGAAACTCATGGAAAAGCTTAACCTGGTTTTTGTTTGATACTCTTTCGAACCTGAATGCCATTTTACGATTTTATTACACCGTTACGATCTTCAATAAGCCGCCAAAAATTGGATTATTTAATCTGCAAAGATCTTATCATTAAACATGAGCTCGAGATTGTCATTAAGTTATCACCAGTTAAAGCACAGTCCCGAGTTGCCGGCACAGGTGTTATGAAGTCGAAAATAAAGTATCTCGTCTTCATCCCTCCTGAGAAGCGTCGGGATTGCGCTCGATAGGACGCAGTCGAAACTTATATTTGATGATAAAATCAAACTCACATTTTCATTAAATACAAAACTGAAAGTACAAGCCACCCGGGTTTGGTACAAACAAATTTCCTGATTCTTGAAATCTACCGGTAAATCATACGCTAAAACAGATAAAAGAAAGTGGATCGCAATTCTACTGTTTCTTAGCTGTTCGGCGGCACTTGTACTTTTGGCTACAGCTGAACCGGTAGAGAAACGAAAAATTTTGACTAATGCTTCGCAGATAGATTCGCTGATTACTGTTGCTCTTCAGGATTTCAGAATACCAAACTCACAGATTCGCACTCAAACCGTTGCTATCGACTCTGTTTTTTCCCGAACAGTGTACACCGTGAGAGTGCCATCACACTTTTCAAAAACTTCGTTTCATCTGAAGCTGCATGAGCATGTGTGGCCATATTCGGTTCAAACAAGCGGAACGGTTCAGTTTCCGGAGAGGAATCTGCGCATTCATTTGTTATATAATGAAACGGTAATGCGATCTGTGCATCTGAATACCGACACCCGATTAAATCTATCCGCTGAATAAACGGCAGGTTCAATCAAAGTTCTGAAAGTTATTCATCGCTGGTTTAAGTAATTTGAATTGAATGAAATCCAAGATATCCAATTGTACTTATGAAGTGGATTGAGCCAAAAAAGTATCTTAAAAAGCTTGAGCTTACCGAGTATCCGCAGCCTGATCTGATCCGCCTTAATTATCCCGTTCTGATGTGCCACGGATACGGTGGATTTTCCATGCTGGTTAGCCCATCACCGCTGCACAACTCATGCATGCGGTTGCGCAGTTATGGAATTGAAGCTTTTGCCCCGAATATTGTGCCTTACGCAACCATAGAAATAAGAGCACAGCAGTGGGCAGCCGTAATTGATGAACTCAAAAAGAAGTACAAATATGATAAACTGAATGTAGTAGCGCACAGCATGGGCGGCCTCGATATGCGGTACGCCATTTCAAAGCTTGGCGTTGCCGATTCCGTGGCATCGCTTACTACCATCGCAGCACCTCACCGGGGCACAAGTCTTGCAGAGCTGGTGCTCACTGCGCCGGACACCATCAAAGGGAAACTTGCCGAATTGGTTGACTGGTTTGGCGAAAGCATATTCCCTTCCCAAAAAAGTGATGCTGTAGCAGCAGTAGAACAACTTACCAGAGAGTATGTGGAAAAAGAGTTCAACCCCAATGTGCCAGATGTCGAAGGAATCCCTTATTTCTCATACAGTGCAGCAGTAGGCAAGGGTACAAAGCATCCCCTTAACCCAATTTACATTCTGCAAAATCAGCTGATCTACCAGCAAGAGGGAGAGAACGACTCGTTTGTTACAGTAGAGAGCGCAAAGTGGGGCAAGCACATCAAAAAGCTGGACGTCAGCCACCTGGAACAGATCGAAATTCAGGTGAGTAAAGACCGAAAGCCTAAAATTGAGAAGTTTTGGAAGGATTTAGTGCTGAACCTGAAATCGGAAGGATTGTAACGTCTTAGAGTTCAATGTCTTTCAAGTCATTCAGAAGGGAATAAGCGGTCAGGTCATACTGGATAGGCGTAAGTGAGGCGTACCCTTTCTCAATGATGGAGATATCATTGTTATCATCCTCATCAATCAGTTGGAATTTTCCGGTCATCCAGTAATAAGAGCGGTTGTGCGGATCGATTCTCCCCTCGAACTCTTCAACATAACGGCTGTCTGCCTGCCGGGCCCACTTAATGCCTTTTAGTTGCCCAGAAGGTGCATTGAGGTTCAGGGTAACACCACGTGGCAATCCGTGATTCAGCACATACCCTATTACTTTTCTGGCAGCATCTTGTGCGCCGGTGAGGTCGGCATCCTCAGCAAAATCTGTACAGGATACCGCAATAGATGGATATCCAAGTATAGTGCCCTCTGTAGCTGCACTCACCGTACCCGAATAGAGAATATTAATACCGGCATTACTGCCGTGATTTATACCACTAACAACAAGGTCGGGCTTGCGGTTTAACAGTTGATTGTGAGCCAGTTTAATCGAATCTGCCGGTGTGCCCGATACAGCCTGCCCATTAAACCGGTTATCAATACGGAAAGAGCGTGTTCGCAACGGGGTTTGGATGGTAATTGCATGGCCCACAGCACTCTGCTGGCGATCAGGAGCTATAATCTCAACATCCCCAAACTCATCTGCCACTTCAGCAAGTGCTTTAATTCCGGGTGAAAAGATGCCGTCGTCGTTGCAAACTAAAATCAGTGGTTTTTGATGGTTAGACATGGAGTTTTATTATGAGTCGTGAGTCGTGAGTCGTGAGTCGTGAGAAGATTTTTCTACAGGTATTAATATTCAACTTACAAATCCTAAATTTTAAAAAGGTCTACCGTTTCACGTTTGCCTTAATCAATACTGCTCCTGGTCATTGGGAAAATCGCCGCTTTTTACATCTTTGATGTAGTTGTTGACAGCTGAACTCATGGATGAGTGAAGATCAGCGTAGCGCCTGAGAAAACGGGGCGAAAAATCTTTGTTTAGCCCAAGCATATCGTGCGTTACAAGAACCTGCCCATCGCAGTGGGGGCCGGCACCTATGCCAATTGTTGGCACAGAGAGGGATTCTGTGACCTGCTTTGCGAGTTCACTCGGAATTTTTTCAAGAACAATAGAGAAAACCCCGGCTTCTTCGAGCCGTTTTGCATCGCGTATCAGCTGTTCAGCTTCTTTCTCTTCTTTGGCGCGCACTTTGTAGGTGCCGAATTTGTAAATGCTTTGTGGTGTGAGGCCGAGATGGCCCATTACCGGAATTCCCGCATCAACAATACGGCGAACGGTTGATGAGATTGTTTTACCGCCTTCCAGTTTTATGGCGTGTGCTCCGGCCTCTTTCATCATTCTGCCGGCACTGATTAATGCCTCTTTGGTGGTTACCTGATAGCTCATAAACGGCAGGTCTGCAATAACGAGTGCTCTTTCAACACCACGAACCACACAGGATGTGTGGTAGATCATATGGTCAAGCGTCATCGGTACAGTTGTTTCAAAACCCGCCATAACGTTGCTTGCAGAATCCCCAACTAAAATCACATCAATACCGGCGGCATCTACAATACCCGCCATCGTGAAATCGTATGCTGTGAGCATACTAATTTTCTCTCCCCGCTGCTTCATATCAACAACGGTTTGGGTGGTTACTTTATCGGGCCTTCCGTTTTTACCTTGAGTGCTCATGCATTTTCCTTTGGAACTAATGCGGCTGATGCTTCCAGCTCACAAACAACTTTACCATCAACGGTGGCTTTGCCTTCCATTGTTACAAAATTGCGGCGCATGTTTACCAGCTTCACTTCCATGATGAGCTGATCGCCCGGAACGACCTGTTGCCTGAATTTTGCATTTTTAATGCCGGTAAACACCATCAGCGAATCGTCAGGGTTTTCCACCTTAGAATTCATCAGCATAATGCAGCCACTTTGTGCCATAGCCTCAACCTGCAAAACACCCGGCATAATTGGCGCACCGGGAAAATGCCCGTTAAAGAACTCTTCGTTAACTGTAACATTTTTAAGGGTTACAATACGCTCATCTTCAAGTTCGAGAACACGATCAACCAGTAAAAAGGGGTATCTGTGCGGCAGGTAGTTTTTAATTTCTTCTATTTTCATCATGATCTTTCGGTATTTATGATTCAATTTCTCTCAAACAGCCGGCCTGAAGCCAGCAAGCCAATGGCTGCATTCAGTTTGGGATAAAATATAGACATTTTTATGCCACCGTACCTATATATACATAGGCAATGCCTCCCGTAAGGCTTTCCGCTCTTCTCTCACTGAACACGCCGGCTTCATCCATAAGCTCAAGAAATTTATCTCCGGCCGGGAATTTTGCACTGGTTTCCGGCAAATAGGTGTAGGCATCACGGTTCCCGCTGATCAACCCGCCAATAGTGGGCATTACGTGCTTGCTGTAAAATTGAAATGGAAGCCGCACAACACCTTTAGGCTGGCCAAATTCCAGTACCACTACCCGGCCTCCCGGCTTAACCACTCTTGCCATCTCTTTCAGGCAAACAAGCGGGTCATCAACATTCCGTATTCCAAAGGCTATACTGGCAATGGTAAATGAATTGTCTTCGTAGGGAAGGTCCATCGCATCGGCTACTTCGAAATCTACAACCATCTGTTGTTTATCAGCTTTCCCCGGGGCGTGCTCAATCATCTCTTTGCAGAAATCTGTACCAAGCACATACCCTTCATGGCCTACCGTTTTTTTGAATTCAAGTGCTAAATCGCCGGTTCCGGTGGCACAATCTAAAACACGGTCGCCCGGTTTTGCGCCACTTTCCAGTACGGTTTTTTTACGCCATGCATTATGCACGCCAAATGAAAGAATGCCGTTAATACGGTCGTAATCATCCGCGATGTCGGCAAACATTGTTCTAACTTTTTCACTCATAACTTTGTCCGTTTAAAATCATTAAATGCTCGGTTTTATTGAGATATACCGGCTCAAAATTTCCTTTTTTGCAAACAATCTGATTCACTGAACCGTTTGTATGTTCAATCATGTGCATGTTTTCAAGGCCGTATCCAAGCCACTCAGAGAGCAGAATTCGAATCAACCGGCCATGTACAATCAGTACCAGGGTTTCTCCTTCGCGGGAAGCCAGGTAATTTTTAACCGCTTCATCAGCTCTGGAAAACACTTCCTGTGGAGATTCACCTCCCGGTACCTTCACTTCAACTTCACCGCTTCTCCAGGCGGTGTCCAGCCTTTTAATCTCATCCATCACATCAAGAAAGGGAGCGCCTTCAAAATCTCCAAAATCCATTTCGTCAAGATCGGCATTTTTCGTCAGTGAAAGGCCTGTATCGCTGCTGTAGTAACCTGCGGTTTGTTCAGCCCTTGTGAGCGAACTGCTGACAAGAAAATCTGACTCATAATTCATCAGATAACCCGATAGCTGTTTTGCCTGGAGTATTCCGGTTTCGTTTAGCGGGGCGTTAATTCCTCTTCCCTGCAGCATGCCCTTCCGGTTGTATTCTGTTTCACCGTGCCGGGCTATGAAGAGACGGGTTTTACTCATTTTCTTTTTTTCTTCTGATTGTATTCAAGTACTGCCTGCTGAACGTGCCTGTCGAGCTTTTCAACCTCTTTAGGCGGCACATTCTGATACATCGAGTACCTCACAAGAACCATTTTAAGGGCCCGGTCATTCAGGGGCAGTTTCTCTCCGTTTTTCTTTGACTCAAACCTATCCCATAGCCTTCTCAGCAGGCCAATTTTAAAAAGGAAGAATGTGATAATTCCCAGTATTACCGCAGTGTACATTCCCCAAATCCCCAAAAAGCTCAACACAACCGCTGCCAGCAGAAGCTGGAAAAAGTCGTGATTGATGATCTTTAAAAACGGCGTTGAAGGAAGGTTTACAAATGCACTTTTTTTCTGATACCAAACATAGTGGAATACAAGTGACAAACCGGCTGCCAGCCATGGGTTAATAGCAAAAACCAGTGCGAAGAAAAGAATCATTGCCAGTGAATCGGCACTATCGATCCAGGTTACTGCTTTGCCGATCAGGTCTTCAAACGAATAGTATTTCATCAACCCCGGCACATACTCATTGATGGATTTACGGGTTGCATGGAACCAGTGGCCGCTCGAAGTAACCGTTGAGTAGGGAGTTTCTAAGATATTGAGTGAGTGAGAACGCTTTGAATTCATAACCCACAAGATAGGCTCTATTCCGTAAAAATGGTACCGCTAAGCTTTGGCTACGGTAACGATTGCAGCCCCTGTTACTCCATCGGCAAGCAGTGCTCCTGCCAGTTCAAAAGAAGTGGCGCCGGTGGTGTATACGTCATCAATAATGATTACATAAGCACCATGAAAGTGAGCTTTTCTGTTGATTTGAAAGGCACCATTTAAATTTTCAGATCTGTCAGTAAGGCTCAGCCCGGTTTGAGTTTTTGTTCTTTTCACTCTTGAAATAACTCCCTTTTCGAGCAAATCCCAGCCGGTGGAACGCGAGAAACCGGCAGCAATAGCCCTTGCCTGATTGTAGCCACGTTCTCTCTCTTTTTTCCGATGGAGCGGAACGGGCACAATTAGTACCCTCTGTACTTTTAAATTTTTGAGTATCTCCTCTTCTGCTGATTTCAAAAATTCAATTCCGGCTAAATTACCAAGCTCTTCCCCTACTCCCATCATAAAGTTATACTTCAAATCATGCAAAAGCTTTTGCAGATAGCCGCCCTTATCAAACATCCAGAGAGAAAATTGAAAGTGTACCCCTGCAGGCAAAATTTCTTTAGTGACAAGCTCAGCCTTTTCAAACCGATCATGCCGGCACCAATTGCAAATGCTTTTCCCTGAAGCTTCAGTTGAAGCACCACAACAAATACATGTAGCAGGAAACACTAGATCAAGAAATGGTTTTATAAGTTTTTTTATGTTCATCATATTAGTAAGAACCGTAAATCGTAAAAAACTTACACTATTTTCCCCCTTTTTTTGCTGTATCTTTAATACGTCCAAAAAAATAGAGGATAATTAATCCAGTAAATCAAAAAAGCTCTTTTTTATATGCCCTCAATTGGTAAAGACCTCCAGAAAATTCGTGTTCATTTAGGCTATACTATTCAGGATGTTCAACAATCCACAAAAATACCTGTTAGTACTCTTAAGAATATTGAAAATGACTACATCTTTGAGCGCTCAGACGAGGGTACGACTTATATACGCAGTTTTGTAAGAAGTTACGGACGCGCTCTTCGAATAGATGATAACGTGATGATTAAAGCTCTTGATCAGCAAGCTGTTGGCAACTACAGCAATCTGCTGCTGCAAGATTTTCCGGATTTGCTGCCTCCTTCAGCTGCCAGTAAACAGGCGTCATCAGAAGAAACTTCTCCTGAAACACCTCTTCCTGTAGAAACGCAAACCATTGCAAAAGAAGAGGTAGAAACAAAAGAAACTGAATCGCAATCGGTACATGATGAAGAAAAAGAAGAAGCTGTTGCACCGGTAAATAAAAAAGTAGAAGAATCTGAAGATGAATCTGA
>SLLL01000243.1 GCA_007134085.1 Balneolaceae bacterium
AGTTATGCGAGCCTCATTTCTACACCTGTTCAGGAAAAGAAAGAGCGCCCCATTTTTACGTTTCCTCGTGGTGCCACCCCTGGTACAGCAATCCATAAACTGTTTGAGCTTGAGCGGTTTGATTTTGATACCGTACATCACACAGATTTGAAGGAGGAGATTGAAGCTGTTCTCGAAGCTCATCAAATCGACAAAAACTGGGCTGATGTTGCCGGTAAAATGCTACTGGATGTATCACAATCAAAAATCCCCGGCTTGGATTTATCGAGCGTTTCAAGAGCAGATCAGATCAGGGAGATGGAGTTTCATTTTCGGGTGATGCAGCCCTCAGCCGAGCGGCTGTTTGGTATTATTCGTGGTTCGACAGGTAAACCGGCAAATGGTAGCTCAGTCAATAATATGCTTACCGGTTTCATCGATTTGATTATACGGCAGGGCGGCAGGTTTTATATCCTTGACTATAAATCGAATCATCTGGGCGACACACCGGAAGACTATTCTGCAGAAAAATTGGGGCTTGAAATGGAGCATGCTGGGTACGATTTGCAATATCATCTCTACACAGTGGCTTTGATTAAATATTTACGAACCAGGATTCCGAACTTCAGGTATGAAAAGCATTTTGGAGGTGTTGCCTATCTGTTTGTTCGGGGAATGGCAGCAGGTTCATCAAACGGAATATGGTTCCATAAGCCGGATGAAGAGGTAATTCAATCCCTCGAAAAAGAACTGGAGGCGAAATGAGCAAAGCCAATACATACAGCTGGTTTGATGAGGGTGTTAAACATGGATGGATTGAACGCTACGAGCAAGAAGCTGTGCGCTTTTTGCAATCAGAATTTGGCGAACTTTCCGAAGCGGAGGTGCTATCACTGGTCTTTGTATCACTTTTCAACAAAGCCGGGCATACTGCACTGCCTCTAAATTTAAGTCCGCAAGAATGGGCTGAGTGGCTCGATATACCGGTTGAGCATCGTACAAACCTGCCAAAAACGGCATTAACTACTGATGAAATCAGACAGAGCAAAATAATTTCGCAATCAGATCAGGTGCCATTACTGATTGAGGATGGACTGCTCTCATTCCAGAAAAGCCGATTTCATGAGAAAGCCATCCTCCAAAAACTTGGTTCATTGAATAGCAACGTACCTGCTGTATCAAATAGAATTGAACAGAAAGAGTGGCTTGATAAACTCTTTGAACCTTCAACGAGCGAAACAGACTGGCAAAAAACGGCAGCGGCATTATCGCTGGTGAAGAAATTTCTGATTGTATCAGGAGGTCCGGGTACAGGTAAAACAACTACCGTAGCGAGGATATTAGCGCTGCATACGAAAACATCTGAAAAGAGATTGAGCATAGCTCTTGCTGCACCAACAGGAAAAGCTGCAGGACGCATGGGCGAGGCGCTTAACACAGAATTACAAAAACTTGGGCTGCCTGATGATGAACTTGAACAGCTTCCCCGGGAGGCAAAAACGGTGCACAGATTGCTCGCAGGAACGGAGCATCGCGGCTTGTTGCCACCTGCCGGCAAAAAGCTGCTGCCGCATGATCTTATTATCATCGACGAAGCTTCGATGGTTGACCTGAACCTGATGTATCGGTTGATATCACATATCAAAGAGAGCGCGGTGCTGATTTTGTTGGGGGATAAAGATCAGCTTGCATCCGTTGAAGCCGGATCTGTTTTTGCAGATTTGTGCAGTAAGGAGAAGAACGCATTTTCACCTGAAACGGCTGATGCTCTTTCCGGGCTTGGAGTTGATGTTACGGGATTCATCAACGAACAATCTTCGCTTGATGATGCAATCATTTATTTGACCAAGAGCTACCGGTTTCATGAAAAAAGTGGAATCGGTGCACTTGCAGGTGCTGTGAAATCTGGGCAGACGTCCAGTAATGAGTTAATGGAGCTTTTTGAAAGCTCGGATGAAATTAAAAGTAAACGGTTCAATTTTTCATCAGAAGATTTGTCTAAACTCGCAGCGGAGATTGCAGGGCGAGTTAAGCTGGCTGTGGATATCAGCGAACCGCACCGTTTATTAGCGTATTGGAAGAGAAATAGCTGGCTTTCTGTTTTACGGCATGGATTAACGGGATCTAACCGGTTAAATCAGCTTGTGGAAGAAAATCTGGCAGGTAAACGGATTGTCCGTCCGGAAAATGGCTGGTACCACGGCAGGCCCGTAATCATTACTCAAAACGATTATAACCTGGGAGTTTTTAACGGTGATCTTGGAGTTTGCCTTAAAGGTGAAGATGGGAATTTGACAGTTTACATTGAAACGGGCTCTCGTTTAAAACAGATCCATCCAAACAGGCTTCAGCATTTTGAAACGGCATACTTTTTAACCGTACATAAAAGCCAGGGGTCGGAATTTGAACATGTGAACTTGCTCCTTCCACAAACCGATACTCCTATTTTAACCCGCGAACTTCTGTACACTGCAATTACCCGCGCAAGAAAAACATTTACCCTGTATGGCAATCCCGAACTTTTCTCTGTGGCTATACAAAGAAAAACAGTGCGTTTTACAGGGTTGGAAAAGATGATTTTGGGAGAAAGGTGATTGAGAAGCAAAATGTATAACTCTCTGTGAATGATATGTTATTTGGCTAGAATATGCGAAGAATTGATTGAGCCAAAAAAAGTATCAATAAAGCATTAATATTATTGAGATATTATTGTGGATTCGCAATTAGTATATAAGCTGCTTGCAGTGAATGAAATCCTTATTCATTAGAAAACATAAATTAATCATTTCGGGCATGGAAACTGATAAAAGAAACTTCTTTGAATACCCATCGAAGAGAACCTTAATTATTTTCACATCTATATGTTTTTTGGGGATTTTACTATTGACTCTCGCTATCACTGATTTATTTACTGAAAGCTTTTTCAAAAATGCTTCCGCGATGACTTATCTTATGATGATTGGTGCTGTAGCAACTGTAGTAAAGCTTTATCAGAATTATTGGAAAAATAAGGATGTGAACCAGCCAAATATGGCATGAAGGGCAATTCTGGAATTGGATCAATCATTAACAAGCCACTTTCAGAAGTTAATATGCAAACAGCATAAGAAATCTGTACCTATTTCCAGGGATTAATTACTTCGACGCTGCAATTCACAAAATCTTTGGTGTTACGAGTAACAAGAGTAGCATTACGGGATAAGGTAACTGCTGCAATCTGCGCATCAAAGGCACTAATCGGTTGGCCTGACGATGTTCTTTCAGAAACAATTTTGGCATATGCTACTGCTGCTTCAGAGTCAAATGGGAGTATTCTCGAGTTGAAATCCTGTGCAAACATTTCTGAAGCTGAATTAGTGAGAAGTCTTTTTCTTCGGCTTTCCGGGAGTAAAGCAAGCCCAAATAGAATCTCTGCTTCTGTAATAGCTGTTACAAAAAGTGATGAGATTGGTTTAGAACTAATCCACTGAACCACATTGTCATTAGGTACAGGTTTCATTAGTTCCGAAAGTACATTCGTATCAATAATGTACATGGTTAAAACGTAACTGTTCTGTTGATGGGAACTCGCGGAATTTCAGGAAGCTCTACTCCTCCAATTGGCTCAAATCGGTTGCGAATTGATGTAGCAAGATCATGTGTCTGCTCTTTTTCTTTCGATACAGTTTCTTTGAGAATTTGCCGCACCTCTTCCTCCATAGAATGGCCATGATTTGCTGCCCTGACCCGTAGTTTTTCCTTAACGGATTTGTCGAGATTTCTGATTGTAATACTTGCCATATAAATAAAAGTTTAAACCTAAAAATATAACCTGCAATCATTGATTGCAATAGTAAATAAAACCCATCAAAAAGCGGTTTCATGCTTTATAGTTGAATTTGCCCCGCCACCATTCTCAATTTGTGCCCAACTCTGTTATATTGCACCTCATTTTCAGAAAAAGATTAACAGGTTTAATGGCAGCTATTTCGATCCGCTCAAGCCAGTCTGCGTTAAGAATTTTATTGACAGCCGCTTTTATTGTAGCCATCGGCTTGATGTGGACAGGCTACGCCCAGCCCGATGAACGTATCCTAACACTTCGGTATCTGCTATTTGCTCTCAGTGGTATTGTGGCATTTTCGGCACCGTACTTGCTTTTTCCTGATGAAAAGGCGCCACTAATACAGCTTGGTAATCTTGGCAACCGGCCATTAATACAATACCTTTTTGCCCGCTTAGCCCCAATTCTTTGGCCTGTTTTTCTGTTGATTTTTGTGATTCTTTTTGGGGATTTATCAACCCCGGGAAGCTACCTGGGGCTTAAACTTACTCATTTCCTATCAGGAAGTTTTTTATTTGGTGCAATAGTGCTTTTTGCGATTTCACGAAATATCAAGGCAGGTTCGGCATCACAGTTCTGGAAAGAATCTGAGAAGGGTAAAAAAATAAGACAAAATGCTGCAGACTATTTCAAGTATCCGCTTGATCCGGGATCAATCCCAAGCCTGATAAATACCATACTAATTACACTATTTGGGGCAATCCCGATATTGATTGGAACGGTGCTGTCTGGTATTTATCCACCAATTGCTGAATCATTGCTGATGGCTGTGGTATTTTTCATTGCTGTCCGGTCATTTTATTCACAAAGAGGCAACATCATATCAAACTACTATGCAACCAATGCTTTTTTTAGGGAGTTTTTTGGGGCAAATATGAAGGGAGAAGAAGTATCTGAAAAACGAACTGTTGAGCAGCTCTGGTGGGTACCCGCACCAATTGGTATGCATGTATGGCAATTTCTTGTTCAGCTCGACAGAGTAATACCTGCCGGCCGCGTTGTATTTTCCGGCCATGTTGTGATGCTTTTTCTTGCCTATCAGCAGCCTGATGCCGGTTTTCTTTTGGTAGCGTGGATACTCTTTGCACTGCTCCATCATCTGTTTATGTTGATGACTTATCGTAAGGAGATCTCCCCCGGCTGGTTACACGGCTGGCTGGCATCTCCCGCAACTTGGTTTACAGCCCGTTTCTGGATGCAGCTGCGGTGGATTTTACCACTGCTGATTGGTATGAATCTGCAATTTTTTATCTTTGGCACGCCAAATTATTCATTGCAGGCAATCGTGTTAACGGCCTATTTGATAGCATCGGCGTTGTTGGCGGGTATAGGTATTTCTGCCCGCTCTAAAGAGATTAAGGTATAGCATGTTCAAAATAAAAGAACTTACAAAACAATTTAAAGCAGGAAGGCCAATCTTCTCCGGGTTCACCAAACAGGTTGAACAGGGAAGAGGAATTGGGCTCGTTGGACCTAACGGCTCAGGAAAAACAACGTTTTTGAGAATACTGTCTGTGAATTCTTTTCCAACCTCTGGAAGTGTGGAATACCGGGGTGCTAATATCCATGAAAAGCCACATGATTATCTTAAAGATGTTGGCCTGGTTCATGATGAAGAAACGCTGCCACAACATCTTTCAGCTGCTGAATTGCTTGAATGGGTTTTAAGGAGCAGAAAATTGTGGGATGAAAATAGCAAAGCAGCCATAAATCAAATGTTTGCCGACCTTTCTCTCGAAGAAAAAGACGAGCCGATTGGCACCTATTCAACCGGAATGAAAAAGAAAACCCAGATAGCTGCAGGCTTAATCATCAACCCTGCTGTGTTAATACTGGATGAACCTCTACGCGGTTTGGATGAATCTACCAGAAATATTGTTACAGATCTTCTTGCTGAACACAAAAAGAAACAGAAGGCGATAATTTTGATGTCTTCTCACACAATGGGAAATACAGATGAAATTTTTGATGAGATTTTATCATTTCCATTACCGAAACAAAATCACAAATCATAAAACACGAATACCTCCCTCCATGTCTGAAATTAAACTTCCAGAAGTTGAACTAAATATCTACTCAAAAAGTAATCCTGTTGATGTAAAAGTGGTAGAGAATTACGTAGTAACAAAAGAATCGAGCCCAAACATTGTACGCCATATCACGTTTGATGTGTCCGGAACTGAACTGGTTGATCGTGTGAGGGTTGGACAGTCAATCGGTGTGCTTCCACCCGGTGTAGACGAAAAAGGGAGGGCTCATAAGCTTAGGCTCTATTCTGTTTCATCACCAACATCGGGCGAAAAAAATCAAAAGCATCTCATATCAACTACAGTAAAGCGAACCATTGATGAGTATGAAAGCAAAATTTACCTTGGTATTGCTTCAAATTACCTTTCTGATTTAAAACCCGGTGATACGGTTAAAGTAACCGGCCCAAGTGGTAAGCGATTTCTATTGCCCGAAAATGCTAAGGATTTTAACTATGTTTTCTTCGCAACAGGTACCGGCATTGCACCCTTTAGAGGAATGATTCTGGAACTTTTTGAAGAGCAGGATTTTCAATATGAATGCGCACTGGTATTCGGCTGCCCATACAGAACGGATCTTTTGTATGCTGACTTTCTTGACGAGATGCACGAAAAGCATCCAAACTTTCACTACATCAAGAGTATATCACGTGAAGGAAGGCGAAAAGATGGCACTAAGCACTACGTTCAAACAAAGTTGATTGATAATCAGGATCTTCTCGGCCCAATTCTGGCCAAAGAGAATACTCTTATCTACATCTGCGGCATGAAAGGCATGGAAACCGGTATCTATAAAGAACTGCTTAAACAAGGGCTCGATGGGTATCTTAATATCAGAAAAGAGCTGCCTGAAAATGTGGATGATATCCCATCAGGTGACTTTAAAAAATTCATCAAAACGTCATCGAGGGTATTTGAAGAAGTTTACTGATTTGCGGCCAGATTAAAGAGGGGAGAAGTTTACTCCCTTCGCTCTATGGTTGGCAGCCCGTCTAAGGTGGCAAATTTGTAGGGCAAAATTTTGCCGCCAAATTTTTCTGTATATACCTGAGTAAACACTGCCCCGAGCAGTACAATCAACACGTTGTAGTATACAAATATTACAAAGATTATCAGAGATCCTGCTGCTCTGTAAGCTACATCGATCCCCGCTGCAGAAAAGTAAAGCCCAATTAAATACTTGCCGAGTAAAAAAAGTACAGTTGTTACAGCTGCGCCAACAAGCACATCGGTCCATCTTGCGTGTACATCAGGCAGAATTTTAAAGATGAGAGTAAACGAGAGGACAGCAAATGCTATAGTTCCAATTTGGCTGGAAATCATAAACAGATCGAGTTGAATTGCAGGGAGTAAGTCTGAAAAGAATCTGCCAATAATGCCAAGAATAGCCTCTGCTATCAGAGAAACAATCAGCAATATGCTAAAGAGCAAAATCATCCCGAAGGAAAGCAGACGATTGAAAACGAAATTCCATACAGAGTTCATCTTGATCTCGCGCACGTTCCAGATGCGGTTTAATGCAATTTTCAATTGACTGATGACCGTAGTTGCGCCAAAAATTATGGCTCCAATCGCAATAATGGTTGTAAAGATTCCTGTTCCACCTGCTGAACGTTCGGCAATAGTGGTGTTTATTGTTTCAATCATGGAATCGTCGAGGAAGTCTCCCGCGAAAGCTTGAATCTGCCTAAGGATAGCTTCCTCACTGATGAATGCTCCGCCTACTGAGATTATAAGTATCAAAAGTGGGGCGATGGAGAAAATGGTGTAAAAGGCAATTGCAGCACCGAAGGTGAAAATTTCATCCTCAGCAGACTTCTTAAATGTGGCAATAGTTAAATCCCAAATGTCTTTAAGGATAACTTTCATGATTCTAAAACTCTATCCAAAACAGTTTTAATTTCTTCCGATGTATTGTAATAATGAGGAGAAATTCTGATAAAACCTTCCCGGGCTGAAATTGTAATTTTCTTGTCAATTAGTGACTTAACAAAGTCATCTGGAGAATCCATTCCGTTTACAGAAAACGAGACGATTCCTGCACGATCGGAAGCATCAACCGGCGTGATTATAGTTGCTTTAGAGTGGCTTTTTAAGATGGTGATAGCATCGTCAATTAAGCCTTTTATATTGCTCTCAACTTCTTTCATGCCAATCGCTACGAAATTTTTAAGAGCTCTGTTTAAACCGATTATTCCGGCAATATTGAGTGTTCCAGTTTCAAGGTGTTTTGATACGGGAAGCCAGGGCTGATTGAAGTTTCTGAGATCCCAGGGCACCTCAACTGAAAGCCAGCCTGTTTTTGAGGGTAAAAGTTGCTTTTCCATTACTTCTGATATGTAAAGAAACCCGATACCCATCGGTGCCATCAGCCATTTATGCCCTCCGGTTGCGAGCGCATCTATGTTGCAGGCGGTTACATCTATATCAACTGCGCCAAGAGCCTGAATTCCATCCACAACAAAAAGTACATTACGCCGCCGGCAGATTTTTCCGATTGATTTCAGATCTGCACGAAAGCCGTTCAGGTATTGAACTGCACTGATAGAAACCAGCCGTGTTTTCGTGGTTATGGCTTTATCAATCTGCTCCGGAGTAATTCGTCCCTGTGCGTCAGGTTTCAGATAGACCAGTTTTACCCCAAAACGCTCAAGAATGCGATAGGGCTGCACATTTGAGGGAAACTCCATACTGTTCAAAATGATCTCATCACCTTCTTTCCATGATAATCCCTCCGCGACAGCAGAGATGGCATCCGAAGTATTCCCCATAAACGTAATTCTCTCCGGAGAATCGATATGGATGAAATTTGCAATCAAATTGCGGGTCTCATCAACAGTTTCCATCCAGGTTTCGAAATTTTCGATGGTACCTGAACTTCTGTCTTCGTTATATACCTGTAGTGCTTGCCTGATGTCAGACGAGAGTGGTGAAATTGCAGCGTGATTCAGATAGATATGCCCCTCCTCCGTGTGCGGGAATAATGCGCGTAATTGTTCTTTTGATGCGGAACTCATGCGATGATTTAAGTCAGTTATCAATGTTTGTTACTCCGGCGCTTACAACAAATTTCATGGCGTCGGCAGGTGGAATATCGAGCGGTGTGATTTTATCAGGTGCTATCAAAAAGAGGTTGCCTGAAAAATTGTAGGAGTGTGGGCAGTAAACAGCCACCCGGTTTTCAATGCCAATGTGCCCGAGAGATTTCTCGGTGATGAACCCGATTCGGTCTACACCATCAGTGAGGTTAACCAGTACGGGCTGATTGAACTTTTTCTTCTTGCCGAAAAATGCACCGGTAAAATCTTTAAGTGCCGTATAAATAATCTTAACCAGCGGAGTTCTCGCGATGAGATCTTCAAAGTAGTTGAAAATTGGCTTTGAAAATGCCCATGAAACAGCCATTCCCAGGAGGATAATCAATAAAAAAGCTGTGAGAATACCTAAGCCCGGAATTTCGAATGGCAGCCAGGAATAGAGCAGAAAGTTCAGCGTTTCATTTGCCCAGTTGATAAT
>SLLL01000098.1 GCA_007134085.1 Balneolaceae bacterium
GATCGGAATGGTTTGATACGTGGCGAACTGCGAATCCCTGTATCCATTATCAATGAGATCTTTGATGAAATCCCAAGCAGTGGTAAGTGGCTGGAAATTGAAGCCTCTACAGGAAGATATTCCGGCACAAACCACATTCAGCTGATACCACCTGAGGGAATTTCAGTAATCTCTGATATTGATGACACCGTAAAAATCACAGAAATACCTGCCGGCGGTCGCATTGTGGTGCACAACACCTTTTTTAAGGAATATGCTGCTGCACCAATTATGGCGGATATGTATGCAGAGTGGGAAGATGCCACATTTCATTACGTATCCGGTTCACCCTGGCAGTTGTTTAACCCGCTAAGAAATTTTCTTTTTAGTGATGAAGCCGGCTTCCCTGTTGGCTCACTCCATATGAAAAGCGCCCGAAAGAATCCGTTAACAATTAGCTCATGGCGGGATTTGATGGAATTTATCACGAATGAAAATCTCACGTTCGAGCAAAAAATCGATCAGATATCAACCATTTTTAACCATTTTCCTGAAAGGCAATTCATTATGGTGGGCGATTCGGGTGAGCGCGATCCTGAAGTGTACAGTGCTATTCTCGAGCGGTATCCTGATCAGGTGAAGAGAATCTACATCCGCGATGTGATTAACGACAGGGTGCTAAACCCCGAGCGGCTGGCAGGTATGAACATCATCCCCGCCCCTACTATCTTCAGGCCGGGGCAGATTTCAGAAGAAGAGATTATTGAACAGTACTCTGACTCTTATTGAGTTTTAAAGGCATCGTGGCATTTAGAGCTTCGAGGTAATCATAGTAAGAAATAGAGGAGTTCTGCCTCAATTATTTTAGAGTTACGAATGAAGACGAATTTTTGATTTCTACACATATCGATGTAAAATAAATTACGGTTATAATCGGCGTTTTAAACCTAGCAAACACACCCCTAAATCCCCTCTCAAGAGGGGACTTGATGATGTCATCTCGTCAGGAATGTTGCTTGGATTAACACTTAATTACTAAATCGTTTCAAAGAAAATTTCACTTACCAATTTTCACAATTCCTTACCGGCGGGATTGATATATTGACCCCAATCAAAAAACCAAAACTAATTCTATGCGAAATAAGATTACTCTTCTCATAATCTGCTTCATCGTTTCGGGATTTCTCGCAACATCCGTTGCACAAACTCACGAAGAAGTAGTAGATAAGATTGTACAGCAGGCTACCGAGAACTCTCATCTTGAAGAGCTTGGACATTATCTGATGGACGTTGTTGGCCCGCGCCTTGTTGGTACTCCCCAAATGCAGCATGCACACGACTGGGCCGTTGAAACTTTTGAAAGCTGGGGTATTTCTGCACGAAACGAACAGTATGGCGAGTGGCGTGGCTGGGAACGCGGTATTACCCACGTAGATATGATTTCTCCCCGTGTTGTAACCCTTGAAGCGATGCAGCTTGCCTGGAGCCCTCCAACACCTGAAGGCGGTGTGGAAGCAGGGCTGGTTATCATCCCCGAAGTTGATAATCCGGACGAATTTGCCGATTGGCTACCCAATGTTGAAGGCAAGTTTGTGATGATCTCCATGCACCAGCCAACCGGGCGGCCAATGTATAACTGGGAAGAATACGCCACGGAAGAGTCTATCGAGCGAATCACACAAAAGCGCCAGGATGCAACCAATGCCTGGAGGCAGCGAATTGCCAACACAGGGCATAATAACAACTCGCTGGTACGCGCTCTTGAAGATGCCGGTGCAGCAGGTATCATTATTTCCAACTGGAGCCAGGGTTTTGGAGTAAACAGAATATTTGGAGCAAATACCAGAACCATCCCCACAATTGACATTCTACTTGAAGATTATGGGATGCTTTACAGGTTGGTTGAAAACGGGCATGACCCCGTTATAAGAGTCAGGGCTGAATCCATAGATCACGGGGTGGCTCCCACATTCAACACCATTGCAGAAATCCCCGGCACAGAGAAGCCTGATGAATACATCATTCTATCAGCCCACTACGATTCGTGGGATGGCGGCACTGGCGCTACCGATAACGGAACCGGCTCAATCACTATGATGGAAGTTGCACGCATTTTGAAGGAAGTTTATCCCAACCCTAAACGAACCATTTTGGTTGGCCTTTGGGGCGGTGAAGAACAGGGGCTGAACGGCTCACGCGCGTTTGTAGAAGACAATCCTGAGATTATTGACGGCCTTCAGGTTTTGCTGAACCAGGATAACGGAACCGGCCGTGTAGTAGACATCAATGGAATGGGCTTCCTCCACGCCTATGAATATTTTACCCGATGGCTGTCTGCCGTACCTGAAGATGTTCGAAGGCATATTGATACTACATTCCCCGGAATGCCAAGCGGCGGCGGAACGGATCATGCCTCTTTCGTGGCAGCTGGTGCACCCGGATTTGTGCTGCGGTCGCTCAACTGGAGCTACTTTAACTATACCTGGCATACCAACCGCGATACCTATGATAAAATTGTATTCGACGACCTGCGCAACAACGTTATCTTGATTGCGACACTGGCTTACATGGCAAGTGAAGACCCCGAAACGTTTAACCGCGAAAAGCGTATGATGCCGATAAATCCACGTACTGGACAACAAATGGAATGGCCGCCCATGCGTTCACCTAACCGCAGTGGTGGGTTGGACTGATAGTTGACTTGTAACAAAGATTTGAATGACTTCGGAAGTCTCAAGCTTTTAAAAAAAATGGTGCAAACGTCTCGTTTGTGCCATTTTTTATATCTGTCAACCCTTACTTCACCCTGTTTTTCTCCTCTATCCACTTGCCCATGAATTTTGTACTGGCATGATGATGATGCGTTAGCATATTCCCAATAAAGTTTCTTTTTCTGTGATACTTCAGATCGGCCCGAATTGCATCAATTCTTCTCATCAATTCTTCCCCGTGTAGATTAGCAGAAAATCGTTTATTGATGATTACTTTCCCACTTTGCTGTGCTTTATGCCAGATTACTGAATCTTGGTAAAGCTTCACTGCTGCAGTTGCAATTTCATCTGCACTATCTGCAACAAAACCCGGCCATCGATACTCACCATTCAGCCCCTCTGCACCAACCGAAGTAGTTACACTTGGGGTTCCGCACTGCATAGCATCCGTCAGCTTTCCCTTCAGCCCGGCTCCAAACCGTAACGGAGCAAGCAATACCCTTGCCTGTTTGATCACATGCTCAGCAGAATCTGCACGTCCATGAATCAAAAACCCTTCTTTATCATTGTGCAGCTGCATCACTTTATTTGATGGATAGGCCCCATAGTTGTGAAGCTTAGCACCTTGTAATTGTTTTCTGATGAGCGGCCAGATCTCCTCTTTCAGCCAGAGGATGGAGTTCCAGTTTGGTTCGTGCAGAAAGTTGCCGATGGTTACAAAATCACTTCTTTTTTCAAATTTTGGGAGATTTGCAAATGCATCATCATCAACAGGATCAAAAAGAAACGGAGTGTAAGCCAAGCGTTCCTGTTTAATATCGAAAAGATCATTAAGGAGTTTCATCTCATATTCAGAGATAATCAGCGACAGATCGCATCGGTATATTGAGGCGATTTCTCTGAATGCTGTTTCTGATGAAAGCATGTCATCCGGTTGAAAATCCCTGCCTTTTTTCCATGCACGCTCTCTCTCCTTTCGCAAACAGTGCAGGTCTTCCGTATCGAGAATTCTCAGAGCTTGGGGACAATTTTCAGTCACCCGCCACCCGAATTGTTCCTCGGTCATAAAGCGGTCAAAAATCACAACATCCGGATTAAGAGTTTTGATATACTCATCAAAGGTGCTGCTGTTTAGTTCAATAGATTTTTTAGTGATTCCGGCATAATTCAAATCAGAAGAATACTCGCTCTCTGCCGCTGTGGATGCAAAGGCAACATCCCAGCCATTGTTGAGAAATAGATTGAGCAGCTGCATCATTCTAAATCCCGCCGCTGATGAGTTTGGTTCCGGCCAAACTGTTCCTATCACTAGTAATATTGGCTTCATTTTATATCAAAAAGGGTAGAGTTTCTATTGGGCACATCTCCTAAAATAACAAAAGCCCGAACTGCATTGCAGAACGGGCTCTCAATTCAAAAATTTTAAAACGGAGTTTAGTTCGATACACTTACCCTGACGCCAACTCCAAGAATCCACTGTTCATCGCGGTCGCTTCCAACTATATATTTAGCCTCTCCAAAGCCCCGGCCAAAACCGAGATCTATTTCACCACCGGCTCCAAGATTAAAACCCGTATCTGTAACAGATTCGGATATATCACCTGCAGAAAAGCGTGAGTAGAGCACATTAAACCCGGTAATTGTGTAGAGGCTTATCAGCTCGGTATCTAAGGCCATAAAATGTACGTTGAGATTCGATTCAATATCTGTAACATTATCCTCCGGCTTGGAAAAACCTACATCACCACCTATACGCAAAGGCAGCGTTGGGAGCCTGTAATAAGCATTTACCTGAAAATTAACATTCTCTGATTTACTGCCATATCCCACACCTCCCCCGGCTGTGATGCGCTGAGCCTCAGCCTGCGATGTGGCAAAAATAAAAAGTCCGATTGTGAGTATAAATAAAAATTTAAGTGTTCTCATGAAGTAAACTCTTCTGTAATTTTTGGTTGTTATTTCTGGTTCTATAAATATGTTCAACCATTTGAAACTTTCAAAAGATTGAATTGCAAATTCCACCATTAACACGATTTTTTTCTTCAAATCAGGTCAAATTTTAACGCTTTTCTAATTGACTACGCGCCATATTTTTGCTATCAATGAGTAAACCATCTACACTCCCAAAAAAAGTAACCCCATGCGAAAATACATATCATCATTTACAATCCTTTTTCTTTTACTTTTCACAATTCAATCACTCCAGGCTAAAGATCTCGAAAACGGTAATTCACTTGAATTCATCTCGGGCGACTCATCTGACCGCCTTGCCGATCTGGTTAGATATTTCGAGGCTCAAAACCTTGATTTGAAAACTCTTCTTGATGACCCCCGTTTTGAGCTTTACGACAGCATTGGAGATCGCTTCAGGAACTCAGCCGAGCGAAGAACCCCAACTCTTGAAGAGTATAAGCGAATACTCCGATATGACGATAAACTAAGCCGAATCCCGGCATTTATCGAAGCGAATCTTGCTTCAATGGAAGAGGCTGAAGAAACGTACGATATACCCCGCCATGTAATTGCCGCCATTATTGGAGTAGAGTCTGATTTTGGACGAAATATTGGCAGTTTTAATCCGCTTCGGGTGTATGTATCTATGTATAACGAAAACTACCGAGCCGAGTTTGCGCGCGCGCAGCTTGTTGAACTTGTTAAATTCACCGAGCGAAAAGGAATTGATGTTTTTGAACTCAAATCGAGCTATGCCGGTGCGATGTCTTTCGCGCAATTCATCCCATACTCCATTAACCGCTGGTGGGTTGGTGATGATATTTTCAGCATGCATTACAATATTTTATCGGTTGCAAACTACCTTGCACACTTTAAGAATATCACAGGCACTATTGAGGGAGCAGTACTTAGATACAACCCCAGTTCTCTCTACAGAGACGCTGTCATTTCTCTGGCTGAAGATGCTGCAAGGTTATAATTATTGCTCCACTTCACCCCTTGATTACGGCGAGGGGTGAAAGCACCGTCTCAACTGCAACCAGATCTTTCTGAAGCTCCATTACAGTGTTGATATCTTTGTATGAGCCGGGAGCTTCATCCAGGTCAGAACGGCTTCGTAAAGCGTGGATAATGCCTGCCTCTTCGAGTTTCTGCTTCTCTGTGTTGAGGTCGAGTGACCTTCTCGCCTCGTTTCTGCTCATTACCCGCCCGGCGCCGTGAGAACACGATTCGAATGATTCCGGGTTACCTAGCCCTCTTACAATGAACGAAGATGTTCCCTGGGAACCAGGTATCATTCCCGGCTCACCCAGTCGGGCACGGGTTGCCCCTTTCCTGTGCACAATAACGGTTTTACCAAAATGCTCCTCTTCCGAAGCAAAATTGTGTGGTTTATTGATGAAATTAGTGAACTCCACATTTGGAAAAATTTCACGAATACTCTCCTTCATTCGCTCCATCATCAACATTCTGTTAGAGAGAGCGAATTGAATACAGTAATCCATTTCTGCTTTGTAGAGATGGAAATATTCGGAATCAGCCGGAAAAAATGCGAGATCTTTACTGCTTTTTGAGTACCAGATTTCATTCAGTTCTTTTGCTTTTTTATTGTAATGGGCCGCAACCGTGAAACCAATATTGCGTGAACCTGAATGGATCATAATCCAGATAAAACCATCTGACCCTCTTTGAAGCTCAATAAAATGATTGCCTCCTCCAAGTGTACCCACCTGATGGCAGGCACTATCAAATTCCTGCATGGTTACAGGCAACTCCCCTTTCGGTTCCGGCATCCACTCTAACGGCTGTTTTTCTTTGTGATGGTTAAATCCCACGGGAATACGTTTTCGGGCAATGCTCATCACCCTTTTAAGATCTTCCGGTTCTGCATGTGTGAGGTTGGTTCGTAGAGAGCACATTCCGCACCCTATGTCAACCCCTACTGCGTTCGGTACAATGTATCCATCCGCTGCAAAAACTCCGCCTATGGGCATTCCGTAACCCTGGTGTGAATCGGGCATAATAGCCACATGCCTGAATGCAAACGGGAGATTTGCCACATTCCTTGCCTGTTCAAGCGCGCCTTCTTCCATCGTATCAAGCCAGAGCTTAATTGGTATCCGTTCGGTAGCAATTACTTTTTGCATGGCGGTTCAACTCTCTTTCATGAAATTTCAACAAGGTGGTTTCTTGTTACCTCACGCACATTTCTGCAGCCAAGAAGTGTCAGCAAAATTTCTGTCTCTTTTTTCCAGCTATCAAGCAGTGCTTCCAGTGCAACTGTGCCTCCATCTACAAGCGCTTTGATAACCGGCTGGGCAGTTGCTGTAAAATCAGCCCCTAACGCTATGGCTTTTACAATATCGAACGAACTTCGTATGCCGCCTGATGCAATCACCTTAAAGTGATAGTGATTTCGCAACTCATTCACGCCCATCAAACAATCCACCGTAGGGATTCCCCAATCATCAAACAGATGCAGAGGATTGGTTTGCCGCTCTCTGAGGTTTTCCACCTTTGCCCAGCTCGTACCGCCGGCACCGGCTACATCAATAACCTTAGCACCTATTCTGATCAACCGTTCTGCACACTCCCTGCTTATTCCGGCACCCGTCTCTTTCACAATAACAGGTAGGTCTACAGACTCCACCAGAATCCCAATCCCCTCTTCAATTCCTTCAAAGTTAATGTCGCCTTCCGGTTGCATCAGTTCTTGTAAAGGATTGAGGTGAACAATAACTGCATCAGCCTGAATGCTGTCGATTAGCTGTTCAATTTTGTGCTGATGCAGCCCTCCAATAAGCTGAGCTCCCCCAATGTTAGCGGCAATAAATGCAGTTGGTGCTACCTCTCTTACTACGGAAAATGAGCCTGCTTCTGCAGGGTGCTCGAGCATAGCTCTCTGGCTGCCAACCCCAAATGGTAGATTCCTTTTTTCACAAACTTCAGCAATTTGGGCATTAATAGCGCCTGCTTCAGAGTATCCCCCCGTCATCGAAGAGATAAAGAGTGGGTAAGAAAATTTTCTTCCCAGAAAAACTGCTTCAGTGGTTACATCACCAAGATTTACTTCTGGCAGGGCATTGTGTACAAAATCAAACCTCTCAAAACCGGTACTTTTTTTGTAGAACACGTCGCGGTTTACGGTAAGGTCAACATGATCTTTTTTTCTGTTCTTAATAGACATATCACTATTTTAACTCACACTTTTTCATGCGACAGAGTAATAAAAAGAATATCTGTCATGCAATCATTTACTTATAAAATATAACGAATAAAGAACGGCTGCAGAACCGATTCTCATACAGATGAACAGCAATCGAACACTCTATTTAATTCCCACACCAATCGGCAAGAGAAAAGAAAACCATGTTCTGCCTGAGCATACCATCAGCATTATAAAACAGCTGAAAAACTTTGTTGTTGAAAAACCACAAACAAGCATCAGTTTTTTGAAGTGGATACAGCATCCCTTGCCTGACTATGAGCTCACGTTCAGAGTTTTAAACAAAAAAACACCGGAGCAGGAAATATTCAGCTTTCTTAAACTTTTTGATGATGGCGATGTTGGATTGATGTCGGAAGCAGGTGCCCCGGGTGTGGCAGATCCGGGGGCGATTTTTGTGCAACTGGCTCATGAAAACGGTATCCGGGTGGTACCGCTTGTTGGGCCATCCTCTATTTTGCTGGCTTTAATGGCTTCCGGTATGAACGGGCAACGATTCGCATTTCACGGCTATTTACCAATAAATGAAAACGAACGTTTACGCGAGATTTCACGGCTTGAAGATGAATCTAAACGATCTCATCAAACACAAATCTTCATGGAAACCCCGCATAGAAATGCATTACTGTTTGAACAGCTGAAAAAAACACTAAAACCATCAACACGGTTGTGCATAGCCTGCAACATTACACAGCAGGATGAAGTCATTCAAACTAATCGGATGTATGATTGGAACAGCACCAAAAGCATTGATTTAGAAAAGAAGCCTTGCCTGTTCTTACTGAATGCCTATTAAGAACGTGTGGATTCTTTCACACATTCTCTAAGAGTGTCAATCAAACGCGACTTTTTTGTTCTGAAATTGGAATGGCTCATTCCCAATAACTTTGCAGTATCTTTATCCTTTTCGTTGATATGCTCGAGTACCTGTTTGAAAAAGATTCTATTTTTAATTTTCATTTTTCTAATGCACTCCTCGAGCTTTTTTTCTCTCTCTTTGTTGTACAGTAACTCTACAATATTTTCCGAAGACGTATCCTTTATGGGAATAAATTTTGCATGATCACTGGGTACTTCAAACTTTCCCCGACGCTGGCTTTTTAAAAATTCATTCCTTGCTGAGTTAATTAAATAGCCGTAAATATTTTCTACATCTGGTAAAGAGTTTTCGAGAATCTTCTCATAAACTTTTTGATAAACCTCTTGTGCACAGTCCATTGCGAGATCTTCTTCAGCTTGCAATGTGGAACGCAAAAAGAGTGCCATAGTTCGTACCATAGCCTTGGAAACTCTGCCTACTTCTGAGCTGTCCCCCGTTTTTACGAGTTCGTAAAATTCCGCACCACTTAGTTTTTGGTTGTCCAAACCTTAGAGAACTGATTTAATGCTTGCCATGCCTGAAGATTAAAATTATATAACAAGCAACATACGCGCAAAAATTATTAAGCGAAAATATTA
>SLLL01000125.1 GCA_007134085.1 Balneolaceae bacterium
CCGGGTGAATAGCCACAGCATCACGGTTTACTTTTTTTTGAAACGTTACATCCATTCTGTCATCCATCAAAGAGAACATTTATTCCAAAAAAAACCTACCCACAAGGTTTCCCGTAGAACCAGATAGTTTTATTATAAAGAGTTCAGTTTAGTGATTAAGTAATCAAAATTAGGATTCTATAGAACTGATTTGATATGACTCCATCAACCATTGTCTCATTAGTACCATCACTCACCGAACTTCTATTTGATCTTGGTCTTGGCCATCGTGTGGTTGGCAGAACACGGTTTTGTATTCACCCGAAAGGTGCTGTTGAAAATGTGCCGATTATAGGCGGAACAAAAAATCCCAAAATAGAGGCCATTCGGGAACTTGACCCGGATCTGATTATCGCCAACAAGGAGGAGAACCGAAAAGAGGATGTTGATCAGCTTGAAGAGTATTTCAGGGTGATGGTAACGGAGATTAGCACTATCGAAGAAGCGCTCTTTGCCATTCACGACATTGGCTGGACCTGCGGCGTGCAAGAGGTTGCGGGTGATTTGATCTCAAATATTCAATCAGTTATGAAAGGTGTGCCCGATGAACCCCCGATGACAGCCGCCTACTTTATTTGGCGCGATCCCTGGATGAGCGTTGGCAATGATACGTACATACACTCAGTTATGGAGCACTGGAATTTCAACAACGTGTATGCCGATGAACTGCGCTACCCTAAAACCATGCTGAACGAGCTTTCTCTGAAGAAGCCCGAGATAATACTGCTTAGCAGTGAACCCTACCCGTTTAAAGAAAAGCACATTAAAGAGGTGAGTGATGCCTGCCCCGGTTCAAACATAGTACTGGTAAACGGGGAATGGTTCAGCTGGTACGGCTCAAGAATGTTCCACGCATTTAAAAACCTGAATATTTTCAGGCGGGCGATTGCATGATTTTCCGGTAAAAACAGTGATCAAGAGTCTCTTTTCTCCTTAACACCCACATCAAGCGGACGGTTTTTATCACCGGCGAGATGAATGGTTTGCGTTGGGAATGCAAAGTCGATTCCTTCTTCATTAAAGCGCCTGAAAATTTCGCGATTCACCCACTCGGTAAACTTCATATACTCCCAGAAATCGGGCGGATGGTACCAGTAGAACACTTTAATGTTCAGCGAATCGCTGTTCATGTTATCAAAGTATACTCTTGGTGGCAGATCGGGGTTTAGCCCTTCGTGATTATCAAGAATCTCTTTTACGATTTCGAGGGCACGATCTAACTTATCAGGTGGTGTATCGTAGGTGATGGTGATATCAAATACACGGCGGATGAAGGCTCTCTTGCCGATGTTATGGATGGTCATGTTAGCGAGGTTGCCGTTTGGCACGGTAAGCAGGTGGTTATCAAGCGTGCGGACTTTCGTGGTACGCACCCCAACTTCCACCACTACCCCAAGCTGATTATCCAGATTAATAAGTTCGCCAACATTGAACGGTTTGTCGGCAAATATCATCAGTGAACCAAAGAAATTGCGTATAGTATCTTGAGCAGCAAGGCCAAGCGCAAGGCCGCCAATACCAATACCGGCAAGAATACTGGTTATGGGCTGATCGCTCATAATTTGTGCTGCTTGTAAAATCACCAGGATTACAACAGCAACACGAATCGATTTACCAACAATGGGGATGAGCATCACATCGATATTGGCAGAATCTTCCTTGGCAAAACCTTTCAGCCACACATCAATTACATCCACCTGCCGATAAGCAAAATGCCCAATGGCAAGCACAATCAACAGGGATAGCGAGGTGAACAAGAGGCTTTCAAACCCGGAGGGAATGTGTAAAAACGAAATACCCACACGCAGGCCAAATGCAAAAAAGAGAAAGGTTACCGACATGGACGCTGCCTCTGTTGCAACAGCAAGTAATTTTTGCCCGCGATATTCCAGTTTTGGCTTCAGGCGAGACAGGAAAAACTTCAGCACTTTGCCCAAAAAAAGTGATAGGGCGATTATGGTCACAAGGGAGATAATTCTCCAAAGTTCGTTTCCAACAAATACGTATTCAGCAGGTTCTGTTAGTAGATCCATATAAATTTGATTAGATGAATCAGGAATTTAAGGGTTCAACATTAATTCATGATAAAGTGCATCGAGAAGTTCCAGCCCGAAGTTATTGCTGTACTCCCAGAACATGGCGCCACCCAACCCCCGCGCTTTTATGTAGTGGCTTTTGTGGCGAATGGATTCTACGTCATCATAGGAGATCAGTTTTTGCTCAGCAGCGTTCCATAAGAAAGGGGCTTTGGCTTCTTCATCCCAAAAGCGTATAAAGCCATTTTTGTTGATGTAATCATCGCGCAGTTCATCAAAACGGTAGGTGCCCCGGCCGCTTCCGGGAGCAAACTGGTATATGCCGTTATTTTCGGTTCGCACTTCGGTCCAGTATCGCCCGTAAAAGGCAACTCCCAGTACAAGCTTTTCGGATGGGATACCTGCATCAATATGCCACTGAATGGATTGATCAGCCGATGGCCCGGTAAAATGCACACTTTGGTTTGGATAGAGATTTGCGTGATGCCCTGCCACGGGCGATCCGCCTGTGTGATAGTCGTACGTCATAACATTCACAAAATCGAGATACTGATGTGCCAGATGCATTTCGGTATTTTCCAGAAAACCTTTGCTTGCCCCGGTGGCAATGGTTAGCAGGTACGGATTCTCAGTACGGTTATCGGCAACGGACTGTTCATCGAGCTGGCGGCGAAGCTCTTTGAGCATAAGGGTGAAGTTCTGTTTATCCACTTTGCGGTACACATTGCCGGCACCGGGGTGTCCCGGGTATTCCCAATCAAGGTCAACACCATCAAGATTGTGTCTCAGCATAAATTCAACGGCACTTTCTGCGAAAATATAGCGCGATTCCTCTGTGAGGGCTGCATCAGAAAAGTAGGTGGAGCGGGTCCAACCTCCAACGGAAATTAAAAGTTTCAGATCGGGGTTAACCATCCTTAGCGAATCGAGAACCTGAAAGTTGTAGGCATCGTTTTCGTTCAGCTCGGTTACCCTGCCATCAACAATGTCGGCAAAAGCGTAGTTGATGTGGGTGAGTTTTTCGGCGTCGATATCATCGGTTGTCCAACCCTGCCGCCATCCCGCCACATAGCCGATGATTTTGTAAGATTGTGACTGATCATGACTGATTAATAAGTTACTACTATATGCGGAGCTTTCTTTTGGAAGTGAAAACATGGATAGCGCAATTGCACTAAGTAACAGCAATAGGTTTTTTTGGTAGAATGATTTATGAAGCATGATTATCTGGAAATAGTGGTTATTTGAAAATTCCTTTTGACCGGTTGAGATCTATTTACTCCAAAAGATGCTCAAATTTTTACCGATATTCAGCTGAAAAGAATTTTCATACCCCGGTTTGCAACATTCAGAAGTAAACATGAAAGAAAAAATTATCGAGCTTGAAGAGCTGAGCAGAAAACTTGAGCCTGCTCGGGCAGGCAGAGAAGCGCTTCAGCAGAAAGCCAACATGTACAGCAACCATTTTATTGATAAGCTGCCTGATGAACCCGCTTACACAGCCTACGAAAAAGAAACGGTAAACAGGCTGCTTGATGACCAAATCACTGATGAAGGTGCAGATGCAGACGAAGTACTCTCCATTTTTAGTGAACAGGTAGTGCCACCGGGATTGAATCTTAGTTCGGGCAGGCATTTTGGATACATCCCAGGAGGCGGGTTAACCACATCAGCTGTTGGCGATTATCTTGCCGCCATCACCAACAGATATGCCGGTGTCTATTCATCATCTCCCGGTGCAGTTGCACTTGAAACAAGGATGATAAACTGGCTAAAAAACCTGTTCGGATATCCGGAAAGTGGTGGGGGATATCTCTCATCCGGCGGCAGTCACGCAAATCTCACCGCAATTGTAGCAGCCCGTGACAGCAAAAAACTGAAAGGTGCCGATTACAGCAGGGCGGTGGTTTACATCACCGAACAAACCCACCATTGTGTTGACAGAGCGTTGAACATAGCCGGAATGAGTGAGTGCGTACGCCGCAAAATTCCGATGGATCATCAATTCAGGATGAGAACGAACCTTTTGGATACGGCAATTGAGGAAGACAAAGAAAAGGGGTTGTTTCCCTGGCTGATTGTTGCATCGGCCGGATCAACCGATGCAGGCGCTTTGGATCCTTTGGATGAAATTGCCCCAATAGCACGCAAACATAATCTATGGTTTCATGTGGACGCTGCCTATGGCGGGTTTTTTATGCTTACCCAAAAAGGATCAAACATTCTTACGGGTATAAGCGAAAGTGATTCACTGGTTGTTGATCCACACAAGGGCATGTTCTTGCCATACGGAATCGGCGCACTCTTGGTTAAAGGCCCTAACGTTCTTTCATGGGCACATCGGTTTGAAGCAAGCTACATGAATGATACAAAGGTAGATTCAGGTATCTATTCACCTGCTGAGATTTCACCTGAACTAAGCAAACATTTCAGGGCGGTACGGATGTGGCTTCCTTTAAAATTGCATGGTGTGGCACCATTTCGCGCAGCGCTGGAAGAGAAGCTTCTGCTTGCTGAGATGCTGTGGGAAAAGCTATCGGATACCAAACAAATTGTTACAGGGCCAAAACCACAGCTTAGTGTAGTGATGTTTCGCTGGGAGCCTTTCGGGGATGATTCTGCAAATGATGAGGTCAACAAAAAACTGCATAAACTATTTTTGGAAGATGGCCGTGTATTTCTCTCGGTAACTACTATTGACGGACGTTTCTATTTTCGTGCGGCAGTTCTCTCTGCCCGTACCCACTTGGCGGATGTTGATTTACTCCTGAAGGTGTTACACGAAAAGATGGACTCCCTCAGGGAAGGTTAACCTTGCAGGTGCAGATTATTCAAAGCCGAGGTGGAAACGGTCGCGCATTTCCTGAACGTAAATGCCGATATCATTCCGGATTTCGAAAAGCCTGCCGTGAAGTTTGCCATAAATTGAGGGGACAATAAACGGCTCTTTCTTCATGTGCTGCAGGTGGTAAAGAGCATCATTCGCGCTGTAAAGAGCTTTTTTGGTGTAGGCGATATTGCCGCCAAGTACATCCTGCTCAAAGCCAAATGAGTAGCCGCCTGCAAGTTTGGCACTTATCTTCAGCACATTGATAATAAACTCGTGCACCTGCTTGGTTTGCAGGTGTGATGGAATATTTTCGGCCCATTTCAATACATCAACTGCATAACCGCGTGCATCTTTATACACCTCAAGGTTCTCTATAGAGCCGTAATCAGAAAGGGTAAAATCATCGCTTAGCTCTTTCCACTCTTCGCCGTAATCAAAATCGTCGTCCTCATCTCCCTCTTCATCATACGGTTCAAACGGGTACATGGAGTTTTGGAAAAAGAAATCATCATCCTCAAACTCATCTTCATCATCTTCCCAGTCATCCTCATCTTCGGGGAAATAGGCTTCATCAAGTAGAAGCTCTTCCTCGATGAAAGCTTCAACAGCATCCAGCTCGTCTAAACTTTCCTGAAGAAGGGTTATCCAGCGCGGGGTATTTCCTTTAGGGTCGGAGGTGATGAAGCGTCTGAGTTGTTCACTTCGTTTTTCGATTTCGTCAAGGTGAGACTCCCATTGACGTTCGTTCCAGATGGGGCCTTCGTCAAAACCGTCTAAGCTCATTCAGTGATGTGCTAAATAAATTAAGGGTTGTTCTATGTAACTAAATTCCGGATTTAATTACAAGCTTAAAATACGATCTTTTCTATTAGAATAACAGGCCGCAAACAGCTTGAATCTACAGCTTCTCGAGCACGCGGATGATTACTTTTGTCATCTTTGGCTCGGCCATTGCGGCTGCATTCAAAATATCTTCCATGTTTACAGGCTCAAGTGCATCGGGGAAGCATTCGTCGGTAATTACAGAAATTCCAAGCACATCCATACCCATATGAACAGCTGAAATAACCTCGGGAACGGTGCTCATGCCAACCACATCAGCGCCAATGAGCCGCAAAAACCGGTATTCTGATTTTGTTTCGAGCATTGGGCCGCTTAGTGATACGTACACACCCTGATGCATGGCAATTGCCTCCTCGAGTGCTACTGTCTGGGCAATTTCCCGAAGCCGCTCTGTGTAAGGGTCACTCATATCGGGAAAACGCGGGCCAAGTTCATCATCGTTTGGGCCAATCAGTGGGTTATCTCCCAGCATATTGATGTGATCACAAATGAGCATGATGTCGCCACGCTTGTAGTTGGGGTTCATTCCGCCGCAAGCATTGCTCACAAAAAGGGTATCGGCGCCATTGGCTTTCAGTACGCGAACGGGAAATGCAATTTGTTGCATAGTGTACCCCTCGTAGTAGTGAAAGCGCCCCTGCATGGCTACAACATCTTTACCCCCAAGTTTGCCAAATAGCAGTTTTCCTGCATGGCTCTCCACCGTGGATACAGGGAAATGAGGGATTTCGTTGTACGGTATTTCAACGTCAACATCCATTTCGTCTGCAAGCTGGCCCAACCCGGTTCCAAGAATAAGCATGTAGTTTGGCCGCAGATCGGTTACTGACCTGATGAAAGCCAGAGCTTCATTACGTTTTTTTCGAAAAGTTTCTACGCTATCAATATGTTGCATGGTATGGTATAAAAGTCGGTTAATCTATGTCGTCGAGGAGGTCGTCAATTTTGTCAGCTCCGGGTATTTTTGGTGGTGTAATCTCCGGCACCTCTGCTTTTTTTTCAGGCTTTGAATTTTGGGCGGGTTTTTCAGGTAAATCAGGCACAGTGAAAAGAGCCTCATCTTGTGTGCTGAATTGCTCGAGCCCTTTTTTGGAGTTGTCGAGATATGAACTGATACTCCGCACAATTTCATTCCGCTTATCGATAAGTTGAATGATATGCTGCCTCATCTCTCTTCTCTGAGCGTAGGCATCCTGAATGATTGATTCAGCCTCAATTTCAGCCTCTTTGCGGATATTCTCAGCCTCTTTTCGCGCACCTGCAAGCCGCTCTTCTGCTGAGTTTTTTGCCGTATGCAGGGTTTCATGGAGGGCTTCTTCTACCCGCTCATAATGCTTAAGCTTGTCGTTCATTTTATCAACTTGGCTTTCGAGCTCGCGGATTTTTCCCGTAAGATGTTCCCATTCGCTGGCAATCAGGTTTAGAAATGAGTGTACTTCGGCGGTATCGTAGCCGCGCAGTGCTTTTTCAAATTGCTGTTGTTTTATTTCGAGGGCTGTTAATTTCATAGTGTAATTTGCTAAAGCTGATGAATTGAGAAGATTAATCTGTTTCTGCGGGATGGTATAGGATAATTGCCTCAGTTGTTAAGCATATTTTTTAAACGGCTTCCATCTTTTGTTGATTCTGTCTCCGGTTCGTCGTCAAGCTCTATCTCTAAAGAGCTTTTTACCTGTTTGGTTTCCTTCTTTTTTTGCGGAGCAGAAATTTTTCGGGGGGCTTCATCCGAAACAATCGCCTCAAGGTTTTCGAGGCGCCGCTCCGTTTTTTCTTTAAACTCTCTGAGTGCAGCTAAAAACTCTTTATTCTCGCTGAGGTTTCCGGCTGAACCCCGCTTAATCCAGTTATTGATAATGCTGCTCAGTATACCTAAAAATACAATAGCGAGTACTGTGCCGAACACAATAGCCACAATAAATACATCTTCACCCATAGTTTTACCTGTTCTTTAACGTTGCTTTTTGAGCCACTTTTTGTTCATTTTCTCTTTTCATCTCTTCAGCACTATCAACTTCAAAATAAGAATAAGAAGATTTGTAGCTGTTGCCCGAGGGAACGTCTGTAGCAATTGCTTCAAGGTTTTCCACTCGTTTTCTTAATTTCTGCAATTCAGACTGTATCTCTCCAAGCTCCTGATCTTTTTCACTGTTTTTAGCCTGCCACTTCAGCTTGTTTTTTTGATAATCGATGATGTAAGCACCAACAATGGCTACGAGAGGAATTAAAACCCAGATAATTGACGACATAAACAGAGGATTTAGTTATACCGATAAGATATAAAAAATGAAGATAAGTGCATGGCTTTATAACGCCTGCAACGGGCTTTGGTTACAGTTCAATAATCACACACAATAATGTTTTCTTATGATCTGTAAATCAATAATTTCTTTCACCAAAAATTGCAGTTCCAACCCGCACCATGGTCGCCCCCTCTTCAATGGCAACTTCAAGGTCGTTTGTCATACCCATAGAGAGGTGTTTTAAATCCACAGCACCGCCATTCAGGTGTATGTGTTCATCCCTCAGGGTTCGCAGCTTGCGGAATTCAGGCCTCACAACTTCCAGATCGTCTGTAAACGTAGCCATACCCATTAGCCCCAACACCTTTGTATGCTTTAGGTTGGCAGCATATTTCAGGATGTTTTCCAGTTCTTCCGGCTCACATCCGCTTTTTTGATCTTCCGAGCTGATATTTATCTGAATTAACACATTTATGGTACGCCCTTCCGACCCGGCTCTTTTCTCAATCTCTTTCAATGCTTTTTTCTTATGCACAGACTGTATCCAGTTAACCCTATGCGCCATGTACTTGACCTTATTTGTTTGAAGCGTGCCGATAAAGTGCCACTCTGCCTTGCTGTCACTAATGGACGCCATGCGATCTTCAAGGGCTTTTGCACGATTTTCCCCAAAATGAACCTGGCCGGCCTTAAGCAGCTGCACAACGTCTTCATCCGGTTTGGTTTTACTCACAGCTACCAGAGTAATCTCTTCCGGATTTCGGCCGCACTTTTCACAGGCAGAGCTGATTCGATTTTTGATGGCGGTGAGGTTTTCTAAAATGTTGTTACTCATGAATAAAAAGATATTAATAGTTATAGCGTGTTACAGCTTAGCTGCAGTAACAAAAAGACTGATTTTCACGCTCCCAAAGTTACGAAAGATTTAATTGATGTTGATTGAGTGGACGAAGGGAAAGAAGCTGAACTGTATTAAGGCTTTTTAATAAAGTGTTTTTTTAGGATGCTCTCTTTATTTAAATTTAGATATAGGGGTCTAATTTTCAAGTGTAGATCATAAAACTTATGAAACCATTCTCTTCAGTTATATTGTTCACCCTTTTTTGTGCAACTTCTTCAATTTCGTTTGCACAAACCTCATCACTTAAGTTTAATGGAGTCAACACATACGTACAGCTCGATACGGTGTTACCGATTGGAAACACCAGTAGTACAGTTGAAATGTGGGTCAGTGTTCCATTTCCCGGTACGGA
>SLLL01000232.1 GCA_007134085.1 Balneolaceae bacterium
GATCGTGAGATGTTGGCACTGCATGGAATTTCCATCGGCAGGTTTGGTAAACTGGTGGAAATGGCATTCAGGGGGATTGTGATTAACCAGATCTACCTCGACCCCGCCATTTTTGACCTGACCGTACGTTACCCGGAAGAGTACCGTGCCAGCCCGGATGCCATCCGCCGCACCCCGGTGGAAGCAGAGGGAGGCCATCATGTTCGTATCGGCGACCTGGCGGAGGTGAGGGTAAGCCATGCCCCGAATATCATTTCAAGAGAAAATGCCAGCCGCATGATCGTTACCCAGGCAAACATAACGGGTGGAGACCTGAGCGGTACAGTTGATCGTTTACGACAACTTGCCAATGAAGAAATTGACCTCAGTGGAGGATATATTCTCTCCTTTGAAGGACAGTTTGAGCAGGAACGCCGGGCAACGCAAACGATTTTGCTGGTAAGCATTCTCTCCCTGATTTTGATCTATCTTGCCCTTCATGCCGTTTTCCGCTCGTCTGGCCAGGCAATTCTTATTTTACTGAACCTGCCCCTGGCACTTGTTGGCGGGTTGTTTGTGGTTCGATTTGGCAGCGGCATACTCAGCATTGCCGGCTTGATAGGGTTTATTACACTTTTTGGAATTGCTGTGAGAAACGGAATTATACTGATTGACCAGTACAACGAGCTCATCAAACAGAAAGCTATGGGTGTTAGAAAAGCAGTACTCACCGGATCACTCAACCGTCTTCAGCCCATCATGATGACGGTCATCACCACCGCGCTTGCCCTGCTGCCGCTGGTGATTACGGGAAATCAGCCCGGAAATGAAATACAGGGGCCGATGGCATCCGTAATTCTGGGCGGCCTGGTTACCGCAACCCTTTTGAACATGATTGTCGTGCCGCTGTTGTTTGATTGGTATTTTAGTGAGGGGAGCAAAAAATGATAAGTTTTCATAATTCTTTGATATTCTCCACTGCAATAATGATCTCACTTTTCAAATTTCCCACTCTTGATTCAAGTTTTTCAAGGTAATCTTCTCCAAACCTTAGCCTGATTTCCTTAAGGGCGTTTTTTAGTTCTGACACCGCTATCTCTTTGTTTTTTTCGAAATCGACATTGGCAAGTTTTCTGAGTGTAAACTTTGGAAGTGAACGGTAATCGGTTAAATCCTTGATAAGTGTTCTGATAAACGGTACTTCATCTATAAAATCATTTTTAAACGCATGTAATGCAGCTTTAAGAACATTCAATGCTCTTACTTCAAATGAAATTTCTGAGTGAGAAACAGAGTAGTCCATTTTGTGCTGTTTCACAGAATCATAGCACTTCCAAAAATGATTACTCAATTTCAGAGAAGGCTCATCTACACCACATTCAATATGTTGTAATGAATCAATAATTGAATATACCGTATCTGGAATAGGCTTCTCTTCAGTTGTGTCATTGATCTTACTGATGAATAAGCTCAACCTCTTTTTACGAAATACCAACAGTTCGTTTTTATTGAATTTCTTTGCTGATTTTATTCTATATGGCAGTTGCCCGACCCTTTCGAAAATTTCTTTATGACCATCTTTTAATGCATCATACTTCATTCTGATTTGAGTAATGGGTGCCATCTCATCTGATTCATCAGGATTTCGATTTACCCGGCTGAATAACTCTGACGGTGAAGGCTCCTCATCTGCATCAAAGATTTTCACATCTTCCCCAAGTGTATTGTGAATGAGATACATCTTATTAGCTGCAATCTCTCTACTTTTAACAACAGTTGCCCCTTGTTCAGTAGGGAAAAAGTTATAGATGTGCAGGCGGTCAAATACTTTTTTTCCGATACGATTTATTCTACCTACCCTCTGAATAACCCGGGTTGGATTCCAGGGGATATCATAATTAATGATCGCACCTGCCCTGTTCAGATTTTGCCCTTCTGAAAGAACATCACTTGTCAACAAAATTGAATAATCATCTTTCTGCTTGTGTTTACTCCTGCTTGCATCAAAGTTATCTAAAAGGTCGTCGGCTTTTTGTTTTCCTAATTTGCCATCAACAATTAGCACTTCATCTTTAAATTCTTGTTCAAAGAATGTTTTGAGATGTTTTACGGTATCTACATACTCAGTAAATAAAATAACCTTGCGTCGTGGCTCTCCCTTTGCAGGTTTTTTATTGATTATTTTTTTGATCGCTTCAATAACCCGATAAGCTTTTGGATCATTAGTCGCTAAATCCAACTCTTCAATTCTATCTTTTACTTCCTCCAAAAGCCGGATATCTGATTCTATATCTTCTGAGAACTCTTCTTTAAATTCAAAGTCCTCTACATCGTAAACTTTATTGTGGCGGGGACTTCTGCCTTCCTCTAAAGACTCTGCAAATTCATGCAGAGCTATTTCGATTTCCTCTTCAGAGGAATTATAGATTTTCTCAATTAAATCCCGATCTAAAATATACTTTCCGGTCTTCTGAATAAATTTCAGGACGATTTTATGTACTCTTAAAAAGTTTGAAATACTTTGCTGAAATGAACCAAATGAGCTCTCGAAACGCTTAACTAACAATCTCCGCATAAACTCATACAAGTTGCGTTGCTGTTGGAAAGAGCGATTGCCTTCTTCATCTAAATCTTCCTCATCAAACTTGTTCTCGTACATAAAGGGCTGGTAAATGGCGCCCTTGAATCTTGCGCCATCACCGAAATAGATCTCCTGAATCTGATCATAAAAAGCGGACTGTTCTTTTGATAACTCAAAAAACAATTCGGTGGGATTCTCGGTGGTCGATAATTGTGTGACTTCTTTTTTGTATACCGGGTCATTCTTTAAGTCTAAACGATTTCTTCTTATCAGAATGGGCTCCAGAACATTACGAATTTCTGCCGCTAACTCTCTTGACCGTCCTCTCACTCGTTCTAAATCTATGGGTAAGGACCCAAAAATCTGCTCATAATATCTTTCGGCCTTATCTATTTTATCTTGGTCTTTTGAATTGTAATTCTTCGTGATATATGAGAGTCTCCTGAAAATAGATTCGTAATGAGAAAAGCGCCCTTCTAAATTGTCTTCAAGTGTGATACCTGATTTTCCGGGAACGATAAATAGTTTGAGCAGAGAAAATATATCAGCCGGACTATTATTAAATGGCGTTGCTGTCAGTAGCAGTACTATCCTTCCCTGGCAAATCGTACTTAGATACTCATAGTCTTGGGTATCCTGATTTCTGAATCGGTGGGCTTCATCAATAACAACAACTTCAATATCATCGCCCCACTCATTCAGATAGTCAGAAGCGGCTTCCAGGTTACCGGATGAATGAACTTCCCAATCGTATAATTTGAAATCCTGGGTGTATTTATGCCAGCCTGAAGTTTTTGTTTTTGCATCTCCCATCAAGCCCGGTGGACAGATGATCATTCCTCTTTTGCCCAGGCTTTTTGCGACCAAACTGGCTATTACCGATTTACCCAGACCAACAACATCTGCTATGATTGCTCCGTGATATTGATCAATAATCGTAAGTGCCTGTTTCACCGCATCTGTTTGATAGCTATACTCAACATACCCCTGCTTTTCTAACAACTCCTTGATCTGTGGTTTGATCTCCTTTTGGTCCATTAACTCCAGATAGGTTTTTAAAACCATCACATACGCTTCAAAAGGAGTTACGTTCGCTGCCTGGGTTCGATTTTTGATGAGTTGAAGCAAAAATTCTTTTGTAGCATCATCTTCCGTAATCCGTATCGAGTTATCCCACAACTCGTCAAAATAGGCTTCAGCTTCATTGGCACCAACATCTCTTAACTCTACATTAAACTCATTTTGCTCCCTCATACCGGCCCTGGTCAGGTTGCTGCTCCCGGTAATAAAACTGGATTCAATAAGAGTCTTGGAAGCATCATCATACTTGAAGAAATAGAGCTTGGCATGATTGGGTTCTGCCGTTTTCCTGATCTGCAGTCTTCCTTCTTCCAACAATTGTATAAAGAAATCAACCTGCTCATAGAACTCTTCGTTATCAAGTTCTTCATCGTTGAGTGCTTTAGCAAAAGACTCCATTAACCGATCCGCAATTTCGCGGTTTGATTTCTCCTTATCGTCCGTTTCCACTTCAACCAGCCTGCCCAATAGCTGATCGACTTGTAACCCAACCAACAGCTTAATTGTCAGGTCCTCTTTTTCCTTAAGGGCCGAATAAAGTTCACGCCATCCTGAGAAATAAAAGAAACCAACTAAAAACTTTAGTTCCGAACTATGACTGATTAGTTCATGTAGTCTTTTTTTAAGTGATTTATTCGTCTGTGATTTGCTGTTTGTAATGAAGGCTTTTGTGGACATATTTTATTTCTTTTCGGTCAGAAAAAACTCAACAATAAATTTTGTTTTTGTGATTATATCGTATGCATCTTCATCATTAACATCATCGAGATTGTGAATAGCATTATTTCTGGCTTCACTAATATATTCTACGTCTTTTATTAGATTGCTTTGTAATAATTTCTCCTTCTTTACATATCCAACCAATTTTCCCATTCCTTCTTTTTTGTTTGACTTAAAGGTTTTGGGATCAATCAAAGTAAATGCATACTCCCTGTTTGGTAATAAGCATAACTGATTCCTGATATTGTCTTCCAGTATTGAATGAGAAAGCATAATAGCTGCATTATTCAAACCATATAACCAACATTTCATTGCTTCCTGATAAAAAGTCCGAAACTCTTTATTTATGGAGGCTTTTTTATTTATGAATGTTGGCTTTAACATTTTCACTCGCTTTGAAAATGTATCCATTTGAAACGATAACAATCCAGAATAACCACCACTATGCAATTCATCAAAAATCTCATTTTCACTTAAATCATCCCATACTGCATTCACCACAATTTCTAACCACTCTGTATCGCTATTTTTATCAGAAGTAACAAGCTGTCCTGGTGACCAAAGTAACCTATCAATAATTGAATATCTCAGTTCATTTGCTCTTTTAATTTTACTCGGATCGAGCTTTTTCACATCAGGACTGCCACCAATTTCTTTAAATATATCGCCTAATTCTTCTACCTCTTTTTGTAAAATTGATTTTCCCATCAATATTTATTTTAAATTTTTTTGTGAAAGCAAAATTTCTCTTTCCAGAAAAATGTATTTAAACGAAATAGATCTTTTTACCCAAGACTCAAATCAAAAGCATAATCATATTCAATAAAATCCCTGTCTTTTGCTTTTTGCTTCCACGCCTTTTCTTCATGGCTCATATCAATGATATCCTGAGTACTCATTTCTTTAAAGAAGTCTGCTACAAAATCCAGTATTTTTATTTCTCCTTCACTAAATAATTCAGCCTCAAATGGCCTGTCAGAATTTGGGACAAATCGTTCTCCTATATTTTCTTTATCGGCGAATTTGTCATATTGAATATGCAGCATTTCATTTCTGTTGAAATAATCATACAAGGTATCATAACCATCCGGTACCGGTCCCATTTCAATAGCTTTATAGTCTGATCCGCTAATAGAAAACCCCGTTTTCTTGTAATTCAGAAAATCAGCATAAAACATGAGTTTGTTTAACCGTGTTTTGTACGGGCTGATTTTTTCTGCAAAAAACACCACCATATTGCAAAACCGCTCAAGCTCTATTTGCCGATACCCGGTAAGTATTCCCGGTTCCCAGTGTTTTTCTGATAACAGCTTCCTTAAGTATCGTTCTTCAGAAGTTTTCTCTTCTTCAATTAAATGTTCGATTTTTTTATTCAATCGATCGTATTCTTTATCCGTTAAAACATCGCTCATTTCAACCAGGCTCTTGAACTTTTCAGGATTTGCTGCCAGCTTGATCAATTTTGCATTCGAAGCCTGAGGAACTTCTCCCCCTTCATAGTTGCGATAGGTATTTACCCCAAAACCCAAAATCTCAGACATTTTGGTTGCCGAGAGCCCGTATTTATCGCGAATGGAAATAATTTGATCCGGGAACGGAATATTGTGTTTCTCCCGGTACTTGTTGTGAACCTGGGTGATGTTCACCTGTTCCAGTTCATTCGTGGTAAAATATTCCCCCGTATCTACACATCGGTATGAGTGATGTGTAATTTCAATGGATTCTTTCCTGAACTCTAAAGATCTCGGTTCGCGAATGAGTTCGGTTTCGCCACCGGTGAAAGGACTTTTCATAAGCTGATTTTGTTACCCATTGTTATGATTCTTTAAACGGATATTCCAGCGGGTGTTCCGCCAGGTGAAAGGATATGCAAATGACACTGTTATTCGGTTGACCCATAGCTACCTTTATATAGATTTCTTTCCCTGAAACTTCTTTACCAAAAACCCACATGTTTCCGGCCCCGTGTATGGTCTCTTCCAGCGGACCTTCACAATAATCTTCGGCTTCCAGGTTTTCAAGGATCTTCGTGCGTACTGCCGGCACCCATTCCACGTCAAGTAATGCCTGAGCATTTTTGTCACGGCCGATATAGACCACATCAAATACCTTCAGCTTTACTTTAAATTGGTTTAGAAATTGCTCGACTTCATTTCTGGCAGACACTTACTCAAATTTGCACTTTCTATACTTTATAGTTGCATAATATATATTTTAAAACTTATATACAATACCAATCACACTATATAGTGCATAAATTAACATTCAATGAGGACCCTAAAATGGCAAGAAGCAGAAAAACCGTACCAAACAACAAATCGGGCATTGAGAAGCTCCCGAATAACAAACCGGTGAAATACACCATTAAAACTGATAGCGGTAAACCCAATTATATTGGGACAGCTAAAAAAGGGCGGGTAAAGGAGCGCCTGAAAGAACATCTTCCGGGTGGAAAAGATTATGTACCAGGATCAAAAGTTAAAATCGAGCAGCATACTTCTATCCGGGAAGCGCAAAAAAGTGAAAGCAGATCGATCAAACGATCTCAGCCGAAATACAATAAAAATGGTAAATAAATATGGCAAGAAGAATCAATCTTTCGCAGTTCAAAAGCCAATTAAGAAAATTGGAGCAACAGAATAAAAATGCTATTCGGGATGTAAATCGTGAAATAAGCAAGTATAACAGGAATGTTAAAAAAGCAGTGAATGACTATAACAGAGAAGTCCGAAACTACAATTCAAAGGTCAGGGCTAACCGACAGAAAATTCACCGCGAACTAAACAGGCTTAAAAATTCAAATGTAAGCAGCCGTTATACAGTTTATGTTAAAACTGTTTATTCGTTTAATGATGCTTATGAACGGATTAATGAGGATTGGGAACGTGCTCAGCTTACACCCACACAACAAGAGATGCTGGAGTATTTTGAGCAGGAAAACCTGAACAGCCTCAGCCTGATGAATATTTTGACCGGGAATGAAACCGATGAAACATATGATTCAGACGATTTGCAAAGTTCGCGGTTAGATGAATTGATTTCAATTTCTTCTGACCTGGATAAACGATGGAGAGGTGCACTATTTTCACTGAATCCCGTAAACCCAGACGCTGCACGCCATTTTTGCACAAGTTCAAGAGAAATATTGAATCAGATCATTGAAACCACCGCTCCAGATGAACTGGTTTTTGAAGCATTACCGGATTGCGCCAAAACAGAAAGGGGCAATCCAACGAGGCGGTCAAAAATCAAATATTTGTTAACCCGAAAAGGCCTGACAGGTGAAGCTGTAGAGGAATTCGTTGAGCAGGACATTAAAAATATCCATGAACTGTTCAGAATTTTTAATGACGGCACACATGGTTCTGCCGGTAAATTTGAATACACAAAACTGAAAGCAATCAAAAAAAGAGTTGAAGATGGAATTCTATTCTTAATAATGGTAGCAAAATAAATTGTCTGTCAATTTTAATGATTAAAAACCCAACCCTCTCTTTGTATTAAACTGTAGGGTTGTATACAATCTACACCTCGTTCCCTGCAAATATTCGGAATTCTCCATTTTCTGCGGTTTGGGCTGTTGCTTAATTCTTCTGTTGAAACAACCACCCAGCCTCTCGACTCTGCCATTGCCACTACATATAAATCAGCATAACTCTGGCCCAACCCCAATGCCCCAATCAGGTCAGGAAATTCTGCTGCTAATTCTGCAAAGATTTGTTCACTCTCCTCAGTTGCCGGCAGCATCAATTGATCTCTTCTGTCCCGGCACCATTCCCACAAATCATCATGCTGCAATTCCAGTTCTTCATACACCTGGTATGGAAACCCAAGCCTGCCTTCCCCGGCCAGTGTTTGCAATCCCGTCCAAAAGGTTGGGTGTGTTGCCGGTGCATACCAAAAATGCCAGGAATTAATCAGTACGTTGGTATCCAGGCAATACATACCGGGTTATTTGAATGCATAATTAACACCCATCACTTTTTCTTCCATGACTCCAAGCTTTGCCACACTTGTTCCCATGATTGAAGAAAGGTCGCGTGTATTGATTTCTCCGGAATAGTATCCCTGGAAAGCCATGGATGGCAGCAGTGTACCTAACCGTGCCAGCACATTGTTATAGTGGTTGCCGCCTGAACCTCCGCTATCGTACGGTCTTCTTTGATCAAAAACCTTTACCAGCTCTTGATAACTTTCATTTGCAATCAGATCCAACCTCCGAAGGCGGCGAACCATTGCGGACGGGCTTACTATAAACCGGCGGCTTATGGCTTCTATTTCCTGTTCACTCCATACAGCATTCGCATGTTTCCCTGTATCCCGTGCTGTTTGTGTCACATATTCTTCGGGAAGTAAAACTGTGGCTGAAAACCGGTTGCACCAATTTTCGATTGCATTGTTTGATTCCAGCGGGGACCGTTCGTGCAATACACTTTCACCCAATAAAATATGGCCCACTTCGTGAAGTAACGTAAATATTCGGCCGGTAACCGCATCATTTGAATTAAATGCAGCGATTGGAAACGGCCGGTAATTGATGGCAAATCCACGCGCTTCGGCAACAGGAATGCCGGACATCTGAAATGTCAGGATTCCTTTTGACTCTAATACTTTTCTCCAACCTTTCAGTGCGGCATACACATTGTCCCAGCCAA
>SLLL01000185.1 GCA_007134085.1 Balneolaceae bacterium
AATATTACCCACCTGATTGATGGTGGTGCTACATGCGACGGCCGCCCCTACTTTATCATGGAGTATGTGGAAGGAAAGCCTATCGATACGTTTTGTGATGAACATAAACTCACCATTGAAGAACGGCTTCATCTGTTTTTCCAAATTTGTAACGCCTTATCATATGCACATCAAAACCTTGTAATACACCGCGACCTGAAACCGGGAAATATTTACGTAACGAACGAGGCTTTTGTAAAACTACTCGATTTTGGAATTGCGAAACTGCTCGATGATAATCTGCATCAAGCAAGAACATTGGTTAATACCGGTTTCAGGCTAATGACACCGGATTTTGCCAGCCCTGAGCAGGTTAGCGGCAAACCAATGAATACAGCAAGTGATATCTATCAGCTTGGCCTGGTGCTTTACAAACTTCTTGCAGGTTGTAAAGCTTACTCATTCAAAAACAGAACCATTGCTGAAACAGAGCGTGTAATACTTAACCAAACTGCTATAAAGCCATCATCAAAACTCCAAAAACTAAAGGTGGCACGGCTTACCGAAATTTCAGAAAAGCGCTCAACCAGCCCCAAAAAACTTATTCAATCACTTAAAGGTGATTTAGACACAATCATCACAAACGCTTTACGGAAAGATCCTGCTCAGCGTTATCAGTCTGTAGTTGAATTTAAAGAAGACATTGAGCGCCATCTTAAAGGTTTACCAATACGCGCGAGAAAGCAAAATTTTACCTATAAGTCTGTTAAATTTTTAAAGCGAAACCAGCTGCCAGTGGCTACTGTAACCATTTTTGTGGCCATGCTAATCTCGTTTTTTATTTTTTACAATATCTCTATAACCGAGCAACGTAACGAGGCACAAAGTGAAGCATTAAAAGCTGCTCAAATCACAACTTTTCTTGTTGATTTGTTTGAGGCGAATGACCCAACACAATCTCAGGGAGAAAATCTTACGGCGTGGCAGCTTTTGCAGCAGGGAGAAGAACGGATTAGGCTTTTGGAAGGCCAGCCGGATGTTCAGGCACAAATGTTTGAGGTTACAGGGCAGATTTACAGGAAGTTAGGGCAGTTTGAACGCTCTGAAGAGTTACTTACCAATGCTCTGCACATCAGAAAAGATCTCTTTGGAAATGATCATGCAGAAACAATTTCAATCTATAATGAATTGGGCCTGTTGTACAGTGATTTGGGAAATTTTGAAAAGGCAGATTCTCTTTTACGGTCATCTCTGGCATTGCAAACGGCAAAGAGCACACCTAACCTCTCTAATCTCGCAGAAACTCAATTTAATCTTGCCTATATATTACGGCGAATTGGTAATTATGATGAGGCAGAGGATCTTTACAGGGAAAGTTTTGAAGTGCGGAACCGTATTTATGGGCTAAATCATGAAAGTACCGTGGCTAGTATGAGCAGCCTCGGCGTTACTTTGCTCAATAAAGGTTTATACTCTGAATCTGAAAGCATGTTCCGCGAAGTGCTTGAGCTACGTAAGGATCTTCTTGGCACTATACACCCCGATCTTGCAATGAGCATGAACAACCTCGGGGCTACGCTGCTCACCATTGGGAAATTTAAAGAAGCTGAGCAATTGTTCAGCGAAGCACTCGAGATGCGGAAATTGCTGCTTGGCGATATGCATCCTAAAGTTGCGCTAACGATGAACAATCTTGGCATTGCACTGATGGAGCAAGGCCAGTATGATGTAGCTTACGAGAACATTTCAACAGCACACGATGTACGCTCTGCTGTTCTTGGAGTTGATAATGTTAACACAGCGATAAGTAAATTCACTCTCGGTGAGATTTATCTGCACACCGATAGAGTTGAATATGCACATACTATTTTAAAAGAGGCTTACAATGTTTTTTACGATCGCCTTTCTGACTCACACTCTTTTACAGCACGCACAAAAATGGCTTTGGGACAAAGTTACTTATTTAAGGGAGAAAGTGATACAGCTGAGGAGTTTATAAAAACCGGGTTTGCCCATCTGCAAAATATCCATAGCGACAGCTCCCTCGAAAAAGCTCTAGGTTTGCGTGAATTTGCTTTATTTAAACACAAAACTGGCCAGTACACCGAAGCATTCGATCTTTACAATGAAGCCTTAAAAATTCTCAGAAATTTTGAAGGGCCTTACAGCGAACGTCAGGATAGAATTATGAGAATGTTGAACGAACTTCCAGTTTAAAAAAGTTCAGAACATGTCTTTTTGATCCTTCAGCGCTTTATAAAGCATTTCTCTTGCCCTAAAAATGTGAGCTTTTACTGTGCCTAAGGGTAAATCCAGATGTTCGGAGATCTCTTGATAACTAAGCTCATCAAGGTGTCTCATCTCAATCACTTCACGATATTTTTCAGGAAGATTCTGTATGGCCTGATGGATGATCTGTTTTCTCTCTTTTCGGATAATGGCACGGTCTGTCTCTTTGGTATCAGAAATTTGAATTTCTACTTCACCATCATTCGTTTTATAAGGATTGTGAATAGAAGTTGTATCGAGTTTACGCTTCCGGAGGTAGTCGATTGTATGATTAGTAGTAATTCGATATAACCATGTAGAAAAAGCATAACTGGTATTGTACGATTGAAGATTCCCAAATGCCTTCATAAAAGCTTCTTGAACAAGGTCTTCAACCTGTTCATGGTGTTTCACCATTTTCAGTACATGAAAGTATAGAGGCTTTTGATACTTATCCATCAGCGCCCTATATGCGTTCTGATCGCCTTTAACAGCAGCACTTACAAGCTTATCATCTTCTAAACTGCTTTGGGATGCATTTTGTCTAACATCCTGATCGACATTAGTATCCTGAGTGCCGTTCATTTATTCAATTTTTTTTTAAAACGGAAATACATAATATAGTAAAAGACGGTATCTGTACTGAATAACTCATTACAAAATATCGCAACCAAAAATGTAAACCAAATGAGACTAACAGTATGAAAAAACTAACGTATATATTTGCTGTTGCTATTATTTTTGCGGGCATTTCCGGCAATGTAAAAGCACAAGACATATCAATTGGAGGGGGAATTTCTTACGGATTTGATATAGAAGAGCTTGGCATCCAATTGAATGGTACATATGGATTGAACGAGAATATGCGAGTTGGTGCAGACATCGTTTATTATCTTATTGGCACTGAGAGCTTTTTTGGCGAAGAAATATCAACCACTGCCTTAGAAGTTAACTTCAATTTCAATTACATCTTTTATAATGAGAATGACCTGATACTTTATGGCCTTGGAACATTAGGTATTCACTATGTAAGATCATCGTTTAGTGGTGGTGGATTTTCAGAGTCTTTTTCCGATTCTGAACTCGGCCTTGGTTTAGGTGCAGGTGTTGAATATGACCTTGGATCTGTAAAAATCTACGCAGAACCAAGAATATTTCTAAGTGGTTTCGATCAACTCCAGTTCAATGCAGGAGTGCGTGTACCGATTTAAGCTATTCACATTACAAGATTTGTAAACGGGATGTTATCTTTATAGCATCCCGTTTTTTTTGGTTCTTACCCAATGACGCGCTCTTTCAGCCTCAATAGTTTAACAACAAATCGCCTTCTTCCGGTAACAGTTGCCAGAGGCAGCATAAACTTTAGCAGTGAATAGATTACAAGTACGATTATTGCTACTACAAGTAACGCATAGTCCTGATACGATTCTATAAAACCAAGCATGGGCCTTCCAAGAAATGCAGCTAAAGTTACCAGTAATGGTGCCCACACCATGATTGCAAGTACAAAGTAGAGCAAAAAAAGTTTGAAATCTGTTTTAAGAATGCCGGCAGTTATATAGGTTGGCAGCCGTGTTCCGGGCAAAAACCGGGTTGCAAAAATTACCTTAATGCCATGCATTTTTAGCAGGTTTTCTACCCTGTCTACATCACCTTCATCAATTACCCATTTGAATGGCACTTTCTGAAAAATAGGCCTGCCAACTCTGCTGCCCAGAAAATATGCGAGTGCATCCGTTATAAATATCCCGATAAAACATGCTGTTATTGCAAATGGCAAATCGATAATACCGGCGGCTACAAGAAGGCCTGCACTTATACAAGTGAGGTCTTCATTTATGATGGTAAGCAGTACAATGAACACCATCATAATTACAAGTGGCCAACCTGTGTGAGATTCCACGCTATCAGGATCGAACGGTTTTTTTGAATTCTCTATACGCTCTTTGGATGCATCTGCACGAGATTCGGCTGCCCCGTTTTCAACCACTTCCCAAAACCATAAGAGTTGCTCAACCCAAAATGCAGGATTTTTCTGAATCTTCTCCTGATTCACTTCGGCCGCGGCAAAGGTGCTTTGCGGAATTAACCTGTGGATCTCTACCGATGTTTGATAATTGATGTAATGATCGTTCATCGGATGGATGATATGAACCGGCAAATCAACATTTTCCACCCATTCTCTAAAGCTGGCTTGTTCCATCTCAGCGAAAGCACGAATGTTTTCGTTTATAAGAATCTGATTGTGGTACCACCCAAAATGCGGAACCGTGTATCTGAACAGATATGAGAAAGGAAACAGGGCATTGTACATATATCGGTTAACAGTCTGGCTGCCAAGCAGATGAAACTCAACAGGCCCATAGGGCGACACCAGGCTTAAACTGTTTACGCTTTCATTGCTTCCATTATCTGATAGTTTTTTTATAGCAATCAGGCTGCCATAACCGTGTGCTGCGATGTCAACATTTTGATACGGAAGCGTTGATATGAATTCACTCAAAATCCTGGCCCTTTGAGAAACAGAGTGCGCAATTCGATTCCCTTGCACAGAATGTGTTGGATAGTTCAAAATGTACACATTCCGAAAATTTTGTAGTTCTTCAGCCAGCGGCAACAAAATTGAAGTACCCATCAACAGGTCAGGCAATATCACCACAGCATCACTGCTTTCAGAGTTTTTTAACCGATAAAAAGTAATTTCAATCTCATCATCAGCAATCTGAGTAATTTCTGTTTGATGGTAAATGTGCTTCTCATCCTCTTCTTGAAAAAAAATCTGCACTACGGCAGAAAGAATCATCAGCAATAGATAAACCAGTAAAAAGATTTTGAAATACGAGAGATTGCTCAGCTTCAAATCTGTTCTAATTCTAAAACTTTACAGGTTCAAATTCCTCTTCAAGCTCATCAACAACAGGTATAAAAAGCCGTTCCACTCTACTTTGCAACTCCTGTGCAAGTTCTTTCCTGTCATTATGAATTACCGTAGAATCACCAAAACGGATCAATACATCTATTCTCTTGGTGGCGGCAACTCCCAAAAGGTGTGTATGGAGTGGAGCTTTCCCCCACCAGCACACAGATTTATGCGCAGGCACATCGCCGGGTGCTGTTTCGTAGCGAATGGCTGCGTATGATACTTCAAGGTTAACATCTGCTGCGTGTTGTAGAAGAGAAGGCCGAAACCGTAGAATTTTTTCTCCGGGTGATGTCATCCCCTCAGGAAAAAGTACCACCCCTTGCCTTTCGTTGATCTGCTCGGATATTTCTCGGTTTACCCTGGGTACATCACTCCTTAAACTTCGATTTACAAAGAGTATGCCCAGTGTCCTGGCCATAAAACCGATAGCAGGCCAGTGCTTAACCTCAGATTTCGATACAAATGTAGTATCAATCACAGAGGCATATACCGGAACATCGAGATAGCTAAGATGATTGCTCACCACAAAAAAAGGAGGCTTAGGCGGGGTACCCTCAACCGTTATATGTAATCCTAAAATTAAAGCACTGCATTTACCCCAAACTCTCAGGCAGAGGTTTCGGAGTGGTTCAAAATGTATTCTGAAAATTCTGGTAAAGAGATACGGAATCAAGTAGGCAAAATAGATTAGAAACGTTGCCGAGATGAAGAGAACAACTTTTATAATGGCTGTGATTTTTCGCATTCCGCAAATATAACCTGTTTTTCTGTAAACGATGTATAAATCAACAAAAAGAACGTAATCATTTCAAAGTTGATGCACTATTTGGGAATCTTATTGTTATTTTGTGACGTTCTGATAAAAGATGATTCTGAAATTACCGTTTCAGCTACTAATACGCATGTTATCCACTAAAACATATCATAACTCTCCCGAAAAAGACTGGGTGGTCTTTATTCACGGTGCCGGAGGCTCCTCTTCTATTTGGTTTCGCCAGATAAAAACTTATAGTGAGGAGTTTAACGTACTTTTGGTAGACCTTCGTGGGCATGGCAAGTCGAAAGAGATGAGTACAATGAAGAAGTACTACAAAGAGAAGTACACCTTCAAAACGGTTAGTAAAGATGTTATTGAAACGCTGGACAACCTCAACATTAAACAGGCGCACTTTATCGGTGTATCCCTCGGAACAATTATTATCCGAACTATTGCCGACATGGAGCCGGATCGAATTACCTCAGCTGTAATGTGCGGAGCCATTACAAGAATGAACATTCGCTCGAGAATTCTCATCTGGATGGGGCACACTTTTAAACGATTGGTTCCCTTTATGTGGCTTTACAGCCTTTTTGCCTGGGTTATCATGCCGAAGAAAAATCATGAAGAGTCCAGAAGTATGTTTGTGAGTGAGGCAAAGAACCTTGCAAAAAAAGAGTTTCTCAAGTGGTTCAGGCTTACGTACGATGTTAACCCCCTGCTTCGCTATTTCACTGAAAAAGAGATGGATGCCCCAACGTTATACATAATGGGGGAAGAAGATCATATGTTCTTACCTCCTGTTCGGAAAATGGTAAAAGATTTCAACCACTCCTATCTTGTTGTTGTGGAAGGAAGCGGACACGTAGTAAATGTGGATAAGCCTGAAGAGTTTAACAGGGAATCGCTCAATTTTCTGCTGAATCAAAAAACAAAACTACAGCAAACAGCCTGATTTTTTTGAATCGAATTAATCCACAAAGCGGCTTTTTCATCACTGATTTTTTCGAGATATTTAATGCTGTTTATTACTCACAAAAATTGCCCGAATGATTGTACCAATTGCAAGTGATCACGCAGGATTTGAAGCCAAAGAACTGGCTAAAAAATCTCTTGAAGAGTTAGGCATTATGCCGATTGATTTTGGCACTCACAATGAAGAATCTTGTGATTATCCAGAATATGCCGTTCAGGTTGCCAAAAAAGTTAGCAATGGCGAGCATGAATTTGGGGTACTCATTTGCGGAAGCGGACAAGGCATGTGTATGACTGCCAATAAATTCGAAAATGTTCGTGCTGCACTCGTTTATGATACTGAATCTGCATCACTCTCGCGGCAACACAATAACGCGAATATTATCTGTCTCCCAGGCCGTCAACTAAATAAAGAGCAGATTCACAAAATTTTAGAAACCTGGTTCTCTGTAGAGTTTGAAGGTGGCCGCCACGATCGCAGGGTTCAAAAAATTCACTCCTTAACATCAAAATAACGGTTTATGAGTACACTAAAATCGCAAGATCCAGAACTTTACGGATACATCGAAGAAGAGACAGAGCGCCAGAATCTGAATTTTGAATTAATTGCATCGGAAAACTTTGCATCCAGAGCAACCATTGAGGCTATGGGTAGTGTGCTCACAAACAAATATGCTGAGGGATACCCCGGTAAAAGATATTATGGTGGCTGTGAGCATGTAGATAAAGCTGAAGATTTGGCACGCGAACGGGCTAAAGAACTCTTCGGCGCAGATTGGGTAAACGTTCAGCCCCATTCAGGAGCATCAGCTAATGCCGCGGTTTATCTCGCCTTCATGAAACCTGGTGATACGCTCCTGGGCCTTGACCTAGCCCACGGGGGGCACTTAACGCATGGTTCACCCGTAAATTTCTCAGGTTTAACCTACAACGCTACATTTTACGGTGTTGATAAAGAGACAGGGCGGATAGATCTGAATAAAGTGCGTGAAAAAGCAAAAGAGGTAAAACCCAGAATGATCTCAATTGGTGCAAGTGCCTACACCCGCGATTTTGATTATGTAGCTTTCAGAGAGATAGCTGATGAGGTTGGTGCATTTCTCTGGATGGATATGGCACATACTGCCGGCTTAATTGCTGCAAAGGTTTTGAATGACCCTCTGCCCTACACAGATGTGGTTACAACTACCACCCATAAAACTCTTCGCGGGCCTCGCGGTGGTATGATTCTGGTAGGAAACGATGTTGAGAATAAGCTTGGCGTTGTTGCACCAAAATCCGGCCGGGTGAAGATGATAAGTGAAGTTTTGGATTCTGCCGTATTTCCCGGCTCACAAGGCGGGCCGCTGATGCATGTTATTGCATCGAAAGCTGTGGCTTTTGGTGAAGCACTTAAGCCTGAGTTTGTTACTTACCAAAAGCAGGTTGTGGCAAATGCGAAGAAAATGGCTGCAGAGTTTATCGGCAGAGGATACAACCTTGTAAGTAACGGCACCGACAACCACCTCATTCTTGTTGATTTACGGAATAAGGGACTGAATGGAAAAATTGCTGAAGAAGCGCTTGATAAGGCGGGAATTACGGTAAATAAAAATATGGTGCCTTTCGATACAGAAAGTCCGTTCGTAACATCAGGAATCCGTATCGGTACACCGGCTTTAACAACCCGTGGTTTTAAAGAAGCTGAATTTGCTGAGGTTGTACGATTAATCGACACCGTTCTTCAAAAACCGGGTGATGAAAACAATTTGAGAGATGTAAAGGAGAATGTTCAGGCAATGTGCAGGGAATTTCCTTTGTATGATTTTGTTTCAGCGTAGCCTCCGTTTACTATCTCATAAGAATTATTGATCAATATTTTGGCAGTTAGCCAATTACCATAAATGAGCGAATCTACAGAAAAGTCAAAACGAAGTATTATGGGCGCGATCCTGCCCAGGGCAAAAGCTCCGAAAATTGATCCAAGTGCATCCATGTCGTTTCTCGACCACCTTGAAGAACTACGCTGGAGAATTCTTAAAGGGTTTGCCGGAATTCTTGCCGGTATTATTGTGGCTTTTTTCTTTTCTGATTTTCTGATCAGAGA